>JBHIWE010000059.1:0-19731 GCA_041987645.1 Acidovorax sp. | reverse complement strand
GTGGAAGGACAAGGTGGTCGGCGCGACCTCCAGCGCCTCGGCCAGCCGGCCGGGGGTCAGCCCGGCCGGGCCGGCCACGACGAGCGCGCGGTAGGCGCGCAGCCGGGCCGGCTGGGCCAGGGCGGAGAGGCTTTGCACGACATCCTGTTCTTCCATAGTTCAATGATAGTCGAATTATGAAAGGTTTCAAACGCGCCGGCGGGCGGTCCCCGCGGGCGCGTCGAGAGCTCCGGCCGCGCGCGCCTTACTTCTTCTTCGGCGGCATCAGCACCTTGTCGATCACATGGACGACGCCGTTGCTCGCGTCGACGTTGGCCTGGGTCACCAGTGCGTCTTCGACGGTCACGAAGGTTCCGGCGCGGGCCAGGGCGACGTTCTCGCCCTGCACCGTCTTCGCGTTGCCGTTCTTGACGGCGTCGGCCGTCACTTTGCCCGGCAGCACGTGATAGGTCAGTACGGCCTTCAGCAGTTCCTTGTCCTTGGCCAGGGCGTCCATCGTCGCCTTCGGCACCGCCTTGAAGGCGTCGTCGGAAGGCGCGAACACGGTGTACGGGCCGGCGCCACGCAGCGTGTCGGCGAGGCCGGCCTCGTTGACGAGCTTGTTCAGCGTCGACAGCTGCGGTGTCGCCGCGGCGGTGTCGGTGATCGTCTTCGGTGCCGGGGTGGAGGCGCAGCCGGCCAGGGCCAGCATCGCGGCGGTCGTGGCGACCAGGCGGCGGGTGATGAGGTTCATTCGGGCTCCTGAGGAAGGGCCGGCCGGGCAGCCGGTGCGGGCGCAACGATAGGCAGGCTGCGTGACAGGCACGTGACGCCGGCATGACAAGCCTTGCACCGGCCGTCAAATGCGCGGTCTGCCCGATGCGCTTTCACGCCGCTGTCACAAAGCCTCCCTAGAGTGACTCTCCGTTCGCAACCTGCCTCGAAAGGTGTTCCCGATGAACTTTCCGCCTCTCCGCACCGCGTTCGCCGCGCTGGCCCTGACCGCCGTCACCGGCGCTGCCTTGGCGCAGGACGTGACCGGCGCCGGCGCCACCTTCCCGGCCCCCGTCTACGCGAAGTGGGCCGACGCCTACAACAAGGCCACCGGGGCGCGCATCAACTACCAGTCGGTCGGCTCGGGCGCCGGCATCCGCCAGATCAAGGCCAAGACGGTCGACTTCGGCGCCTCGGACGCTCCGCTGAAGGACGACGAGCTTGCGAAGGACGGCATGGTCCAGTTCCCGACCGTGATCGGCGGCGTCGTGCCGGTCGTCAACATCAAGGGCATCGCCCCGGGCCAGATCAAGATGACCGGCCAGGTGCTCGGCGACATCTATCTCGGCAAGATCACCAAGTGGAACGACCCGGCGCTGACCGCGTTGAACCCCGGCGTGCCGCTGCCCGACACCGCCATCGCCCCGGTGCGCCGCGCCGACGGCTCGGGCACGACCTTCCTTTTCACGAATTACCTGTCGAAGGTCAACCCCGAGTGGCAGTCCAAGGTCGGCGAGGGCACCGCGGTCAACTGGCCGACCGGCGCCGGCGGCAAGGGCAACGAGGGCGTGTCGGCCTTCGTGCAGCGCCTGCCGAACTCGATCGGCTACGTCGAGTACGCCTACGCCAAGCAGAACAAGATGTCGCACGTGCTGATGAAGAACAAGGACGGCAACTACGTCGCCCCGGCCGAAGAGAACTTCAAGGCCGCCGCCGCCGGCGCCGAGTGGGCCAAGAGCTTCTACCAGGTGCTGACCGAGCAGGCCGGCAAGGACGCGTGGCCGATCACCGGAGCGACGTTCATCCTGATGTACAAGAGCCAGGACAAGCCGGTCAATGCCGCCAATGCGCTGAAGTTCTTCGACTGGGCCTATGCCAACGGCGACAAGATGGCCTCGGATCTGGAGTACGTGCCGCTGCCCGATTCGGTCAAGGCCAGCGTCAGGGCGTTCCTCGACGGCGGCTGGGATCGGCTCGGCCTTCCTGAGGAACTCGGAGGGATTCCGTCACCGCCCTCGCTCACCTGGGCGGTTTCCGAGATGTTGCTCGCCGCCAACACCACTGCGCAGTTCTATGCCGGCGGATCGCTGTTCGCTCGGGTTCTCTTCGAGGAGGGGAATGAAGCGCAACGCCGGCTCGCCGGCCAAGGTGCTGCGGGTGGCCCGCGAGTTCATGACGCAGATGTTCGGCGGCATGAATGCGCGGCTGCCCACGCGGCGACACGGCGGTCGCAGGGGTGCAGTTGACGGCCGCTGCTGCGAGCAGTCCCCTCACTCGAACAAACGGCTCGACCATCCTCGCAACGGCCATGCACCTGCTACCACGATGCGGCCGTCCGCCAATGGCTATTGATGACCGATGGCACACCTTCGACTCCCGGTTGTTGAACGGCAGCAACCGCTGCACAAGAGCCACTGGAACATTGGCAGTCAGCACTAGGCTGTATGTCGACAATCGCGCCTAGCCTAAGAATAGCAACGATGATCGAAAGTAGCAGCCTGGAAGCTTTGCCCGCTGGCTATCCATCTGACCTCGTTCAGAATCGATCATCGAGGACATTGAGTGCGAACGGCTCTTGGCGGCAGGGCCTGTGGCTGAACTCTCCTGTCCCAGCTTCGGGACAGAGGTTGGCAGCTCGACAAAGGTATCATCAGCCAGCCTGGTTAGAACAAGAAAATAGAGAGGGAGTGATAGGTGTTCCGCCGGATGACAACATATGTGACGCTGGAAGCGCAGGCGCTTCGCACAGGGCTCCTATTAGCGGCATCGGGACTAAGGTCCGACGCGTACCAAGGGTATGGGCTGCCGGGGCTGGAATGACTGTACGTACAGCAGCCGAATCGAATGAAGGTACCCTGGGGGGGAAGCCGCCTGGGTCGGCTACATTGGCGCTTGAAGAAGGATCAGGATCAGACGTTACCCCAACAGAGCTCGTGCCATTCCTAAAGTGGGCCGGTGGCAAGCGCTGGTTCGTCTGCAAGCACGCCGATCTGCTTCCGTCCGAGTACTGCACCTACGTGGAACCCTTCCTGGGCGCTGGGTCCGTGTACTTTCACCTTAAGCCTAGGCAGGCGCTGCTCGGTGACGTCAACGCCGACCTCGTGGACACCTACCGCGCCATCAAAGACGACTGGCAGGCGCTCGAATCCAGCCTTCGCTACCGTCAGAGGCGGCACCGCGAGGACCCCGACGTCTATTACTATTGGCTCCGCGCCAGGGCGCCCAGCGATTTGGTGCAGCGGGCCTCCAGGCTCATCTATCTTAATCGGACCTGCTTCAACGGCATATACAGGGTGAACAGGCAGGGTGAGTTTAACGTCCCGCGAGGCAGCAAGGATAAGGTTCTCATCGAAACGGATGATTTTGAGTCGATGTCCAAAGTTCTTGCGGGCGCCGAGCTGGTGGCGGGCGACTTTGAGTCGCTTATCGACAGGGCTAATAGTGGCGACTTCGTTTTTTGCGACCCGCCTTATACGGTCCGGCACAACTACAACGGCTTTCGGAAATACAACGAGGTCTTGTTTTCCTGGGCCGACCAAGAGCGCTTGGCGCAAGCACTGACTCGCGCCGTGTTACGCGGGGTGAAGGTCGTATGCACGAATGCGAACCACCAATCAGTTCGAGATCTCTACGGCAGCGCACTCTTTGAACGCCGGGTGGTATCCCGATACTCGCGAATCTCGGCTGACAAAGCCGGGCGCAGCTACTTCGAAGAGCTCATCATTCGAGCTAACGTCTAAATTCTAAAGTCTACAGGGGGATTTTGAATGCCGGATCTTGGTAATCTTGTAAACGTTGCGGCGACGCAGGGCAACCCTATTGACGCGCTTCGCACGTTCTTGCAGCGCGAAGATCAGATGGAAATGGCCCGCCGTACGGCGGACATGCGCTTCGTCGGCTATGTTCTCGAGCTCGGTTTCGATTCTGCGAAGATCATCACAAGCGATCCCTACAAAATCGCTGTCGGCGGCATCCCTCGCGGGTCGTTTCTTATCATGACCCCCACAGGCGCTAATGGTGGCGCCCAGCCTGCACCGCCTCACTTCACCCTGCTTCGGGTTACGGGTGTGTCGCCGACCCCGCTGTCCAATCAAGTGCAGCAGACCTACTTCGAGCTTCACAAAAAGTCCATGCCCGAGCTGGATGTCTGGACGCAAAGTGAACTGCAATGGGGCGCGCTGGATTGCGATGTGCTTGGCATGTTCTACGCGAACCCCGCCAATATGCGCGAGTTGCACTTCTCGGGCGACGTCAACAACGTCGTCAGCGCGCACCGCTACAAAGTGTTCGCCCCCGATGAAGCCCTGCTCAAGCTCGTCGTCAACGGCATGGTCAAGTCCGAGTAGCGGGCCACCATCGGCAACCTGCGGACGATGGAGTGCGGCCTCTTCAGCGACGGCGCAGTCACAGGCATCGAAGTCTCGATCTCCATGAGGGATTTCAAGGGATGCCGCACGGCGATGTTCGGCAAGACGCGGCTCGGCAAGTCCAACGTGGTCAAGCTCCTGGCCCAGGCGATGCTCGACGCCACGGAAGGCGACAACTCGGTTGGCCAACTCATCTTCGACATCAACGGCGAGTACGCCAACGACAATCCGCAAGACGGCAACCGGTCGATCCGGTCAGCCAACGAGGCAAGGTGCCAGGTCTACGCACTGACTGCGCGGCCCGGCACGCCCTCTCGGCCCCTCAGGCTGAATTTCTACGAGCAGCCTGCGGCTTGCATTGAAGTCCTTGCTTCGCTTCTCGAACAGGACGGCCAGCGCTCCAACTACATCCGATCGTTTGCAAGCGTCAGCCTTCCTGACCTGGCCGACATTGCCGCAATGAATGAGTCTGACCGAAGTCGGGCGGTTCGTAAGGTGCAGGCGTATTGGGCCTGCTTGAGCAAGGCGGGGTTCCGGGCGGACGAAGACAGGCTTCGAGGTCTTCGACTGTACGCAACGCAGTACATCAAAGGCTTCGACTGTCACTTCAACCAGTCTACTCGGACAGCAGCCTATGCTGCTGTGCGCAACGGCGCGCAGCCCCCAGCCAATCCCACCAATCTCGACGAGTTGCAAGCAGAGCTTGAGGTAATTGCTCAGTGGCGGCGGGAGGACTCGAGCAACCCATTGCTGATGAGCAGCGGCCGCCCGGTCTTCGACGCAGAGATGACCGCCCTGCTGGAGTTCTTGAACCCGGCAACCGGCTCAGGGCCCTCCGTGCTGCGCGCATACCAGCAATACCACGCAGCGGACGCTGGCAACTTCCAGACCGAGATCCTTCAGCTTCTTGACCAAGGCAGGACAGTCATCCTTGACTTGGGCAACGCCACGGACAGCATTCGTCGGTACTTCTCAAACCTGCTGTCGACTGCAGTGTTCCGGGCACAAGAGACCAAGTTCGTCTCGAACACCTTGGGCAATCGCTACGTCCAGCTCTACTTCGAAGAAGCGCACAATCTCTTCCCGCCCGAGAGCAAGGACCTGACGGGGGTCTACGCACGGTTCGCCAAGGAAGGGGCCAAGTTCCACATTGGGATGGTCTACTCGACGCAGTCTCCTTCGACCATCAACAGGGAACTGTTGGCGCAGACCGAGAATTTCTTCGTCGGGCACCTCTCGAGTCAGGATGAGGTCAAGTCCTTGGCCCGGGTTCAAATCGCTTTCTCGGGTGTGGAAGACGACATCTTGCGAGCAAAAACACCGGGCTACATGCGGATGCTGACCATGTCCCACCGGTTTGTCATTCCTACCCAAGCCTTCCGGTTCGAGGCGCGCCCCGCTGCGGGCACACCTGCCGCGGCTCTTGCACAAGGCTGAGGCGGAGAGACCTGCGATGCCCTACGCCCAAGGAACACGCCTGCCCGGAGAGTCCGCCTCGAAACTCGGCCACTTGGCCGTCATCGAGAGCCCCTGGGTTCGCTCACTCGTCGAGGACTTCGAGGGATCGCCGCCTGTAGAGGGGGATCCTTCCAGTACTGTCTGGCAGACCTTCGACCCCGAAGGCATTGAGCCGCTGCGCAACATCTGGGCGGTAGACGGGTCGTTTGTCCCTGTACGCTCGGAGCAGATGCCTCCACGGGAGGTCGCCTTCGTCAAGACGGCGCTTCTGATGCTCGATAGGGCCAAGCTCGACGTCATCGATAAGGACCTGCCGCACCCGTTGCTTCTGCGTGATGCGCTCAAAGACACGGGCGTGCAGCATGCGACGGTGTTCCCGCTAAAAAACGTGCGCACCAGCATGGGCACAAACTTCGAGGCGGTCCGCAACATCGTTCGCGACTCTATCCGTGTCGACCAAGGCGGCTGCTTTCATGAAACAATGAAGTGGCTTGCCTACAAGAAGTGGGTGCCGGGGAGCCTGGCTAGTTCGCCGGCATTCCAGTGTCCACACTGTCGAGAGGATGTCGCGGGCGGCTTACCGCACGATAGCGAAGACGGCAATTGCAGCGCGTGCGGCGGCCAAGTCTATCTGTCTGACGTGTGGGGCTTCCACATGGAGATGGGCGAGGACAGCGCGCCGGAGTCGCTGGCGTCGTCCTACATGTTGGTGATGGAGCATTTGATGCTGTTCACAGCGGTACGCCTGATGTGGGACCACAGTGACCGAGCTCTGGTGTCGGACACGTTGTTCGTCAAGGACGGCCCGCTGACGCTCCGCAGCCAGTACTCCAAGATGGTTCCGAATATCCGGGAGTTTCTGCAGCATGCCAAGGATGTCGGGCGGCCCGTTCACATTATTGGCCAGGAGAAGAGCGGAGCCTTCTTCGACCACCTCGCGTCCATCGTTCGGTTCGCTGCCCCCCACAATCGCGGCGAGCCTTTGACCTTCGCGCCGCTGACGCACGGATACGTGCATAAGGAGGTGTACCGCACTCCGACTGCGGCGAACCCATACGGGCTGAAGACAAATTGGGGTGAGAAGCTGTACCTAAAGGTCGATCCCAGTACCTATATGGTGCTGAACGTCCCGACCGGCACCTATCTCCCATCGGAAGACAGACCAGTCACAGGGGACCTTATTGGGCTAGATCGCATACTTGCCACGCTCCCCGGGCTAGTGAGTCACAAGTTTGAAGGAGCACTCTATCCTGTTGAGCTCGCAAACGGAATCGCCTCGATGTCGAGCTATCCGTCCGCAGCCATCCTCCAAAGGTTTATGGAACGAGCATAACGTCAAGTTCGTCAGGGCTTGATGCGAGCTCATTCGCCACGAGCATCATTGTCCCTGTTGAATCACGAGCAAAACTGAGCCACTAAAGGGCATCCGTCACGCCCAATTTTGAGCCACGTTATCCACCTACCCTGCTGTTTTTTGCAGCAGTGGGGTGCAGGAGTGATCAACGTGAGCACATTGAGCAAATTGCGCCGCATGGTCCACCGTGACCACCTGAGCGTGCGCGAAGCCAGCCGAAGGCTGGGCATCTCCCGCAATACAGCCGCCAAGTGGCTCGAGGCCGACGAGATGGTCGAGCCCCGCTACCCCAAGCGGGCCTCTCTTCCCAGCGTTCTCGATCCCTACAAGGAACAGCTGGCCACCTGGCTAAAGGCCGACAGCCACCGCAACAAGCGCGAGCGCCGTGGCATCAAGGCCATGTTCCGGGCACTGCAGGCCGTGGGCTACCCTGGCAGCCGAGGCCCGGTCTATGAGTTCGCCAAGCGCTGGCAGCAGGCACAGTCCGACGCGCCAACCCGAATGGCCTTCGTACCCATGAGTTTCGAGATGGGCGAGGCCTTCCAGTTCGACTGGAGCTGCGAGTACCTGTTCGTGGGCGGCCTGCGCAAACGCCTGGAGGCTTCGCACACCAAGCTGGCGGCCAGTCGGGCCTTCATGCTCACCGCCTATTTCAGCCAGGCCCACGAGATGTTGTTCGACGCCCATGCCCGAGCCTTTGCGGCTTTTGGTGGCGTGCCGCGCCGGGGCATCTACGACAACATGAAGACCGCCGTCGACAAGGTTGGTCAGGGCAAGAGCCGCACCGTCAATGCGCGCTTCGAGGCCATGACGGGTCACTACCTGTTCGAGCCAGAGTTCTGCAACCGCGCCGCTGGCTGGGAGAAGGGTATCGTCGAGAAGAACGTGCAGGATCGCCGTCGTGGCATCTGGATGGAGGCAGCGGAACGCCGCTGGCCCGACCTGGAGAGCCTCAATGCGTGGCTGCACCAGGCTTGCCTGGACGCCTGGCATGAGCTGCCTCACCCCGAGTGGCCAGAGCTGACGATCGCCGACGTCTGGCAGCAAGAGCAGACGCACCTGATGCCCAACCCTGCGCCATTTGATGGCTATGTCGAGCAGATGGCCAGGGTCACAGCCACCTCGCTGATCCACTACCAGCGCAATCGCTACAGCGTGCCATGCGAGTGGGCCCACACCAGTGTCAGCGTGCGGGCTTATCCCGATCGCCTGGTGGTGGTCGGTGCCAACTCGGAATCGCCAGAACAGCCGGTGAGCCTGCCGCGCAGCTTCGAGCGTGGCCAGACCTTGTACGACTGGCGGCACTACGTCAGCTTGCTCGAACGCAAGCCCGGCGCTTTGCGCAACGGCGCCCCCTTCAAGACCATGCCCGAGCCCTTGCAGCATCTGCAAGCGCACCTGCTTCGCCACCCTGGCGGCGACCGGGTGATGGCCCAGGTGCTCATGGCCATCACCCTGCACGGGCTCGATGACGTGCTGGTGGCCGTGGAGTTGGCGCTGCAATCGGGCCGCGTGAGCGCAGACCATGTGCTCAACGTGCTGGCCAGGCTCAAGGAGCCCCAAGCCGTGCAAAGCCTGCCTGAAGCAGCCTTGCCTTCACTGACGCTGCACGAGCCGCCTCAGGCCGACGTGTCGCGCTACGACAGCCTGCGCCAGTCCCAGGAGGATGACCATGTCCAATGACATCGCAGCAAGCCTCAAGGGCTTGAGCCTGCACGGCATGGCCAGTGCCTGGCCGGAACTGCTGGGCATCGCCCGGCTCAAATCGCTCGACCACGAAGCCCTGCTGCATCAGCTCATCAAGGCCGAGGGTGCACATCGGGAAGTGCGCTCCATGGCCTACCAGATGCGGGCGGCCCGATTCCCGCACCACCGCGACCTGGCTGGCTTTGCCTTTGATCAGGCGCAGGTGGACGAGGCGCTGGTGCGTCAGCTGCACGAGTTCAAGTTCATCGACTCAGCCCACAACGTGGTCTTCGTGGGCGGCCCTGGCACGGGCAAAACACACCTTGCCACAAGCCTGGGCGTTCATGCCATCCGTGCACATGGTAAGCGGGTGCGCTTCTTCTCGACCGTCGAGCTGGTCAATCTGCTGGAGGCCGAGAAAGCTCAAGGTAAGGCCGGGCAACTGGCACATCGGCTCATGTACGTGGATCTCGTCATCCTCGACGAGATGGGCTATTTGCCCTTCAGTCAAGCCGGTGGGGCCTTGCTGTTCCACCTGCTGTCCAAGCTGTACGAGCGCACCAGCGTGGTCGTCACCACCAACCTGTCGTTCTCGGAGTGGGCCAGCGTGTTCGGCGACGCCAAGATGACCACCGCGCTACTCGACCGACTCACCCATCACTGCCACATCGTCGAAACCGGCAACCAGAGCTGGCGCTTCAGGCACTCGACTGCACAACCGTCTTCGATCATCAGAGCCACACGAACCAAAACGGCCAAAGGAGCACCCCAGACAGATCACGCAGTAGACTTATCCACATCCGAACAGTCCATTTCTTCGTCAACTTAGTGGCTCAGTTTTGGACGTGACGCCTGGCTCAGTTTTGCTCGTGATTCAACACGCCGCAGTGATACTATCAACGACCCTCAGCTCCTGCTCGAGGCGGTACATGAGCACAGCGAACTAACTCAACATTTCAGAGGATCGTGAAGCCAATCAGCGTCATCCCACGAACATGCTCGCGCGACGGGGTTGCCCCCCAGCAGCGCGGCTGGGTGTGGGCGTTTCGCTTGTTGCTGGTCATGGTTCTGGTGTTTGACCAGGTCAGCGCACCGTTTCACCAGCATCACCATGACTTCGGCATTGATGCCGACGCTGGCTTGGCCGCTTTGCACAGCCCCTCCGGGGATTCCCTGGCCTTCGAATCGCATGCTGAGGACAGCCATGATGGGCTGCAAGCTGGCCACCCTGCCATCGCGCTGCGCTCGCAGGCCGCGTCGGAGCTGAGCGGCGTTCAATCGGTTTCCGATGCGCTGCTTTCTGTAGCGGCGTTCGTGGTGGCCTTCCCGGCCATCGAAGTGGATACGCCCGTCCCTGACTGGCCCGACCGCGGGCCACCGCAGTTCACCTCTTTCAAGAGCCTGCCCCCCGCAGGCCGTGCCCCTCCGCTCCACGCCTGAAAAGCCGCAAGCCGCTTTTCCCGGGCGCGCACCAGCGCGCGCTCAGTCCGTGGAGTTTTCATGTCATCGCAATTTCCCCTTCGCGCGCCGGTGCAGAGGCAGCGCGGTGCTGGCCTTGCCAGCCGCCGCAATGTCGTCTCGCAACCGAGCCTGGCGCTGTGCGCCCTCGCGCTCGCGCTCACCCTTTCAACAACCACCTCCCAAGCAGCCGACGCGCCGGCCTTCGGCGTGCTGCTGCAACAGTCACTGGCGCGGGCGCCCATCCTGCTTGAGCAGCAGGCCAATGCCGAAGCCGCGCGCCTGGACGCGGCGCAGAGCCGCAAGTGGCTCAATCCCAAGGTCGACGCACTTTCTGAAGACCTGAACGCGCCGAGCAACGGCGGTAAGAGCCCGCGTCAAATCACCTTCTCCATCAGTCAGCCGCTGGAACTGGGCGGCAAGCGAGCCTCTCGCATCGCCGTGTCCGACCGCGATTCCGATGTGGCCGAAGCCAGGCGCCGTGAAGCCGAAGTGCTGTGGGCTGCAAAGCTCGCCGTCGCCTACGGAACGGTCGAGGCGGCCCAAGGGCGGCAACGTGTGGCAGCAGATGAACTGAGCCGCGCCGGCGACGACTTGCGGGCCGCGCGCGCCCAAGTCGAAGCAGGCAAGGAAGCCAGTGTCCGCGTCGCGCAGGCAGAAGCCGGTGCCGCTGCCGCCCGTGGCGCCGAGCGCGCAGCCGCCGCCGACCTGACCCAGGCCCTGGAAGAGCTGTCTGCACTCGTTGGGTCCCAGGAGCGCTTCACCGGCATCGCCGGATCCCTGTTCAGCACGGCAGCCGACGCAGGCGCCGCAGCCGACGAATCTCCCACGCTGCGCGTCGCGCAAAGCGAGCGTGAGGCCTCCGAGGCCCGGCTGCAAGTGGAAGAGCGGCGCTGGATTCCAGACCTCAGCGTGACGGCCGGCGTGCGTCGCTATGCCTGGACGTCCCAGAACGGCTATGTGGTCGGCTTGTCCGCATCCATCCCGTTGTTCGACCGCAATCGAGACGGCGTCGCCGCCGCGCGCCAGCGCGTGCAGGCCGCCGACGCACGCGTCCTGGCTGCCCGGCTGGAGACAGCTGCAGCCCGTCGATCGGCGCAGGCGCAACTGCTGGCTGCGGAGGGGCAACTGGAAGCTGCTCTTGAGGGCGAGCGTGCGTCCGCCGAAGGCTATCGACTGGGCCGCATCGGCTACGACGCCGGACGCACGCCTCTTGTCGAGCTGCTGTTCGCTCGTCGCGCTTATTCCGAAGCTCAACGTTCAACCATCGACGCGCGATTGGCGCGCGTCCGTTCCCTGGCAGCGCTCGCGCAGGCGCAGGGCCGTCTCGCATTTGGAGAATCACAATGACAAGCAAATTCAAGCTGAACCAAGTGCTGATCGCGGCCTGCATCGCCGCCGGTGCAGGAGCACTGGGCTACGGCATTGCGAGCCGCAGCTCGAGCGGTGCAGAGCCGGCGCCAGCCGCCGCCGCACCGAAGCCGGCAGCGACCGCAAATGCGGCCAAGAAGGACGCGCCCGAGCTGAAGATCCCGGCGGACTACATCACCGCCGCCAACATCACTGTCGAGAACGCGTCTGGCTCTGACGTCCGCAATGAGCTTCTGCTCCCTGCGGTCGTGACGGCCGCACCGGGCGCGGAAGCCGCCGTGGTGAGCCGCGCAAACGGCACATTGGTCCGGGTCTTGCGCCGCCTCGGCGACACCGTCAAGGCAGGTGAGGTGCTCGCAAGTATCGAGAGCCTCGAAGCCGCCACCATGGTGAGCGACCGCCGCGTGGCGCAAGCCAAGGTCGACCTGGCGCGCAAGACGCTGGCCCGTGAGAAGAGCCTCTTCGACCAGGGCGTCACGCCTCGTCAAGCGCTGGAAGCCGCTCAAGCAGATGTGGACGTCGCTGAGGCTGAGGCTCAGCGGGCCGCTGCTGTCGCAGGCGCCGCGCGCGTCGGCAGCGACGGCCGATCGCTCAATATCGTGGCGCCCATCGCCGGCCGCATCACTTCCATCACTGCGCTTGCAGGCGCCCACGTGACGCCGGACCTTGAGCTGTTCCGTGTGGGAATGCCCGGTGCCGTGCAGATCGAGGCGCCTCTGACCGCGGACGATCTGCGTCGCGTGGCAGTGGGCGACTCGGCTACTGTTCTGACTCGCTCCGGCAAGCCGGTGCCGGTGACGGTTCGCGGCTTGACGCCAGGCGTCAGCGCCACCACGCGTGCGGCCACGGTCGTGCTCATTCCGACGGCGGGGCCGGATGCGCAATCGCTCCTCGCCGGCGAAGGTGTGCAGGTCCGCCTGCAGACCCGCGGTCAATCCACGCCGCAGGGCGTCGCCGTGCCCGAAGAGGCGGTGCAAAACATCGACGGTACGGATGTCGTGTTCCTCCGCACGCCTGAAGGCTTCCGCGTCCAGCAGGTCTACGTGGGTCTGCGCAGCGGTGGCCTGGCGCAGATCGTCACTGGCCTGAAGTCGGGCCAGCAGGTCGCCGTCCGCAATGCCTTCCTGCTGAAGGCCGAGGCGAAGAAGCTCGCGGGAGACGACGAATGATCCAAGCTCTTCTCCAGGGCGTGGTTCGAGCCCGTTGGATGGTGCTGTTTCTGACGGCGCTCGTCGCCGCCTTCGGCGCCTGGCAGCTCAACTTGCTGCCCATCGACGTCACGCCCGACATCACGAACAAGCAGGTACAGATCAACACGGTTGTCCCGACACTGACACCGGTCGAGGTTGAAAAACGAGTGACCTATCCGATCGAGACAGCGCTTGCCGGCCTGAACGGCGTGGAGAACATGCGCTCGTTCTCGCGCAATGGCTTCAGCCAGGTCACGGTGATCTTCAAGGAGAGCGCCAACCTGTACTTCATGCGCCAGCAGGTCACCGAACGCTTGAATCAGGCGCGGGCCAGCCTGCCCGAAGGTGCCGACCCCGTCCTCGGACCGGTATCCACTGGCCTCGGCGAGGTGGTGCACTACAGCGTCGAGTACAAGTACCCGCGCGGCGAGGGTGCGCCTGCACCGGCTGAAGGCAAGGCCGGCTGGCAGAAGGACGGCAGCTTCGTGACGGACGAGGGCGAACGCTTGCCCGATTCCGTCTCGCAGTTGGCCTACCTCCGCACGGTGCAGGACTGGATCGTCCGGCCACAGCTGCGCATGACGCCCGGCGTCGCTGACGTGGACTCGCTGGGCGGCTTCGTCAAGCAGTACGTCGTCGAGCCCGACCTGACGCGTCTTGCGGCCTACGGCCTGGACTGGAGTGAACTCGGTCGCGCGCTGGAAGACTCGAATCTATCCATCGGTGCCAACTACTTGCGTCGCTCAGGCGAGAACTACCTCGTCCGTGCCGATGGCCGACTGCGCTCCGTGGACCAGATCGCCAATACGGTTGTCGCGCAACGCAACGGCGTGCCGGTCACGGTGGGCCAGGTGGCCACGGTCAAGATCGGCGGTGAGATTCGCACCGGTGCAGCCAGCCGCGACGGCAATGAGGCGGTCGTCGGCAGCGCGCTGATGCTTGTCGGCGAAAACAGCCGGACGGTTGCCGCCGCCGTGGTCGAGAAGCTGGGAGAGATCAAGAAGACGCTGCCGGAAGGCGTCGTGCTGGAGCCCACGCTGGACCGCTCCCAGCTGGTGGTGGCCACCATCAAGACCGTCGCCAAGAACCTGACCGAGGGTGCGCTGCTGGTTGTCGCCATCCTGTTCGCCCTGCTGGGCAACTGGCGCGCGGCCGTCATCGCGGCGCTGGTGATTCCGCTGTCGCTGCTGATGAGCGCCATCGGCATGAACTCCTTCGGCATCTCGGGCAACCTGATGAGCCTCGGTGCGCTGGACTTCGGTCTGATCATCGACGGCGCCGTCATCGTGGTCGAGAACGCCTTGCGGCGCCTGGCCCATCGACAGGCACTGGAAGGCCGCTTGCTGACGCTCGGCGAGCGCCTGCAGGAGGTCATGGCTTCGTCCAAGGAAATGATCAAGCCGACCGTATACGGCCAGCTGGTGATCTTCCTGGTGTTCCTGCCGTGCCTGAGCTTCCAGGGCGTCGAGGGCAAGATGTTCTCGCCCATGGTGATCACGCTGATGCTGGCCCTCGCGTCCGCCTTCGTGCTGTCCATCACCTTCGTGCCGGCCATGCTGGCCGTCGTGATGACGAAGCACATCGAGGAGCGCGAAGTCAAGGTGATCCAGGCGACCAAGAACCGGTACCTGCCGGTGCTGCAGCGTACGGTGGCCAACCCGTGGCCATCGATCGTCACCGGCCTCGTCATAGTGGCGGCGGCAGCGGTCACCTTCCGATTCGTCGGCAAGGAGTTCATGCCCACGCTCGACGAACAGAACCTGAACCTCTCGTCAGTCCGCATTCCTTCGATGTCGATCGAGGACTCGGCCGCGCTGGACCTGCCCATCGAGCGGACCCTGTTGACCCTCCCTGAGGTCAAGACGGTCTACTCGAAGGCGGGTACGGCCAGCCTGGCGGCGGACCCGATGCCTCCGAACGCCTCCGACAACTACGTCATCCTGAAGCCCAAGAACGAGTGGCCCGAAGGCGTGACCACCAAGGAGCAGGTCGTCGAGCGCATCCGCGAGAAGATGTCGGCGATCGTGGGCAATGCCTACGACGCGACGCAACCGATCGAGATGCGGTTCAACGAGTTGATCGGCGGCGTCCGCAGCGATGTGGCCGTCAAGATCTACGGCGACGACCTCGACCAGTTGGCTGCGACCGGCCAGCGCATCGCCGCGTTGCTGAAGAAGATCCCGGGCGCGGTCGATACGCGCGTGGCGCAGACATCGGGGTTCCCAACCTTCGACATCGAGTTCGACCGCGTGGCGATTGCGCGCCACGGCCTCACGCTGAAGGAAGTTGCCGACACGGTGTCCGCCGCGCTGGCAGGCCGGCCGTCGGGTCAGATCTTCGAGGGTGACCGTCGCTTCGACCTGGTCGTGCGCCTGCCAGGCGATCAACGCAACAATCTGGACCAGCTGCGCGGATTGCCGGTGACGCTGCCCGCGGTCGACGGCAAGCCGCGTGCTTCGGTGCCGCTGGGTTCGCTGGTGCAGTTCAAGTTCACGCAAGGTCTGAACGAGGTCAGTCGTGACAACGGCAAGCGCCGCCTGTATGTCGAGGCGAACGTCAGCGGGCGGGACCTGGGCAGCTTTGTCGCCGAAGCGCAGAAGCGCATCGACGCCGAGATCAAGCTGCCAACCGGCGCGTGGATCGAATGGGGCGGCCAGTTCCAGAACCTGCAGGCTGCTTCCAAGCGGCTGGCCATCATCATCCCGGCGTGCCTGGTGCTCATCAGTGCGGTCCTCTACCTGGCCATCGGCAGCGCTGCGCTGACGGCGACGGTGTTGGCCACCATCCCGATGGCAGTGGCGGGCGGCGTGTTCACGCTGGCTATTCGCGACATTCCGTTCTCGATCTCCGCTGCTGTGGGATTCATCGCCGTGTCAGGTGTGGCGGTGCTCAACGGCCTCGTGATGATTTCGGCAATCCGTAAGCGGCTGGAAGACGGCATGGCGACTAGCGCGGCCGTGATCGAAGGCGCGATGGAGCGCGTGCGACCCGTCCTGATGACCGCTCTGGTCGCGTCCTTGGGCTTCATCCCGATGGCGTTCGGTACCGGCACTGGGGCCGAGGTACAGCGGCCGCTGGCAACGGTCGTGATCGGCGGCCTGATCACCGCGACGGTCCTGACGCTGCTGGTCCTGCCCGCGTTGTGCGGTCTCGTCCTGAAGCGGTCGGATCAGGCCAAGCCTGAGCCGGAACCCGAACCCCTGCCGCAAGCCTGAGCTTGATAGGGGAGGCGCGAGCGCTTCCCCGTCTCCCTGATTTTTCACCAGCAGTAAAGGAAATCATGTTCCAACGTCTTGCCCGGCCGCTGCTCGCGGTGGGCCTGCTCCTCTCCGCCGCGGCCGCCTGGGCGCACGGCATCTCCGAGGCCGACAAGCAGCGCATGCTGGATGGCGGCTACCTGCAGTACATCGGGCTGGGCGCCAGCCACATGCTGACCGGCTACGACCACCTGTTGTTCCTGTTCGGTGTGGTGTTCTTCCTCACGAAGTTCACCGATGTGGCCAAGTTCGTCACGGCGTTCACGCTGGGCCACTGCATCACGCTGATCTTCGCGACGTTCCTGAAGATCACCTGGAACTTCTGGCTCGTGGATGCACTGATCGCGATCAGCGTCATCTACAAGGGGTTCGACAACAACGGCGGCTTCCAGAAGTACTTCAACCGCCCGTCGCCCAACCTACTGCGTGTCGTCTTCGCCTTCGGGCTGCTGCACGGTTTCGGCCTGTCCACCCGCCTGCAGCAACTGCCGCTGGGCGACGACAACTTCAGCATGCTGATGCGGATCCTGAGCTTCAACGTCGGCGTTGAGATCGGGCAGATCGCCGCTCTCGTGGTCATGGTCGCCCTGCTGTCCCTGTGGCGCAAGCGTGAGTCGTTCCAGCGGTTCAGCACGTTCTCGAACAACGCACTGATGACGCTCGGCGCGCTGTTGCTGTTGATGCAACTGCACGGCTACCACCACGACTTCGATGCAGAGAACCTGCGCTTCCCCGAGGAGGAGCACAAGCACCTGCATGAAGACATGGACATCGACAAGAGCACCCGCACGGGACGCGAGAGCCTCTGATGGCCGCGTTCTTTGAGTTTTCCCCCACCCCCCACCAAAGGAGTTTTCCATGAAGAAACTGTTCGTCTCGATGGCCGCCATGGCCGCATTCAGCCTCTCCGCTCCCGCCTTTGCCGGCGGTGACGGCGACTGCCATTTCCACGGCAACACGCCAGCCAAGGCCGAGACCGTGTCGGGCTGCGCCGTGAAGCGCCAGCAGGCGCTCATCGCCGGCGGCAAGCTCGACAAGTCCTGGCAGAGCATCAAGCCCGGCACGCCCGAGCAGGTCGATGGCCAGAAGGGCAAGGAATGGAAGGTCACCTTCAAGGATCCGGCCGCTGCCGACAAGTCCAAGGCGAACCTCTACATGTTCTTCACGCCGCAGGGCAACTTCATCGCTGCCAACTTCACCGGCAACTGATCGGTCTTTGACCGTTGCGGCGCCAGCAGGCATTGCGCCTGCTGGCGTCTGTCCCCCTTTCGCGGAGCACCGCCATGTTGGATGTCCTTGCCAATCGGACGTACCGCCACCTTTTCTTCGCCCAGGTCATTGCGCTGGTCGGAACAGGGCTGGCCACCGTCGCACTGGGCCTGCTGGCCTTCGACTTGGCAGGTGCGGACGCGGGCGCAGTGCTCGGCACCGCGCTGGCCATCAAGATGGTGGCCTACATCGGCGTCGCACCCATCGCCTCGGCGTTTGCCGACAGGGTGCCGCGCCGCACCTTGCTGGTTGCGCTGGACCTCGTGCGCGCCGCCGTCGCGCTGGTGCTGCCCTTCGTCACGGAGATCTGGCAGGTCTACGTGCTGATCTTCGTGTTGCAGTCGGCCTCTGCGGGTTTCACGCCCACATTCCAGGCGACGATCCCTGATGTGCTGCCCAAGGAGGCGGACTACACCAAGGCCTTGTCGCTATCGCGCCTGGCCTATGACCTTGAGAGCCTGGCCAGTCCGGCGCTGGCTGCAGCACTGCTGACCGTGGTCAGCTTCCACAGCCTTTTCCTTGGGACGGTTGTGGGTTTCGTCGCCTCGGCCGTACTGGTTGTCTCTACCGTGCTCCCCAAGGCAAAGCAGCCGCCGCGGCGCAGCATCTACGAGCGCACCACGCGCGGCAGCCGCATCTACCTCTCCACACCGCGGCTGCGCGGCTTGCTAGCGTTGAACCTCGCTGTCGCGTCCGCCAGCGCCATGGTCATCGTCAACACGGTGGTGCTGGTGCAGAGCCAGCTGCAGCTCAACCAGCGTTTCACGGCCGGCGCACTGGCGGCCTTCGGCGGCGGCTCCATGCTGATTGCCCTTGGGCTACCCAAGCTCCTGGAGCGCTTGCCCGACCGGCGCGTCATGGTCTTTGGCGCGTCTGTCCTGACCATCGGCCTGCTGCTTGGACCCTTGGCGACGGGCAACTATGCGGCGCTCGTGGTGCTGTGGCTGCTGTTGGGCATGGGCTACTCCCTCGCTCAAACGCCGTCCGGCAGGCTGCTGCGCCGCTCGGCCAGCGAGCAGGACCGACCAGCGCTTTTCGCCGCGCAGTTCGCGCTTTCGCACGCCTGTTGGCTCATCACCTACCCGGTCGCCGGATGGCTGGGCGCCAAGGCCGGCCTGAACGCCAGCTTCATCGCTCTGGGCATTCTGGCGGGAGTGACCACGTTCGCGAGTCTCTGGCTTTGGCCCAAGGACGATCCGGTGGAGGTTCCTCATACCCACGGTGATCTGAAAGAAGGCGATGAGCACCTGCAGAGCCCGGCCGTGGACGACGCTCGGCAGCACTCACATGCATACGTGATCGACGACCAGCATCAGCGGTGGCCAAGGAGCTGAAGTCATGGACAGGCGCGCAGTACTGGCTTGGATGAGCTGCGTCACCGGGAGCTTGCTACTGCCCGGTTGCGCAAGCTTCCTGCGGGGCAGCTCCGTGGGACCGCAGTGCTACCGCGCGAGGAATGGCCCCGGGATCAAGGCGATATGCACGCCGGAAGCCGTCCCTGACGAAGAAGCCGAATCGCGAGCCAAGCGGTTCGAGCCGGTCGCCGGTCAGCTGACCATCTATCTCGTCCGCCACCGGTGGGGAGATGCCGCCAATAGGGTCAAGGTGGGCATTGCCGGGGAGCGGTTGGTGACGACCATCCCGGCTTCGCTGATTCGGATCGCCGTGCCGCCTGGAAAGCACCTCCTGGTCTTTAACTGGGCCAAAGGGCATGGAGTGCTACAGGTCCAGGGCGACGCCGGACAAGTGCTGTTCGTGGATCTGGTCGGCAGCCTGTGGATCTGGAACGAGTGGTACCGGTTGGAGATGGGCGACCCCTCGTTTCGAGACAGGGCGATGAAGAGTCGGCTCGTGGCTGACGTCAAGCTGGGCGTGCGCGAGTGACGCAAAAACTCCTGCTGGACGTTGGGACGCAAGTGGCGGAATCGGACTTCCCGCCAGAGTCCGCCGCGGCTCACTTTGAGGCGATCGGCAAGGGCATCAACGACGTGGATGTCATCGTGCAGGCCTTGCTGGAGAGGCTCCCTCCGTCCAAGCCTTGGCAGCGCCAGTTGCGCAGCCATCTGCGCGATGCGGACCGGCACGTGGAGATTCTCAGGCTGGAGATTTCACTGGAACACGACAGTTCGGAGATCCACGCGGCTGCGCTCAAGCTCAAACATGTCCTCGAGATCGCGAACTTTCATATCGCGGGTGGTCGCGCGGAAGGCTGGATAAGGAACGCGCTGGCGGTGGCCTACCGCAATGCGTCGCTTGTCAGTAAGTTGCTGGCGCCTTGACTTTTCAAGCTAGCAATATGTCGGCCAGTTAACGCCATTGCTCCGCTGACGACAGATTCGTAGTCGACC
>JBHIWE010000058.1:0-19794 GCA_041987645.1 Acidovorax sp. | reverse complement strand
GCCCGTCTGGCCACCCATGTGCGCAATGCCCGCGCCACGCGCCAGGCCCAGGAGGCCGTGGATGTGGCAGGGCTGGGCGTGGTCGTGCTGGACGGCCAGGACCGCGTGGCCTGGCGCTCGCCCCAGGCCATGCGCTGGCTGGAGGCCGCCTTCGTCGCAGATGCCGCGCCAGCATCCGCCCTGGCCCGCTGGTTGGCCCAGGCCCAGCAGGCGGGCGAAGGCGCCACCGCGCTTGAGCCCGGCCAGCGCCTCCTGGCGCGCCCGCTTGGAGCCAGCGGCCTGGGCGAGACCATGCTGCTGCTATCGGTGCAGGCCGCCGGCGCGGCGCCTGCAGCGCGCCTGCCGCGCGTGGACCTGACACCGCGCGAGACCGAGGTGCTCTCCTGGATCGCCAAGGGCAAGACCAACCGCGACATCGCCGACATCCTCGGCATGAGCCCGCGCACGGTGAACAAGCACCTGGAGCACATCTTCGAGAAGCTGGGGGTGGAAACGCGCACGGCCGCTGCGGCGCTGTGGACAGCCTAGGCTACGCACCGCGCCGATGTCCCGCGCCAGCGCTGCCGGCTCAGCCCCGCGCCGAGGCCGGCAGCCCGAACACCCGGTCGAAGCCCCAGTTGAAGACGAAGGTATAGACCAGGAAGAAGAGCAGCAGGCCCAGGTCCATCACCAGCGCGTCCCAGAGCGTCACGTCGAACCACCAGGCGAAGAGCGGCACCAGGATCAGCGCCAGCCCGCCCTCGAAGCCGATGGCATGCGCCACTCGGCGGCCCACGCTGCGCCCGCGCACCGGCTGGCGCGCCTCCCAGCGCTCGAAGGCCCAGTTGAAGCCGATGTTCCAGGCGATGGCGATCGCCGAGCAGGCCACCGCCACGGCGCTGGAATGGCCGGCGCCCTGGCCCGTCAGCAGCGCCAGGCCGGCCGTGGCGAAGGCGATGGCGATCAGCTCGTAGAGCGACACATAGACCACGCGGCGCCACGGCCCCTGCAGCCCTGCGGCGGCGCAAGCGCGCGGAGTGGCGGGTGCGTTGGCGGGGGACACAGCGGCGGCGGCGGAAGAAGGGTGCAAAGACATGAATCGCACTGTATGTGCGCAGGGCTGATACATATAGTCAGCTTGTTTCAGTTTTTCTGATAGAAAGCCGGCCATGGCTTTCTCCTCCGACAGCGTCAACGTCTTCCTGGCTGTGCTGGACCACGGCTCGTTTTCGGCCGCGGCCCGCGCGCTCTCGCGCGTGCCGTCGGCGGTGAGCATGACCATCGCGCACCTGGAGGCCGAGCTGGACGTGCACCTCTTCGACCGCAGTGGGCGCGAGCCCCGGCCCACCGCCGCCGCCCGGGCGCTGGAGCCGCAGGCGCGGTTGCTGGGCGCGCAGCTGCGCCAGCTCAATGCGCAGGCTCTGTCGCTCACCCAGGGGCTGGAAGAGCGCCTGACCATCGCCATCGCGCCCGAGCTGCTCGCAGGCCCCTGGACCGAGGCGCTGGCCGCCCTCACTGCCGACTATCCCCTGCTGCAGGTCGAGGTGCTGGCCGCTCCCCAGGCCGACGCCATGGCCTTGCTGCACGCCGGCCGCGCCCAGCTCGCGCTGGTGTTCGAGCGCCCCAGCATCGACGGGCGCGAGGGCTTCCAGGAAGTGGGCAGCGAAACCCTGGTGGCCGTCATCGCGCCCCAGCACCCGGTGATGCAGGCCGCCGCTGGCGCGCCGCTCAGCGAGGTCCACCTCACCACCACCCGCCAGATCGTCGTCGCCGGCCGCGACCTGGCGCAGACCGACCCGCGCTTCGTGTTCGCCCGCCACCACTGGCGTACCGACAACCACCTGGCCGCGCTGAGCCTGATCGAAGCCGGCCTGGGCTGGGGCTGGCAGCCCCGCGAGCTGGTAGATCCGCGCATTCACGCGGGCACGCTGGTGGAAATGCCTTTCGACAACCTCAGCAACGGCGTGAAGCTGTGGGTGGACGTGGTGTGGTCCAAGGAACGCCCGCTGGGGCTGGGGGCGCGGCGCTTCGTGGAGTGGCTGCAGCGCGGCAGCGAGAAGGCGCTGGTCTGAGCGTCGCGGGAATGCGACAGATAATGAGAGTTGTTCGCAACATGGTGCTAAAGTTCTGCCGCTTTACGCACCTGTGGTGTGCCTGCGGTCTTCGACCCGATCTGCGCTGAGCACGGCGCCCTCCGTCTCTTTCCTTGCCCCCTGGGCCGGAGCCTTCCGGCCTGTTGCCTTGGTCCTCCCATGCCTGCTTTCTCGCTGTCCTCCCCGTCTTCGTCCTCGTTCGCTCCCCGCCGCGCGCCGCTGGCGCAGGCCGTGCTGGCGCTCACGGCCGCGCTGGCTGCCCATGGCGCGGCCCATGCGGCGGACGATGCTGCCGCTGCAGCGGCAGCGCCGCCCGCCACGCTGCAGGAGGTGCGCGTGCAAGACGCCAGCGATGCCGCCACCGGCTACCAGGGCGCGCAGCGCAATACCGCGGCGACCCGCACCGATACCCCCCTGATCGAGACGCCGCAGGCCGTGCGCGTGGTGTCCAAGCAGCTCATCGAAGACCTGGGCGCCACGCGCCTGGCAGACACGGTGGATTTCGTGAGCGGCGTCACGCGCCTCAATGACTTCGGTGGCACCTGGGACAACTACGCCATCCGCGGCTTCAGCAACACCGAAGGCGGCTCGCTGCTCAACGGCTTTGCCTCCGGCCGGGGCTATGGCCCCCAACGCGACATGGCGACGGTGGAGCGGGTGGAGTTCCTCAAGGGCCCGGCCGCGGCGCTCTACGGCAGCAGCGAGCCCGGCGGCACGCTCAACATCGTCACCAAGAAGCCGCAGTTCACCGCATCGCACAAGGCCGGCCTGGAAGTGGGCACGCTGGGCATGCGCCGCGCCACGCTGGACACCACCGGCCCCATCTCTCCGCACCTCGCCTACCGCCTGAACGTGGCGGCCGAGGACGGCGCCAGCCGCACCAGCCTGGTGGACAACCACAAGTACGTGGTCGCCCCGGCCTTCGCCTGGACGCTGGGCGACAGCACGGTGCTGCAGTACGAGGCCGAGTTCATCCGCATCCGCACGCCGCTGGACCGGGGCACCATCCAGGTGAACGGCAACGCCCTGGCGCTGCCGGCGGACCGCTTCTTGCAGGAGCCCGACCGTGGCAGTCTGCACGTCAATGGCGATACGCATCAGCTCACGCTGGACCATGACCTGGGCAGCGGCTGGCGCACGCGCGTAGGCGCTTCTTACCGTGAAACCGAGCTGTACGGCAATGCCGTGGACTTCGGCACGGGACAGATCGGTTTGCTGGGCGCCGACCGGCGCACGCTGTCGCGCACCGACAGCTGGCGTAGCCTTCCGTCGCGGGATGCATCGCTGCAAGCCGAGTTGGAGGGCAAGTTCATTACGGGGGGCTTGCGCCATACGGTGTTGGCGGGTGTGGAGTCGTGGCGTCTCTACATGGGCCAGAACATCCGCTACTCGCCGGCCAAGTACCCCATCGATATCTACAACCCCACCTACGGCAACGTGCCGCGCGGCCCGCTGGTGCAGGGCTATCTGCAGGAGGACCGCCTGCGCGCGACGGGTCTTTTCCTGCAGGATCAGATCGACCTGAATTCCCGTTGGAAGCTGATGGCCGGTCTGCGCTTCGACCGTTTCAATGAGGACTTCGTCAACTGGATGACGAATGCGCGCCAGAAACAGCAGCACTCGGCCGCGACGCCGCGCGTGGGCCTGAACTACATGGTGACGCCGGACAGCTCGGTTTATGTCTCCTACGGCCGCTCGTTCCGCCCCAATGCCGGCACCGACGCCGCAGGCAATTCCTTCGATCCGCAGGAAGGCAAGGTCTGGGAAGCCGGCGCGAAGTGGCAATCGGCGGACCACCGCCTGAACGCCTCGATGGCGGTGTTCGACATCCGCAAGACCAACGTGCTCACGCGCGACCCTAACCCCAACAACGGGAGCTTTAGCGTGGCGGCCGGGGAGGTGCGCAGTCGCGGCCTGGAAGCCGATGTGGCGGGCCAGCTTGACGCCCACTGGCGCCTGACGGCCAACGCCGCCTATACCGACACCGAGGTGCTGCGCGACAACGACAAGACTCTGCTGGGCAAGCGCCTGCTGGGCATCCCGCGCGTGAGCGGCGGCCTCTTCGCCATCCGCGAAGACCGCCTGGCTTCGGGCGGGCGCTACGGCGTGGGCGGCGGCCTGGTGTACGTGGGCGAGCGCACCGCCACGGCCAACGATGCCTACCGCCTGCCGGGCTACACCACGGCACGCGTGACGGCCTATTGGCAGATCGACCCGCGCACGCGCCTGACGCTGGACGTGCACAACCTCTTCGACAGGCACTACGCCACCGCCTCGTGGGCCGCGATCACCGTCATGCCGGGCCTGGGCCGGCAGGTGGTGGCGGGGCTGCAGCACAGCTTCTGATGCCATGAACACGTTCTGAGCGCATCGGCCGCGTTCCTGTGGCAGTCTTGCCGTTTCAGGCGACCACATGGAACGGAAGGCATCCGCATGAGCTTGGCAATGACTTGGGACGAATGGGCCGCCCACGACGCGGTGGGCTTGGCCGAGAAGGTGCGCCGGGGCGAGGTGACCGCCGCCGAACTGGCCGCCCAGGCGGCGGCCGGCGTGGCGAAGGTGAACCCCGCCCTGAGCGCGGTGGTGGAGGTCTTCGCCGATGCGGTGGCCGATCCGCTGCAGGCCGGCGTGAATGCCGAGGGCCCGCTGGCCGGCGTGCCCTTCTTCATGAAGGACCTGGGCCCCACCCTGGCCGGGCGGCTGCAGGAGCAGGGCTCGCTCTTCATGCGCGGCAACCGCCCCACCGAAGACGCCTGGCTCACGCGGCAGATGCGCCGCGCGGGGCTGAACCTCATGGGCCGCACCACCACGCCGGAGTTCGGCGTCTGCAGCTCGGCCGAGAACCCGGCCGTCTATGTCACGCGCAACCCCTGGAACACCGGCTACACCACCTGCGGATCGTCCGCCGGCACGGCCGCCATCGTGGCGGCGGGCGTGGTGCCGATGTCGCATGCCACCGACGGCGGCGGCTCCATCCGCATCCCGGCGGGCTTCAACGGCAACATCGGCCTGAAGCCCTCGCGCGGCGTGTTCTCCATCGCGCCGCAGGCTTCGGACATCACGGGTTACGTCTCCACCCAGGGCTGCCACAGCCGCACGGTGCGCGACACGGCCGCCTTCGTCGATGCCTGCCGGGGCGGCGCGCCGGGCGAGTTCATGCCCTACTGGACAGCGCCCGAGCCCTATGCCGAGCTGATCCGGCGCGATCCGGCCCGCCTGCGCATCGCGCTCTCGCACGAATGGGGCGACTACCGCGCCACGCCCGCCATCGCGGCCGAGCTGGAAAAGGCCGGCCGCTTCCTCGAAGGTCTGGGCCACCACGTCGAATGGGCGCTGCCGCAGGTGGACCTGCGCGCCGCCTTCCGCGCCCAGACCACCTGCTACATCAGCAACTTCGCCCAGGTCATCAACGGCCTGCTGGAGCGGCGCGGCCTCGAATCGCCGCCCGCCGACCTGATCGAGCCCATCAACATCCGCATCTGGGAAGCGGGCCGCGACCTGCCCTATGCCGAGCGCCACCGTATGCAGACCGTGTTCAACACCACGGCGCGCGGCTTCGGCGCCTTCTTCGAGGTGTGGGACATCATCCTCACCCCCATCACCGCGCGGCCCACGCCGCCCGTGGGCACGACCGAATACCTGACCACCAGCAGCAACCCCGACGTGCTGGACTGGTTCGACAACCTCTGGCAGTTCTTCGCCTATACGCCGCTCTCCAATCTCTGCGGCATTCCGGCCATTTCGCTGCCGATGGGCGCGCAGGACCACGGCCTGCCCTTCGGCATCCACGCCCAGGCCCGCCAGGGCCACGACGGCCTGCTGCTGCAACTGGCCGCGCAGATCGAGCGCGCGCTGGGCGGGCGCTGGAACGGCGGGCTGCGCCCGGGCGTGCACGTGACGACGCAGCCGGGCTGAAGCTGCGGGTCAGCAAGCAGGTGGGTGGGCGACCGCGCGTTTGCGCCCTTGGCCCACAGGCGGCGGCACGGGCCGCGGCTACAGTGTTTGTTCCGCCCTGCACCTACCACCCGAACGCCATGGAATTCGCCCCCTTTTCCCGCATTGACCCCGATCTGGCCCGGCAATGGGCCGACTGGCAGCCCCAGGATTTCGCCAACCTGCCCGCCCACCGCAAGGAGGTGCCCCCACCCCTGCCGCTGGAGCGCTTCGACCCCGGTGCCAAGCCTTTCTCCCAGGGCGACAAGACCCAGGACAAGGCCGCGGTGGAGGCCCTGGCCGAGGAGCTGGATGGCCTGCAGAACCTGCTCTACGCCGACCGGCGCTACAAGTTGCTCGTGCTGCTGCAGGGCACCGATACCTCCGGCAAGGACGGCACCATCCGCGGCGTGTTCGGCCGCATGAGCGCCCTGGGCCTGCGCGCCGTCGGCTGGAAGGCCCCTACCGAGGCAGAGCGCGCGCACGACTACCTCTGGCGCATCCACGCCCAGGTGCCGGCGGCCGGCGAGACCGTGGTCTTCAACCGCAGCCACTACGAAGACGTGCTGGTGCCCGTCGTGAAGGGCTGGGTCACGCCCGAGCAGCACGCCCAGCGCCTGGCGCACATCAATGACTTCGAGCGCCTGCTGGCCGAGACGGGCACGGTGATCGTCAAGTTCATGCTGCACATCGGCAAGGACGAGCAGCGCGAGCGCCTGCAGGAGCGGCTGGACGACCCGGCCAAGCACTGGAAGTTCGAGATGGGCGACATCGAGGCGCGCAAGCAGTGGGACGACTACCAGCGCGCCTATGCCACCCTGCTGGCCGCCACGCACACCCCCTGGGCGCCTTGGACCATCGTGCCGGCGAATTCCAAGACCCACCGCAACCTGATGATCGCCACCGTGCTGCGCGAGGTGCTGCAGAAACTCGACCTGCGCTTCCCCGAGGGCGATCCGGCGCTCTCCAAGTTCAAGGTGGAATAGCACGCGGCGGGGGGCGTGCGCGGTGCGATGGCTGCCCGGCCCGTGTCCCGCAGCACAATGGCGCGCATGTTCCTGTTTTGGAGAACGCTCCCATGACCTCGACCTTCTGGCGCGCCCTGGGCGCCACCGCCACCTTGGCCTGCGCGGCCCTCGCCGCACAGCCTGCCGCCGCCCAGGCGCCCTCCATCGGCATCAAGCCGCTGCTGGCCCAGGCATCCGACGCTGCGCTCGACAAGCTCTCGCAGCCCGGTGCCTTTTCGGCCGATTCGGCCATCCGCATCGGCCTGCCGGGTGCGGGCCAGGGCGGCGTGGGCAAGCTGCTGGACCTGGCCCAGCAGTCGGGCCTGTCGGGCAGTCTGGATGCGGCCCTCAACCGCGCCGCCGAACAGGCCGCCGCGCAGGCCAAGCCGATCTTCCGATCCGCCATCGACCGGGCCACACTCAACGACGCCCTCGACATCGCCCGGGGCGGCAGCACCGGCGCTACCGACTATCTGCGCAAGAGTGCCGGCGCGCAGGTCACCAGCCAGCTCAAGCCTCTGGTGCGCGATGCCCTGCAGGCCAGCGGCGTGCTGCAGAAGACGGCCCAGCTCTCGGCGCTGGGCTTCGACGAGGCGCGCCTCTCGGACTACGTGGCAGGCAAGACCGCCGACGGCATCTTCACCTATGTGGGCCGCGAGGAAACCCGCATGCGGCAGGACCCGATCGGCACCGGAACGCAGCTGCTCAAGGGCCTGGGTTTTTGACGCTATCGCGCCGTAGCCCGCCTGGTGCCTAGGTGGTTTGCTACGGTTTTTGATGGTTTATCGGGGCTGAACGGCGTTCCGCAACGTTATGCATCCGATGCATAACCCCGAAACACTCCGGCCTTGGACAGCTGCCGGGGGCCGGCATACAGTCATCCGCCTGAACTGACTTCCTTCAAGGAACTTCCGTATGTCGAACACCCCCGACACCCTCGTCCAGCACGCCGTGCCCTCCTACCTCCAGGCCGACCACCTCGGCCCCTGGGGCAACTACCTGCAGCAGGTGGACCGCGTCACGCCGTACCTCGGCGGCCTCGCGCGCTGGGTCGAAACGCTCAAGCGCCCCAAGCGCATCCTGATCGTGGACGTGCCCATCGAGATGGACAACGGCACCATCGCCCACTTCGAGGGCTACCGCGTGCAGCACAACCTGAGCCGCGGCCCCGGCAAGGGCGGCGTGCGCTTCCACCAGGACGTGACGCTGTCCGAAGTGATGGCGCTGTCGGCCTGGATGTCGGTGAAGAACGCGGCCGTGAACGTGCCCTACGGTGGCGCCAAGGGCGGCATCCGCGTCGATCCCAAGAAGCTCTCGCGCGGCGAGCTCGAACGCCTGACGCGCCGCTACACCAGCGAGATCGGCCTGCTCATCGGTCCCTCCAAGGACATCCCCGCCCCTGACGTGAACACCAACGGCCAGGTCATGGCCTGGATGATGGACACGTACTCCATGAACACCGGCGCCACCGCCACGGGCGTGGTCACCGGCAAGCCGGTGGACCTGGGCGGATCGCTGGGCCGCGTCGAGGCCACCGGCCGCGGCGTGTTCACCGTGGGCGTGGAAGCCGCCAAGCTGACGGGCCTGCCGCTGGAAGGCGCGCGCATCGCGGTGCAAGGCTTCGGCAACGTGGGCGGCATCGCCGGCAAGCTCTTTGCCGAGGCGGGCGCCAAGGTCGTCGCCGTGCAGGACCACACCGGCACCATCTTCAACAAGGACGGCCTGGCCGTGCCGGCGCTGCTGGCCTACGTGCGGCACACCGGCGGCGTGGGCGGCTTCGCCGGTGCCGAGACCATCGCCAACGAAGACTTCTGGGGTGTGGACTGCGAGATCCTGATTCCGGCCGCGCTGGAGAACCAGATCACCAAGGACAACGCCGGCAAGATCAAGGCCAAGCTGGTGATCGAAGGCGCCAACGGCCCCACCACCACCGAGGCCGACGACATCCTGGCCGACAAGGGCGTGCTGGTGCTGCCCGACGTGATCGCCAACGCCGGCGGCGTGACGGTCAGCTACTTCGAATGGGTGCAGGACTTCTCCAGCTTCTTCTGGAGCGAGGACGAGATCAACGCCCGCCTCGTGCGCATCATGCAGGAGGCCTTCGCCGGCATCTGGCACGTGGCGCAGGAACACAAGGTGACGCTGCGCACCGCCACCTTCATCGTGGCCTGCCAGAGGATCCTGAGCGCCCGCGAAATGCGCGGCCTCTACCCCTGATGCACTGACGTCGGCGAACCCGACAGCGAACTCCTGCCGCGGGGGCCCATCAGTCCCGCCCGGCAGCCAGAAGCCGCCAGCGCCCTACCCGGGCCCTGGCGGTTTGTCGTTGTGCAGGGGCGGCGGCGGCAACCGTTCGCCCAGGCGCTGCGCCTCGTCCATGGGCGCCACGCGCAGCGCCATGCAGAAGGGCTGCACGCAGGTGGCCTGACCCAGGTAGGGACAGCCGGGCGTGTCGCAGGGCGTGCCGTGCCCGCCGCGCGTGTCTTCATCCTCATCGGGCGGGCGCCATCCGGCGGCCTGCAGGGCGGCCATCTGCAACCAGGGGTCGCCGGCGCTGCGCGGGTCGCGCCCATAGACGGTGGCGGCCTGCGCGGCCAGCCACGGCGTGACATCGAGGGCCAGCAGCGCGCTGGTGCGGGCGCCGTCCGCCTCCGGCGACTGCAGCACCAGCGCGAACAGGCCCGAGGCCAGCGCCTGGGGCCGGCCTGCGAAGGCGGCGGACAGCGGGCCTGCGGCATGGGTGCCCGCGGCCGATGGGGGCTGTTCCTGCAGCCACGCGGCGGGCACGCGCAGCGCCACGGCCACGGGGCGTGCACCCTCGCCGGTCTGCACCGCGCCCTGCCCCACCAGCCAGGTGCGCAGCGGCGGCAGGCCCGAGTCTTCATGGGCGGCGAGCTGTGCCTCCAGCGCGGCGGACCAGGGCTGGGCGGCCACCACGCGCTGCGGTGCCTGGCCGGGCGCGGTCAGCTGGCGTACCAGTGCGTCGAGCACCTGGCGCAGCGGCGCGGGCACGCCGCCCGTGGGCCAGGGCGTGGTGCGCAGCGGGGCGGCGGCATCGGTGGCTGCGGTGGCTGGCCGGCCCAGGCCGGCCAGCGGCGCCTGCGCGGGCCGCCCGTCGGATCCGCCCGCTGCGCTGCCGGTGCGCCCAGGCGCCTCGCCGCCGGGCGTGCCCTGCAGGCTTTTCCGGGCCTGGGGCGAAAGGCTCACGCGGTCGGGCGTGGCGGGCTGGGGCAGCGGTGGCGGGGCGATGAATTGCGGCGGCACGGCACTGGGCTGCAGGGTGGCCGGAAACGAGGCCTCTGCTGGCGTTGCGGCCGGCGTGGCGCCAGCGGGGCGCAGCAGCATGTTCTGCCGCTGCAGCGCGGCTTCGGCCAGCGCGCGGGCGGCCGGCGCCAGCGGCGTGCGGGGCGGGTCGATGGGTGAGGCCATGCCGTTGTGCCAGGGAAGGTGCGTGGGATGCGGGCACAGTGTGGCAGAGATGCGCCGGCCGCGGCGCATGGCCCGCTACCGCTGCCGGCAGGGGCGCGGCGTCAGGCGGGGCCTCGGGGCGGACTCAGTCGCGGCCGGGCAGCATGCGCTTGAGCACGTCGTCGCGCCGCACGCGGTGGTGGTAGAGCGCGGCGGCCACGTGCAGCAGTACCATCACCCAGGCCACGTACTTGCCGATGAAGTGGTGCACCACGTCGATGGGCGCCTCGAAGGCCTCCCAGCTCAGGCCCCAGGTGTGGCTGATCCAGCCGAACAGCGCGGACTCGTTGAAGCCGGGGATGGTGAAGAGGCCGAAGTGCGTCGGTGCGCCCGTGCCGATGTAGCCGGTGAAGGGCATCACGATCATGAGCGCATAGAGGCCCCAGTGCGCCGCGTGGGCCAGCGCGTGTTCCAGCGGGGTGCCGGGCGGGTCCTCGGGCTGCACGCTGGACAGGCGCCAGAACAGCCGGGGCAGCACCATGAAGCCCACGATCAGGCCCAGCACCCAATGGATGTTGAGCACCGGCAGGGACTCGTCGGAGGTGTCGTCCATGAACCAGATCACGTAATAGACGATGACATAGGCGCCGATGAAGGCAGCGGCGCTCGTCCAGTGGAAGAACTTGGCGAGGGCGCCGAAACGGGTGGGGGTGTTGGTCCACTGCATGGCGAAAGCTCCCGGATGAGGGTGGGTGGAGTGTTGTGGAAAGAGTGTCAGGAACGGGTGGCGCGCAGGCCGCCCAGGAGCCGGTCGAGCGCATCGCTGGCCTGGGCCAGGCGCTCGGCCGGGTCGCCGTCGGTCTCGGCGATCCAGAAGGAGGCTTCGGTGACCACGCCGTAGAGCATGCGGGCCATGGCGCCGGCATGCAGTGGGGCCACCGTGCCCTGGTCGATCAGGCCCTGCAGCGCGGCTTCGAGCGCGGCGATGCCGACCGACTGCGCGGCCTGCGGCACGTCGCCGAAAACGGCGCGCGCGTCCTGCAGGATGATGCGGCGGATCTCGGGGTCCAGCGCTAGCTCCAGGTAGGTGCGGCAGCGGCGGCGCAGGCCTTCCCAGGGCGTGGGGGCGGCGTCGGAAACGGCCCGCAGGCGCTCGCCGACCTCGGCCTCGATCTGCTCGATGACGGCGGTCAGCAGCCCTTGCTTGCTGCCGAAGTGGTGGTAGAGCGCCCCGCGGGTCAGCCCGGCCTGGGCCGTGAACTCGTCCATGGAGGTCTGGGCATAGCCCTGGGTGGCGAAGGCGCGCCGCGCCGTCGCCAGCAGGCGCGCGCGGGTGGCTTCCATGGCCTCTGCGCGCCGGGTCCGTGGCGGGGCGGGCGGCGCTGCGGGAGTGGCGGGGGCGGTTGACATACGCAGCGTATGTTAAACCGCTTTGCCGTTTTCACATACGCGGCGTAGGTGAAAGATCCACCTGCCACCACGCGGGCAGCAGCTGCCGCACCTCGGCGCGGGCGAAGCGGTCGTCGATGAGGTGGACCACGCCCTCGTCTTGCGGCGTGCGGATCACCCGCCCGGCGGCCTGAACCACCTTCTGCAGGCCGGGGTAGAGGTAGGTGTAGTCGTAGCCCGCGCCGAAGAGCCGTTCCATGCGCGCGCGGATCTGCTCGTTCACCGGGTTGATCTGCGGCAGGCCCAGCGTGGAAAGGAAGGCGCCGATCAGTCGCCGCCCGGGCAGGTCGATGCCTTCCGCGAAGGCGCCGCCCAGCACGGCGAAGCCGATGCCCTCGCTGGCATCGGTGAAGCGCTCCAGAAAGGCGCGCTGCTCGGACTCCTGCATGCGGCGCGACTGGCTCCAGTGCGGCAGCTGCGGGTGGCGGTGCGCGAAGGCCTCGGCCACCTGGGCCAGGTAGTCGTAGCTGCTGAAGAAGGCCAGGTAGTTGCCGGGCCGCTCGGCGAACTGCCGCGCCATCAGGTCGGCGATGGGCCCGGCCGACGCGGCGCGGTGCGCCCAGCGCGTGGAGATGTGGCGTGCCACCTGCACCTGCAGCTGCCGGGCGGCGAAGGGCGAGGCCACGTCGATGGCCGCGTGGTCCGGCGGCAGCCCCAGCAGGTCGGCGTGGTAGTGCCCGGGCGAGAGCGTGGCCGAAAAGAGCGTGGCGGTGTGCGCGGCCGCCCAGCGTGGCGCAAGGAAGGGCGCGGGCACGATGTTGCGCACGCAGACGGTGGAGCCGCCGGGGGCGCTGCCGGCCGGGCGCTGCACGTCCACCAGCGAATGCGCGTCCAGCAATTCGGCCATGCGCAGCAGGTGCAGCGCCTCCAGGTAGAAGGTCTGCAGCGCGCCGTCGGCCTGCTCGGGGTGTTCCGCGAAATGCTCGCCCACCGTACCGGCGCCTTGCTGCAGCGCGGCCAGCAGCGGGGGTGGAAAGCCGTCCTCCTGCACTGCGTAGGCCGCGCCCTGGGGCTGGTCCGGCGCAATGGTCTTGTCGAGCCCCACCCAGGCGCGGCGGATGCGGTCCAGCGCCTTCTTCACGGCTGGAAAAGTGCGCGCGGTGGGCGACTGGCGTGCGTCGTAGAGCAGGCCGGGCGCGAGCGCCGCGGTGTACATGCCGCGCCCGCGCTCGACGAGGTTGTGCGCCTCGTCCACCAGCAGTGCCACGCGCCAGCCGTTGGCCTGCGCCAGCCCGTGCAGCAGCGCGCCGAGGTCGAAGTAGTAGTGGTAGTCGCCCACCATCACGTCGGCCCAGCGGGCCAGCTCCTGCGAGAGGTAGTAGGGGCAGACGCCGTGGGCCAGCGCCGCGGCGCGCACATGGGCCTGGTCCATCGCGAGGGGGCCGGGCACGGGCGGCTGCGGGGCCGCCAGCGCCTGGGCGCGGGCGGCGGGCAGGCGGTCGTAGAAGCCGCGCGCCAGCGGGCAGGCGTCGCCGTGGCAGGCCTGGCCCGGGTGTTCGCAGGCCTTGTCACGGGCCACCAGCTCCAGCACGCGCAGGGGCAGCGCGCCGCCCTGCTCCGCGGGCCCGGCCATGCGGGCCAGCGCGTTCAGCGCCACCTGCCGGCCGGAGGTCTTGGCGGCCAGGAAGAAGAGCTTGTCCAGCCGCTGGCCGGGCAGGGCCTTGAGCTGCGGAAACAGCGTGCCCGCGGTCTTGCCGATGCCGGTGGGCGCCTGAGCCAGCAGGCAGCGGCCGGCGGTGGCGGCGCGATAGACGGCCTCGGCCAGCGGGCGCTGACCCGTGCGGAAACCGCCGAAAGGAAAGGCCAGCGCCGACAGTGCGGCATCGCGGGCCGCGCGGTGGGCCTGCTCCTGCGCGGCCCAGGCCGCGAAGCGGCGGCACTGCCGGTCGAAGTGGGCGCGCAGTTCGGCGGCGCTGCAGCGCTCGGCCAGCACGGTCTCCTGCTGGGTGGCGATGTCGAAATAGACCAGGGCCACTTCCAGCGTGTCCAGCTGCCGCGCCTCGCACAGCAGCCAGCCATAGACCTTGGCCTGCGCCCAGTGCAGCGCGCGGTGCGAGGCGGGCTGGCGGTCGAGCCGGCCCTTGAAGGTCTTGACCTCTTCGAGCCGGCCGGCCGCGGCGTCGAAGCCGTCCGCCCGGCCACGCACGTGCAGATGCAGGGGCTGGTCCTCGCCGGGTCCGTCGCCGTGCCAGTCGCCGGCCAGCGTCAGCTCGCGCTCGTAGCCCGCACCGCGCCGGGCGGCTACGGCGGCGTGGCCGGCGATGCCTTCGAGCGCGGTGGGTGCGGGCGTGAAGCGCAGGTCCAGGTCGCCGGCCTTGGCGGTGAACTCGCACAGCTCGCGCACCGCGACGGTGTAGGTCATGCGGTGGTTCCGTCCGGGGCGTCCGGGGCGCCTGGGTTGCCGTCCGGCGCTTCGCCCAGCTGCGCCTGCGCGGGCTCGTCGGGCAGGCGCAGTGGGGTGGCTTTGCCCAGCGCCATCCACACCGCGAAGGGCAGCGTGCAGCGGGCATGGCGGGCGGGGCGCAGCAGCTCGAAGCGGCTCTCGCCAGGGCCGCCTCCGTCCAGCGTGCCGTGCATCACCCAGACGCCGAACTGCTCGGGAATCTCCTCGGGCGCGGCCACGCCGGCCGGAAAGACGTAGTAGCACTCCTCGCACAGCCACTGGTAGGCCTGGCGCTTTTCGGCGTGGCGCAGGTCGGAGAGCAGATCGGCGCGGCTGGCCTTGACCTCATGCACCATGGGCTGCAGGTAGGCCGGCACGCTGGTGTTGCGCACCGAGAAAAGATCGGGCCGCGCCATGCGCCAGACCTGCGCGGCGGGCGGTGGCGTGGCCGTGCCGCCTTCGTTCTCGTCCGCCCAGAGCGTGGGCCCGGCGGGCGGCCGCGCAGGCGGGAGGGCGGCGCCCGCAGGGGCGGCCGGGGCTTCCAGCGCAGCGCGCAGGGCCAGTTCGCGCCACACGATGCGCCCGCCCGCCAGCAGATGGTGGGCGAAGCGCTGCGCCAGCCGGTCGTGTGCCGAGAGCGCCCGCAGGCCGCGCTGGCGCGCCTGGGCCAGCAGGGCGATGCCGGCCTCGGTGAGCCGCAGCAGCTCGTGCCCCTCGCGCGTGGCGTGCTGGGCGATCAGCCCGGCGGCGAGCAGGTCGATCTCCAGCGCGTCCTTGCAGGGCCAGCCGGCGGAGCGCCAGATCTGCATGAGGCGCGTGCGGTGGAATCGGGTGGGTTGGAAGTCCGGCATGAACCACTGATGATAAAACCAGTAGGTTTTTGCTGCCCATGCGCTGCCGTCCGACACGGGCGCCACCTGGGGCGCTACGCGGCGGCGCGGGCGTGCGCGGTAAGGTGGCGGTTGCTTTCACTGCCCTGCGCCGTACCCTGCCCTGCCCCATGCCTTTGCTCCGTCTTCCGCTGCCGACCCCGAAGCCCGCCTTGTCCGTCCTGAGCCGCGCCCTCGCCGCCCTGGCCGTGTGCGCGCTGCCCGGTCTACCTGCTCGGGCGCAGGCACCGGCGCCGCCGGTCGGTGCCACCGCCGTGGCGGCCACCACAGCGCCTGCCGCCGTGCCCGCGCCCTGGGTGCCGGCCCTGCAGCGCGGGCTGGAGCGGGCTGCCACCCTGCCCGGCGCCACGGCCTTCGGCGTCTATGTGCGCGATCTGGACACGGGCGATGTGCTCTCGTTCCATGGCGCCGAGCGCTGGTATCTGGCCTCGTCGGTCAAGGTGCCCGTGGCCATCGCCGTGCTGCGCGGCGTGGAGCGCGGCACGTTCACGCTCGACACGTCGCTCACGCTGCGCGAGGCCGACTACGTGGACGGCGCCGGCCCCACCAAGCGCCAGCCGGCGGGCACGCCGCTCACCGTGCGCTGGCTGCTGGAGCAGATGATCGTCTTCAGCGACAACACCGCCAGCGACATGCTGATCGAGCTGGTCGGCCTGCCGGCCGTGAATGCCGTGGCGCAGGAGGCCGCGCCCGGCGGGCTGGAGCGCATCACCACCCTGGCCGACGTGCGCCGCCAGGCCTACGCGCAGCTCACGCCCGAGGCGGTGCACCTGTCGGGCCGCGACTTCCTGGAACTCAAGGCCCAGCGCGGCGACCGCGAGGTCCGGGACACGCTGTCGCGCCTGCTGCACGTGGCGCCCGCCAGCCTGCGGCCGCTGGGCGTGGGCGAGGCCTTCGAGGCCTACTACGCCACCGGCCTCAATTCCGGCCGGCTCGATGCGTATGGCGAGGTGCTGGCGCAGCTGGCGCAGGGCCGGCTGCTGAACCCCGCCCACACCCGCTACCTGCTGGGCGTGATGGAGCGCGTGCAGACCGGCCCGCAGCGCATCAAGGCCGGCCTGCCCGCCGGCGTGACCTTCGCCCACAAGACCGGCACCCAGCGCGCCCGCACCTGCGATTCGGGCCTCATCACCCGGCCGGCCGATGCCCTGCACCCGCACGCGGTGCGCGCCATCGTCGTCGCCTGCACGCGGGGCGAGCCCTCCACCACCCGATCCGACCGCACGCTGCGGCAGGTCGGCATTGCGATCTGCCAGTCCGGCCTGCTGACCCACGGGAAACCCCATGACCTACCCTGCCCCACCCCGGCCGCGGCCGCGTCCACCATCGTCCACCCGCGCGCGGCTGTTCGCGCTGGCGCTGTGGACGGCGATCTGCTCGGCAGCGACGAGCCCTGACGCCGCGCTGGCCCAGCCCAGGGCGGCGGACAAAGCCGCCGCCGACGGCGCCTGGGTCGCCGCCCTGCGCCAGCAGGTCGGTCGCATCGAAAAGGCCACGCCGGGCCAGCTGGGCGTGTACGTGAAGCGGCTGGACACGGGCGAGGTCTTCGCCCACCAGGCCGACCGGCCCTGGTACCTGGCCTCGTCCGCCAAGCTGCCGATCGCCATCGCCGTGCTGCAGGAGGTGGAAGCCGGCCGCCTGCGCGAAGACCAGGAACTCGTGGTGCAGGACGGCGACAAGGTGGATGGGTCGGGCGGCGTGGTCTGGCAGGACAACGGCACGCGGCACGACGTGCAGGGCCTGCTGCGCCGCATGCTGATGGAAAGCGACAACACCGCCGCCAACATGCTGCTGCGCTCGGCCGGTCCCGACGTGGTGGCCCGCCGCGCGCGCAGCCTGCTGGGCCCGCGCGCCGGCCGCATCACCGACTTTTCCGAGGTGCGCTACGGCGTCTATGCCGAATTCCACCCCGACGCGCGCAAGCTCTCGCACGGCGACCTGGTGCGCATCGCGGGCGCACCGCAGGGCCCGCGCCGCGTGCAGGCGCTGGCCCGGGCACTGGGCCTGCCGGAATCCCAGCTGCAGGTGCGGACCATGGACGAGGCCTATGCGCGCTTTTACCGCCGCGGCGACAACACCGCGCCGCTGGTGGACTACGGCTTCATGCTGGAGCGGCTGGTGCGCGGCCAGCTGGTGAACGCGCAGCACCAGCAGCAGCTCTACAAGGACCTGAAGTTCGACACCTACGACGCCTACCGGCTCGAAGCCGGCCTGCCGCGCACGGTGCGCTTCATCCACAAGACCGGCACGCAGTTCCAGCGCGCCTGCCACATGGGCGTGATCGATCCGCAGGACGGCGGGCGGCGCGCCATCATCGTGGCGACCTGCGCCGAGGGGCTGGACGAGCAGAAGCAGGCCGGTCGGGCCTTCGAGGCGCTGGGCCGCGCCATCACGCAGACGGCCATCAAGGCGCGGGGCTGAGTGTTCGCCCGGCGCCGATCAGGGAATTTTTAGGTGCTGGCCCTTGCAGATCAAGGGCCTTAAGCTATCAAATATATAGCGAATGGCCATGCGGGCGGATGGGCCGCCCGCCGCACCCTCGAATCAATGGTGGTGGCCGTGGCCGCCATGCACATGGCGGTGGGCGATCTCATCCTGCGTGGCGGCGCGCACCTCGGTCACCTTGCCCGTGAAGCGCAGCGCGCGGCCGGCCAGCGGGTGGTTGCCGTCCAGATGCACTTCGGGGCCCTTGATCTTGACCACGTTGAAGACGGCCGGGTGGCCGTCGTTGCCCACGCCGCGCAGCTGGCCGCCCACCTTCACGCCGGGCGGGAATTCGCTCTTGGGGATGGTGCGCACCAGGCTCTCGTCGCGCTCGCCGAAGGCATCGGCCACCGCCAGGTCCACCGTGACGGTCTGGCCCGCGGCCTGGCCTTCCAGGGCCGCCTCCACCTTGGCGAACAGGTTCTCGTAGCCGCCGTGCAGATAGGCCACGTCGCCCGCATCCAGCGGTTTGCCGGTGACGGGGTCGGTGATCTTGTACTGGAGGGTGACGGCGGTGTCCTTGGCGATCTGCATGGGTAGCGGTCCTGGGATATCTGAAAGAAAAAAAGAGCCCGCGATTGTCGGCCATGGAGCAAGACTGCGGCGGGCGTGGGGCCGGGGGCTTTCCCGCCCCCTTTTGCTCTCCTTGCGGCCGGCTCAGGCCGTGGCGGCGGCTTCGGCGGGCAGCTCGTCCGCCTCGGTGCCCGGGCGGCGCGCGAAGCGCCGGGGCTCGGGGCCGTGGACCGGGGCGGCGTCGCCCCAGGGCCAGCCGCCGAATTCGGTGCGGCGGTAGTCCTGCAGCGCCTGCATGATCTCCTGCTGCGTGTTCATCACGAAGGGACCGTACTGCACCACCGGCTCGCCCAGCGGGCGGCCCTGCAGCAGCAGGAATTCGGCGTCCTCGGTGCCGCCGTTGGCCAGCGTCACCGCCTCGCCCGCGCGCAGCTCCAGCGCGGCGTGGCCGGTGGCCTCGCCCGCCACGGTGACGCCGCTGCCCGCGAAGTGGTAGAGCATGCGGCGCGTGCCCTCGCCGGCGGCGGCCGGCAGCGTCCAGCGCGCGCCGGGCTCCAGGCGCAGCGTCCAGATGGCCACGTCCGACGCGGGCTGCGCGGCCCAGGAGCCGGGCGGCGGCGCCAGCGGCGCGGCACCCTCCAGCCGGCCGGCGATCACGGCGACGTGGGCGGCCGGGCCCTCCTGCGCACCGCCTTCGCGCAGCACCAGGCGCGGAATGCGCTCGGACCAGAGCATGGTGAAGTGCGGGTCCACCATCTTCTGGCGGGCGGGCAGGTTCAGCCAGATCTGGAACAGCTCCAGCGGGTTGGGGCCGGCGGCGTCGAGCAGCGGGAACATCTCGGCATGCACCACGCCGCGGCCGGCGGTCAGCCACTGCACGTCGCCCTGGCCGAAGCGGGCCGAAGCGCCCAGCGAGTCGCTGTGGTCGATCAGGCCCTCGCGCACGATGGTCACGGTCTCGAAGCCGCGGTGCGGGTGCGGCGGAAAGCCGGGCACCACGTCGCCGTGGTACATGCTCCAGCCGTCCTTGCCGGAGAAGTCCTGGCCGATCTGCCGGCCGGCGAGCGATGCGTCCGGGCCCAGCTCGGGCGTGCCGGCGGGATAGGCGTCGTCGTGATGGGCGCAGAAGAGGAACGGGTCCAGCGTGGGCCAGAGTCCGCCGGCCAGCGGCTGGCGGCTCAGGATGGGCGAGGCGGTGGAAACGGTCATGGCGGGGTCCTTCGGGTCAGCGTGGGGGCCCGCACGCGGCGGGCCATGGAGGAGCATATGGGGCCACTGTGCTCCGGCGCCAGACCCCGCCAGTGCAACGCAGCGGTGCAGACATGGAACGGTGGCGCGCTGCGTTTGCGATGAAAAACGGCCCAGGCGCTCATGTAGCCTGCGCATGCAGCTATGGTTTCGATAGTGACGTGCCCAGACCGGGCGGGCGGCCCCACGCGGGCACCGCCGCGCCGCCACGGGGATAATCGCCCCCATGAACAGCAAGCATCGGGTGGTAGTCGGGTTGTCGGGCGGGGTCGATTCTGCGGTCACCGCGCATCTGCTCAAACAGCAGGGGCACGAGGTGGTCGGCATCTTCATGAAGAACTGGGAAGACGACGACGACAGCGAGTACTGCTCGTCGCGCCAGGACTGGCTGGACGCTGCCAGCGTGG
>JBHIWE010000057.1:0-19903 GCA_041987645.1 Acidovorax sp. | reverse complement strand
GCGTGCAGGTACTTCAGGAAGCGCGCCTGGTAGATCGCCATCAGCGGGCCCAGGCCCATCGAGACGGTGGGGAACTGCCAGAACTCGGGCATCAGCTTGGGATGCGGATAGCTGGAAAGGCCCTTGCCATCCACTTCCTGGCGGAAGTTCAGCAGTTGTTCTTCGGAGAGGCGGCCTTCCAGGTAGGCGCGTGCGTAGATGCCGGGCGAAACGTGGCCCTGGATGTACAGCAGATCGCCGCCGTGGTTTTCGCTCTCGGCGTGCCAGAAGTGGTTGAAGCCCGCGCCGAACATGTTGGCCAGCGAGGCGAAGGAGCCGATGTGGCCGCCCAGGTCGCCGCCCTCGGGCGGATGGTGGCGGTTGGCCTTGACCACCATGGCCATGGCGTTCCAGCGCATGTAGGCGCGCAAGCGGCCTTCGATTTCCAGATTGCCGGGGCAACGCGCCTCCTGGCTGGACTCGATGGTGTTCACATAGCCCGTGTTCGCGGAGAACGGCATGTCGATGCTGCTCTGACGGGCGTGTTCGAGCATCTGCTCGATCAGGAAATGCGCCCGCTCGGCACCTTCTTTGTCAATGACGGCCGACAGGGCATCCAGCCACTCACGAGTCTCTTGCTGATCGATGTCGGTGGGGGTCGAAGCGACACCAGCACCCTGCTGCGCGGTCTGATCTGACATGCCTTGTCTCCTTTAGATAACGGCTACGGTAAACGATCGGCGCGGAGTTTCTCATAAATTAATGCGATTTCAAATCGTGCTTTTCATTTTCATATTGCAAAATAATGCTGCATCTGCACATAATTTCTTCAGGTGAAAAACAGACCTGCTGCATACCCACCCAAGGCAGGCGCCCTACACTCGCCCACCATGGATTCACCCGCCTCTGCTGACGCGCCCGGCACCCCCGTTACAGCGATCCACATGCCCGTCCGCTACTGGAGGGGGTGGTGGCGCAGCCTGTCGCCCACCCGCCAGGACCGACTCGCAGCCGTGGCCCCGCTGGCGGCTGTGATGATGTTCCTTGCAGCCATCGTGGCGGCCTTCTGGTACTTGCGCATGGAGGAAGTCGAGCGCGAGAAAGAAGCCCTTCGCCGCGACGTGGAATATTCCCAGCAGCGCGTGCGCCTGCGCTTGCTGGAGCGTCAGGAACAGATCATGCGCATTGCGCGCGACATCTCCAACCACGACCTGGAGCGAGCCGACTTCAACAGCCGTGCGGAGGCGCTCATCAGTCAATACCCCGAGCTGCAGGTGATCACGTGGGTGGACGAGCGCCGCCGCATCCGCGCCAGCCAGTCAGCCCCCACGGTGCCTACGGCTCAGTTGCGCGTGGCAGGCGAAGAACTGAAGACCGGCGACGCGGCCGACACCTTCAGCCTGGCCCGCGACCTGCAGCAGCCCGTCTATTCGCAGCCCACCACCACTCCGGGAGACAGCGCGCCCCTGCTGCAGCTGCAGGTACCCCTCGCGGCCCAAGGCCGCTTCAGTGGCGTGGTGCTGGCCGAATACTCCATCGACAGCCTCTTGCGCTACGGCATGCCCACCGAGGTGCTGGCGCGATACGCCGTCACCCTGCTCGACAGCAACGGCCAAGTGCTGGCGGGCACGCCGCTCACGCCGCGCAACGCCGGCCTGCTGCCCTGGCCTGCTCCGGCCAATGAGTACGAAGTGCCGGTATCCCCCGTAGGCAATGGCCTGTTGTTGCGGGCTCAGGCCTATCGCACGTCCCTCGGCCTGGTGGGCAGCGGCCTCTTCTGGATGGTGGGAACTTTGAGCGCCACGACGGCCTGGCTGCTCATCGCCACATGGCGCCATACCCGCCGCCGCATGCAGGCACAGCAGGCCCTGGTGGCCGAAACCAACTTCCGCCGCGCGATGGAGAACTCCATCCTCACCGGCATGCGGGCGCTCGACATGCACGGCCGCATTACCTATGTGAACGCCGCTTTCTGCCAGATGACGGGCTGGAGCGAGGCCGAACTGGTCGGGCAGATGCCGCCCTACTCCTACTGGCCCGAATCAGACCACGAGAACCTGCACGCCAAGCTGCGCGACGAGATGTCGGGCAAGCATTTCGCGGGCGGCTTCCAGGTGCGCGTCAAGCGCCGCAGTGGCACGCTGTTCGACGCCCGTCTCTATGTCTCCCCGCTGGTCGATGCCCATGGGGTGCAAACCGGCTGGATGACGTCGATGACCGACATCACCGAGCCCAATCGCGTGCGCGAGCAACTCTCGGCCTCGCACGAGCGCTTCACCATCGTGCTGGAGTCGCTTGATGCGTCGGTGTCGGTCGCCCCGCTGGGCAGCGAAGAGCTGCTCTTCGCCAACAAGCTCTACCGTCAGTGGTTCGGCTCGCAGACAGCGGGTCACCTGCAACTGGTGGCGCAGGCCGGCGTACCGCCAAACCGCGATGCCTACCAGGCGACCGGCCTGGACGACGAGGACGGGCTGATGGGTCTGCCCACCGACCCGCTGACCAGCGCCCGATCCGAGAACGCAGAAATCTTTCTGCCCGACCTCGGCAAGTGGCTGGAGGTGCGCTCGCGATACCTGAACTGGGTGGACGGACGGCTGGCTCAGATGGTGATCGCCACCGACATCACGCCCCGCCGCCTGGCCGAAGAGCAGGCCGCTCGCCAGGCCGAACGCGCCCAGTCGGTCAGCCGGCTTATCACCATGGGAGAGATGGCCTCCAGCGTGGCCCATGAGCTCAACCAGCCACTCACAGCCATCAACAACTACTGCAGCGGCATGGTCTCGCGCATTCAGAGCGGCCAGATCACCGAGGAATCGCTGCTTTCTGCGCTGCAGAAAACCTCGCATCAAGCCCAGCGGGCCGGCCAGATCATTCAGCGCATCCGTGCATTCGTGAAACGCAGCGAGCCCAACCGCACCCTCTCCGAGGTGCCAGCCATGGTGAGCGAAGCCGTCGAACTGGCCGACATCGAACTGCGGCGCCACAATGTGCGGCTGTCGCACTACGTGGCCGCGCGGCTGCCCAAGGTCATGGCGGACGCCATCCTCATCGAGCAGGTGCTCATCAACCTGATGAAGAATGGCGCCGAATCCATCGCCAACGCCCAACGCCCGCCCGCCCGCCGCAGCGTGGAACTGCGCGTGCTCCCGCGTAACGTCGAAGGGCGCGAGGTGATCGAGTTCTCGGTGCAGGACACGGGCCGGGGCCTCGCGCCCGAGGTGCTGGAACATCTGTTTGAAGCGTTCTACTCCACCAAGCAGGAAGGGATGGGCATCGGGCTCAACCTCTGCCGCAGCATCGTGGAATCGCATCATGGCCGTATGCAGGCCGAGAACATCTACAATGGATCGGAGGTGACCGGATGCCGGTTCTCCTTCTGGCTACCGCTGGCCCAGCCTGCGGATGGCACTACGAATTCAATAGCAAACACGCCCAACCCAAGGACCGTTGCATGAGCTTGATTCCGAAAAAAGGCACCGTCTATGTCGTCGATGACGACGAAGCCGTCCGCGATTCCCTGCAATGGCTGCTGGAGGGCAAGGACTATCGGGTACGCTGCTTTGATTCGGCCGAGTCCTTCCTCTCGCGCTATGACCCTCGCGAGGTGGCCTGCCTGATCGTGGACATCCGCATGGGCGGCATGACCGGCCTCGAGCTGCAGGACCGCCTGATCGAGCGCAAGTCGCCGCTACCCATCGTCTTCATCACCGGCCACGGCGACGTACCCATGGCCGTGAACACCATGAAAAAGGGCGCGCTGGACTTCATCCAGAAGCCCTTCAACGAAGAAGAATTGGTCGGCTTGGTCGAACGCATGCTCGACCATGCCCGCGAAGCCTTCGCCGGCTACCAGCAGGCCGCCAGCCGCGACGCCTTGCTCTCCAAGCTCACCAGCCGCGAAGCGCAGGTGCTCGAACGCATCGTTGCCGGGCGCCTGAACAAGCAGATCGCCGACGACCTGGGCATCAGCATCAAGACGGTGGAGGCGCACCGCGCCAACATCATGGAAAAGCTGGGCGCCAACACCGTGGCCGACCTGCTCAAGATCGCACTGGGCCCGACGGCCGCCAAGGTCTGATCGCCCCGGTTGAAACCACTCACTTTTTGATAGCTGCCTGCGCACGCTGCATCAGCGCCAGGCGGCTTTTTTACTTACTGCCAACCCTTTTTCGACCATGACCGCTCAACTGATCGACGGCAACGCCCTCTCCCGCCAACTGCGCACCGAAGTCTCCCAACGCGCCGCCGCCCTCAAGGCCCGCGGCGTCACGCCGGGCCTGGCGGTGGTGCTGGTGGGCGACAACCCGGCCAGCCAGGTCTATGTGCGCAACAAGGTCAAGGCCTGCGAAGACAGCGGGCTGCATTCGGTGCTGGAAAAGTACGAAGCCTCCATGACCGAGGCCGAGCTGCTGGCACGCGTCGAAGCGCTGAACAACGACCCCGCCATCCACGGCATCCTGGTGCAGCTGCCGCTGCCCGCGCACATCGACGCGCAAAAGGTGATCGAGGCCATCTCGCCCGCCAAGGACGTCGATGGCTTCCACATCGCCAGCGCCGGTGCGCTCATGACCGGCATGCCCGGCTTCTGGCCCTGCACACCCTACGGCTGCATGAAGATGCTGGAATCCATCGGCTACGACCTGCGCGGCAAGCACGCCGTGGTCATCGGCCGCAGCAACATCGTGGGCAAGCCCATGGCATTGATGCTGCTGGGCCAGAACGCCACCGTCACCATCTGCCACAGCGCCACGCGCGACCTCAAGGCGCAGACGCTGCAGGCCGACGTGATCGTCGCCGCCGTGGGCAAGCGCAACGTGCTCACCGCCGACATGGTCAAGCCCGGCGCCGTGGTGATCGACGTGGGCATGAACCGCAACGACGAGGGCAAGCTCTGCGGCGACGTGGACTTCGAGGGCGTCAAACAGGTCGCCGGCTGGATCACGCCCGTGCCCGGCGGCGTGGGCCCCATGACCATCACCATGCTGCTGGTCAACACCATGGAAGCTGCCGAGCGCGCCGCCCGCGGCGCCTGAGCGGCGTGAGCGCCCAGTCGGCCGGGCCCTTGCCCGGCCGATCGCCGCGATTGCCAGGTTCTATCGCCACGTCATTGAAACCCAGCGGCACGGCCGCACAATGCTTCGCATGAGCAATCCTCTCCTCGACTTCTCCGACCTCCCCCTGTTCGACCGCATCGCTCCTGCCGATGTCGCACCGGCCATCGACGTGCTGCTGCAGCGCGCCGAAGCGGCGCTGGAAACGGTCACCGCACCGGACTTCCCCGCCAACTGGAAGGAAATCTCCCGCGTGCTGGACGTCGCCACCGAGGAACTTGGCCGTGCCTGGGGTGCCGTCAGCCACCTCAACAGCGTGGCCGACACGCCCGAGTTGCGCGCTGCCTACAACGAGGCACTGCCCCGCGTCACAGAGTTCTGGACCCGCCTGGGCGCCGATGAGCGGCTCTACGCCAAGTACAAGGCCATCGACCCCGCCACGCTCAACCCCGAGCAGCGCCGTGCGTGGGACAACGCCATGCGCAACTTCGTGCTCTCGGGCGCGGAACTGCAAGGCGCGGCCAAGGAACGCTTCGCGCAGATCCAGGAGCGCCAGGCCGAGCTGAGCCAGAAGTTCAGTGAAAACGCCCTTGATGCGACCGATGCGTTCGCCTATTACGCTGGCGCCGATGAACTCGACGGCGTGCCCGCCGACGTGCAGCACGCTGCGCGCGCCGCGGCGCAGGCAGAGGGCAAAGACGGCTACAAGCTCACACTCAAGATGCCCTGCTACCTGCCGGTGATGCAGTTCGCCCACAGCAGCGCTCTGCGCGAAACGCTCTACCGCGCCTACGTCACCCGCGCGTCCGACCAGGCCAGCGCAGATGCCGCACGCTTCGACAACAGTGCGCTGATCCGCGAGATCCTCGCGTTGCGCAAGGAAGAGGCGCAGCTGCTGGGCTACAGCAGCTTCGGCGAGGTCTCCGTCGTGCCCAAGATGGCCGAATCGCCCACTCAGGTCGTCAGTTTCCTGCGTGACCTGGCGCAACGCGCCCGACCGTTCGCGGAGCAGGACGTGGCCGATTTGCGCACCTTCGCTGCCGAGCATCTGGGCCTCACGGCGCCCCAGTCCTGGGACTGGCCCTACATCTCCGAAAAGCTCAAGGAGGCGCGCTATGCCTTCAGCGAGCAGGAGGTCAAGGAATACTTCACGGCGCCCAAGGTGCTCGCCGGCCTCTTCAAGATCATCGAAACCCTCTTCGACGTGGCCATCCGCCGTGACCAGGCCCCGGTATGGAACCCTGCCGTCGCGTTTTACCGTATCGAGCGCGGCGGCGAGCTGGTGGGCCAGTTCTATCTGGACCAGCCTGCCCGCGTGGGCAAGCGCGGCGGCGCCTGGATGGACGACGTGCGCGCCCGCTGGCTGCGCCCCGACACCGGCAAGCTGCAGACGCCGGTCGCCCATCTGGTCTGCAACTTCGCCGAAGGCGTGGGTGGCAAGCCGCCGCTGCTCACGCATGACGACGTGATCACGCTCTTCCACGAATTCGGCCACGGCCTGCACCACATGCTGACCCGCGTGAACGAACGCGACGTGTCCGGCATCAGCGGCGTCGAATGGGATGCCGTGGAGCTGCCCAGCCAGTTCATGGAGAACTTCTGCTGGGAATGGGACGTGCTCAAGCACATGACCGCCCACGTCGAGACCGGCGAGCCGCTGCCCCGCGCGCTGTTTGACAAGATGATCGCCGCGAAGAACTTCCAGAGCGGCATGGCCACGCTGCGGCAGATCGAGTTCGCCCTGTTCGACATGCTGCTGCATACCGAGCACGATCCCTCCCAGGATTTCATGCCCCTGCTCGACCAAGTGCGCGCCGAAGTGGCCGTGCTGCAGCCGCCGGCCTTCAGCCGCACGGCGCACACCTTCAGCCACATCTTCGCGGGCGGCTACGCTGCGGGCTACTACAGCTACAAGTGGGCCGAGGTGCTGAGCGCGGACGCCTATGCGGCCTTCGAGGAAGCCACCGGCCCCGACGGCCTGCCCGACCCCGCCGTGGGCCGCCGCTACCGCGAAGCCATCCTGGAAGCCGGCGGCAGCCGGCCCGCCATGGAGTCCTTCAAGGCCTTCCGCGGCCGCGAGCCCAGCCTGGATGCGCTGCTGCGCCACCAGGGCATGACGGCCCACGCCGAGACCGCGTGAGCGAATCTGCAGTCTGCCCGCCCTCAACCTCGGACACCCCTGCATGAAGATCGCCGCTCCATCCAACGCCCTGCTGTCGCTGATGCTGCTGCTGAGCGGCATGGGCAGCGCTGTGTACGCACAGCAGGTCTATCGGTCGGTGGGGCCCGACGGGCGGATCACCTTTTCCGACCGGCCTCCGATGGAGGCGAAATCACAAGCCACCGCCGAAACCACCGGTGGGCAGACCTCATCCCCTGCCAACGACAACCTGCCGTACGCATTGCGGCAGGTGGCTTCGCGCTTTCCCGTCACCCTCTACACGAGCGCCGACTGTGTCCCCTGCGCCAGCGCGCGGAGCCTGTTGACCGGCCGGGGGGTGCCGTTTTCAGAGCGCACAGTCACATCGAACGATGACATCGAGGCGCTGAAACGGATGAGTGGCGCCACCAGCCTGCCTTTCGGCACCATCGGGGCGCAGCAACTGTCGGGCTTCGCCCAGTCGGAGTGGACGCAGTATCTGGATGCGGCCGGGTACCCCAAGCAGTCGCAACTCCCGGCAAACTACCGCAGGCCGCCGGCGCAGCCGCTGGTTCCGGCCCCGGCACCGGCGAAGCCGGCCGTGCCCGCGGAGGCCGCCACCCGTGACCGCAGCGCGGCGCCGCGGCCCGCGCCTGCGGCCCCTACGTCCAATCCGGCGGGCATCAGCTTCTGATCGGTGCCAGGACGGGTGCTCCCCGCACCCGGCGAGCTGTCGTGCTGAAAATAGCCTGCCGTCCTCGTCCGGTCAGTAGGTCAGCGTCTCGACGCCTTGCGCCGTGCCCAGCAGGCATACATGGGCGCGCTGATGCGCGAACACGCCTACCGTGACCACGCCAGGCCACTGGTTCACAGCCGTTTCGAACGCCAGCGGATCGCGGATCACGAGGCCCCGAACGTCCAGGATGTGCTGACCGTTATCCGTCACCAGCGGGCTGCCGTTCTTCAGCCGCACGGTGGCTTCGCCGCCCATCGCTGCGAATCGTCGCTGGATCTGCGAGGCGGCCATGGGAATGACCTCGACAGGCAGTGGAAAGCCTCCCAGCGCCTCGACGCGCTTGGACGCATCCGCGATGCAGACGAAGCGCTTGGCCAGCGCTGCGACGATCTTCTCCCGCGTCAGCGCGGCGCCGCCGCCTTTGACCATGTAGCCGCTGCCGTCGATCTCGTCGGCGCCGTCGATATAGACCGAGAGGGAGTCCACTTCGTTGGCATCGAACACGGGGATGCCCAGCTGCTGCAGGCGCTCGGTGCTGGCTGTGGAACTGGAGACCGCGCCCTTGATGCGGTCCTTCACGGATGCGAGCGCATCGATGAACTTGTTGACAGTGGACCCCGTGCCCACGCCGACGATTTCGCCGGGCACCACATACTGGAGAGCCGCTTGGCCGACCAGCGTCTTGAGTTCGTCTTGAGTGAGGGATGCAGGTGTCGTCATGGGAGAGAATCGGGAGTGAATCCCGAATTATCTCCATGTCGCTCATCCCCTACTCCATCGCCCGCCCCTTTCTTTTCCGCCTGGACGCCGAGGCCGCGCACGACCTGACGATGGACTGGCTGGCCCGCGCCCAGCGAACGCCCCTGCAGCACGCCTGGGCGCAGCCTGCGGTGGACGATCCGGTACAACTGGCGGGCCTGACTTTCCCGAACCGCGTGGGCATGGCCGCAGGACTGGACAAAAACGCGCGCTGCATCGACGCCCTCTGCGCCATGGGTTTCGGCTTCGTCGAGGTGGGTACCGTGACGCCACGCCCCCAGCCCGGCAACCCCAAGCCCCGCATGTTCCGGCTGCCACAGGCGCGCGGCCTCATCAACCGCTTGGGGTTCAACAACCAGGGGCTCGATGCTTTCCTGCACAACGTGCAGCAGGCACGTTTCCGTGAACAGCGGCGGGCCCATCCCATGCTGCTCGGGCTCAATATTGGAAAGAACGCCAGTACGCCCATTGAGCAGGCAACGAGCGACTACCTCACGTGCCTGGATGGCGTTTATGCCCATGCCGATTACGTGACAGTGAACATCAGTTCACCCAACACGCAGAATCTGCGCGCGTTGCAGAGCGACGAAGCGCTGGATGCCCTTCTGGGCGCCATCGCCGAGCGCCGCGAAGCCCTGGCGCAGCGACATCTGCGAGGAGACGGCACATCGCGTCGCGTGCCGATCTTCGTCAAGATCGCGCCGGACCTGGATGAGAGCCAGGTCGAAGTGATCGCGGCGACGCTGCGGCGCCATGGCATGGACGGCGTGATCGCCACCAACACCACCATCGCCCGGGACGCAGTTCAGGGCCTGCCCCACGGCACTGAAACCGGCGGCCTGAGTGGTGCCCCCGTGCTCGCAGCCAGCAACCGAATCATCACGCAGCTGCGTGCAGCCCTCGGGCCTGCCTTTCCCATCGTCGGAGTGGGCGGCATCCTGAGCGCAGACGACGCCGTGAGCAAGATCCAAGCGGGCGCCGACGTCGTGCAGATCTACACTGGGCTCATCTACGAAGGGCCCGCACTGGTCACCCGCTGCGCCGAGGCCATCCGAGCTCTGCCGCACAGCCGCGCGTGAAGGCGGTCCTGCACGGCCGGCTCAGGTGCCTGCCGCCCTGATGGCAGATCCAACAACAAAGGGCCGCTTTCAGCGGCCCTTTGTGTTTCATCGGGGATGAAGTGACCAGCTTGCGGTGACCACCCATGCCCGTGCAGATATGACAGCCTAGCGGCGCAGCCTGCTGATCAACGGCATCGCAATACCAGCCCAGCGCACCAGCCGCGATGGCCCTGCAACGATCGCCGCAGCAGCCGCCACCGCCACCGCGACCGGGTGAAGCCGGGCGAACGCGATGAGCTTGACGCTCAAGGGCGCTTCGGGGTCGATGGATTGCTGTTCCTCCCGCAAGGCCAGCGCCTGCCGCTGAGCGAGCCGACGAGCGTGAAGTCGCTCGCGTTGCCGCTCAATGCGTTCCAGCACCTCGCGCTGCTCCACGCTAGGCTCGGGGATGAACACTTGGTTCTCAGAGGGGGCCATACTCACAACCGCTCCTTGATCAGTCGCCAGTCCGTGGCGATCTCGCGGCGCGTCAAAGCAAACGCATTGCCGGCTTTACGCGTCACAGAAATCAACCAGGCCAATACTGCAGCCCAAATCACGATCCAGCCAGCGGCCAGCAGCCAAGCCGACAGGATGCGGTGAGGCGTATCCCAGAACTGAACCAGAACGGCGATGGACAGCATGGTCAACGCCACCACGGTGATGCCGCCCAATGCCACAGTAAACACCAGCATCATCGCCAGCCGGCGCTTCTGGTCGGCCCATTCGAGGCGAGCCAAATCCAGCCGATCTTCAGCGGCAATGGCGGCCTCCATGACATTGGCGCGCCAGCGCGCGATCCAGCCTTCCATTCCAAGAAGGGCAATCCAGTTCATGCGCGGCGCTCCTGCATCAGCGTTTCCATCGAGTCAGATGGGGTGCCCGGCTTGGGCAATCAACGACGAGCCAGGAGGAAGCCCACCAGGGCGCCGACCGCGAGGGCAGCGCTGGCCACGCGCCAGGGTTCGTCGTGAGCGTAGCGGTCAGCAGCGCGAGCGGCTTCCTTGGCTTGGTACGTGGCGTCCTGCGCGACGCGCACAGCGGAGTCACGCACGGAGTGGATGCCATCGTCCAAGCGCTGACGGAGTTGCTTGATTTCGGGAACGCCATCGAGGTCCTTGCTGGACAGCAGACCCTTCAGATCCGTGACCAGCTTGTCCAGTTCACGTTGGGCGGTAGAGACGGTTTCGGAGGCAGAAGACATGGACAAAACCCTTTCTTGTATTAGGTTGCAAAGGTAATCCGCGGGCTGCCAAGGAGGTGTAGGCGGATGACCTATCTTAGCCAAGCCAGGAGCGAGCACGCTCCTCACAGCCCTTCGCCAGCCCAGGCATTCCAATAACTTTGCACCGGATCAGTCAGGTGCAAGAACCGCCTTGCTAGCGACCCACTCGCCGATGGCCAATGCGCTGGTCAGGCCGGGCGACTCAATGCCAAACAGGTTCACCAGGCCCGCGACTCCGTGGTTGGCGGGGCCTTGGATCATGAAGTCAGCGGGGGGTTCGCCGGGGCCGTGGATCTTCGGCCGTATGCCGGCATACCCCGGCAACAAGGCTCCGTCGGGCAGTTGCGGCCAGTACCGGCGCACTTCCGCATAGAAGCCCGTTGCGCGGCCTGGATCTACAAGCAGGTCGTCCGGGTCCTCGACCCATTCGACGTCGGGACCGAACTTGGCCTGACCAGCGAGGTCCAGAGTCAGGTGGACGCCCAGCCCGGCGGCTTCAGGTGCCGGATAGATCAGGCGGGAGAAAGGTGAGGCGACCGCGAGGGCGAAATAGCTACCCTTGGCGTAGTGGGCACGGGGCACCATTTCGGGTGTCAGCCCCTGGCAGCGGCGCGCGAGCGCGGGGGCGCTTAACCCTGCGGCATTCACGACCAGACCGGCCTGGAGTTCAGTTCCATCTTCCATACGCAACACCATGCCACCCGCTTGCAGCACGCACATCGACTCCACGGAAGAACGTAACACCACCATGCCGCCGCCATTTTCCAGATCGGCTTGCAGGGAGAGCATGAAGGCGTGGCTGTCGATGATGCCCGTGGACGGAGATAGCAGCGCTGCCACGCATTCGAGCCGAGGCTCCAGCGCCCTGGCCTGGTCGCGGCTCAGCCAGACCAGATCCGTCACACCATTGGCGCGGGCCCGCTGCTCGATCTGCTGCAGGGCGGGCATCTGGGCCGCCGACGTGGCCACGATCAGCTTGCCACAGCGGCGGTGCGGCAGGTGGCGTTCAGCGCAGTAGGCATAAAGCATGTCCCGGCCTGCGACGCAGAGCCGGGCCTTGAGCGATCCTGCCGGGTAGTAGATGCCAGCGTGGATGACCTCGCTGTTGCGTGAACTCGTGCCGGTGCCGATCGCCCCGGCGCCCTCCAGCACCAGCACTTCGCGCCCCTGCAGTGCCAGCGCCCTCGCCACAGCCAGACCCACCACGCCTGCGCCCACCACGACGCTATCCACCTGATCCATGGCCGTGCCTCCGCCATCTCGTTGGAAAGCGTTGATTGTTGTCGCAAGCGCTAGGCGGCGTGTCGCTGAAGAAGGCAGGGGCTGTGCCATTGCAGGCCTCAGAACGCAAAAAAGCCCGCACAGGGCGGGCTTTCTTACAGAATTTGGTGGGTCGCAGAGGGGTCGAACCTCTGACCCCCGCCGTGTGAAGGCGGTGCTCTACCACTGAGCTAGCGACCCAAATTCTTGAATTTGCTAAGCCTCAGATTATAAGCTGCTTTTTGCGGTGGAGTTCAAATTCTCCCCACATCGACGCCACTCACTCGGCGTTTGAGTCAAGCCATCACGGCTCTCACTAGACCCGGTCCTGTCCCAGATTGGCAAAACGAGCGGGCTGGCTCCGGCCCAGACGCCGTGCGAGCAGGTAGCCCGACGCAGCAGCCAACGGCACCAAGGCCACCAAGGCCACGGAGATGAGGCCGCTGGCTCCGGTCAGCACATGGAAGTTGCGCACAGCGAGCGACAGCACCAGCAAAAGGCCCAGGATCGAGAGAACGGGCAGTACCTGGGTGCGCATGCGGCCATAGCCTCGCGTGTCGGCTCGGAAGAACCGCACCACCGCGAACGCCGTTCCTATCATCAGCACCAGCAGGCAGACCGTCGCCAGGTTGCTCAGCCAGGCGAACTGCGTCAGCACCGGGTCGGCGCCCACCAAAGCGAAACCGATCACCACCACTGCGCACAGCGCGGTCTGCAGCAGCGAAGCCATATGCGGGCTTTTGTGGCGCGGATGCGTCCAGCCAAGGCAGGCTGGAAGCAGGCCTTCACGCCCCATGGCGTAGAAGTAGCGCGCGGTGGAGTTGTGAAAGGCGATCAGCCCGGCATAGATGCTGGCGATGAACATGCCCCGCAGCAGGCTCGTGAAGTGGGCACCGGCATAGCCATCGGACATCACGTAGAGAAACTGGGTGGGGTCGTGCAGTGCGGTGACGGGCTGATGCTGCGCAGCCAGGACGGGGGAGCGAGCTTCGAGACCGAGAACCGGCCCGATCGCCTGGGCCTGACCTCGGTGGCGCTCGGTCCCCAAGCCCGCGCCGTGGTCTATTCACGCCAGGGCCCTGTCGCCGCCGGCGGTGCAGTCAGCGCGCAACCCTGAAAGCGCACTGAAAGCGCCCTGACCAGAAAAAAGGGCGCAGGCATTTCGCCTGCGCCCTCGGGTGTCACATCACGCGGCCGTTCAGGCGCCGTCGGAACGGAAGCGCCCTTCGGCCGCCAGCTCGCCCAAGGGCCTACGGCCACTGGGCTGCTCCATGGCCTGCAGATAGTCGGGCAGCGCTGCCTTGTCGCCCGGGCGGCCGATGGCCACCACGGCGTGGATCACGTAGCCTTCGGGCAGGCCCACCGCACTCTGGAGCGCCTCGGCGTCGAAGCCGGCCATGGCATGGGCGGCCCAACCCGAAAGAGTGGCCTGGAACGCGATGCTCGCCCAGGCGGCGCCGGCATCGAAGGCATGCGAGGCATTGGGCGCCGCCGACTCGGCCCCGGGGAACACGGCCTCCTCTGCAGAGATCACGACCACGAGCGCTGCCGCATGTTGCGCCCAGCCCTGATTGAATTCCACCAACGAACCGAAGATGGGCGCCCAGGCGGCGGTGTCGCGGCGCGCATAGACGAAACGCCATGGCTGCGCGTTGTAGGCCGAAGGCGCCCACCGCGCAGCTTCCAGCAAGCTCAGCAAGGCGGCCTGGGGAATCGCGGTGCCGGCGAAGGCGCGGGGCGACCAGCGGTTGGTGAAGAGCGGATCAATGGGATGGTCGGGAGCGCGGGTTGCAGACATGGGTTCTCCGTGAAACGGGCGGCGAAAGAAAGGGATGAAGAGGGAAGTTCGGATGACAGGCAGGCAGCGCCTCAGATGCCCGCCATGTTGATGTACTTGATGGTCAGATAGTCCTCAATGCCGTGGCGCGAACCCTCGCGCCCCAGGCCGGACTGCTTGACGCCGCCGAAGGGTGCCACCTCGTTGGAGATAAGACCGGTGTTCACACCCACCATGCCGTATTCCAGGCGTTCGGCCACGCGCCACACGCGGCCCAGATCGCGGGCGTAGAAATAGCTGGCGAGCCCGAACTCGGTGTCGTTCGCCATGGCGACTACTTCATCCTCGGTGCGGAAGCGGAAGAGCGGCGCCATGGGGCCGAAGGTCTCCTCGCGGGCCACGCGCATCGCCTGCGTCACGCCCACCACCAGGGTGGGCTCGAAGAAGCTGCGCCCCAGCGCGTGGCGATGCCCGCCCGTGACCACGCGCGCGCCCTTGGCGGTGGCATCCGCCAGGTGCTCTTCCACCTTGCGCACGGCGGCCTCGTCGATCAGCGGGCCGATGCGCACGCCCTCCTCGTCGCCCGGGCCCACCTTCAGTGCCGCGAGCGCAGCGGCGAGCTTGTCCGCGAAGGCGTCGTGGACGCTGTCATGCACATAGAGCCGGTTGGCGCAGACGCAGGTCTGGCCGGCATTGCGGAACTTGGAGACGATGGCGCCTTCCACGGCCGCGTCCAGATCGGCATCTTCGAACACGATGAAGGGCGCGTTGCCGCCCAGCTCCATCGACACCTTCTTGACCGTGGCGGCCGTCTGCTGCATCAGGTGCCGGCCCACTTCGGTCGAGCCGGTGAAGCTGAGCTTGCGCACCAGCGGGTTGGTGGCCAGCTCGGTGCCGACATCGCCGGCCGCGCCCGTGACCACCGACAGCACGCCCGCCGGAATGCCGGCGCGCTCGGCCAGGGCCGCCAGGGCCAGCGCCGTGAGGGGTCGTCTCAGAAAACGGAAAATAAAGCACGCTAAGGCATAGCCGACCCTGCCAGGCTTGTTCCGCCCTGTAGCGACGCGATCAGCGGGCAGGAAACATTCCCCTTCCGCGCATGGCAGGCGCACACCAGTTCAGACAGCACGGTTTCCATGCGCGCCAGGTCGGCCATCTTTTCGCGCACGTCCTGAAGCTTGTGCTCGGCCAGGCTGCTGGCTTCCTCGCAGTGGGTGCCATCATCGAGCCGCAACAGCTCGGCGATTTCATCCAGGCTGAAGCCCAGCCGCTGGGCCGATTTCACGAATCGCACCCGCGTCACATCCGCCGCGCCATAGCGGCGAATGCTGCCGTAAGGCTTGTCCGGTTCCGGCAGCAGGCCCTTGCGCTGATAGAACCGGATCGTCTCCACGTTGACCCCGGCCGCCTTGGCAAAAGCGCCAATGGTCAGGCTCTCCAAATTGTTTTCCATATCACTTGACTCCGTACATGAGTACGGAAGTAAGGTTACGCTATCCAATTCAAATTCGAAAGGACAAGCGCATGTCTGAACCACAAAACGGGCGCGGCGCGCTCTTCGCTGGCGGACTGGCCGCCATCCTCGCCTCGACCTGCTGCCTCGGGCCGCTGGTCTTGGTCGCCTTGGGATTCAGCGGGGCATGGATCGGCAACCTGACCGTGCTGGAGCCCTATCGCCCGATTTTCATCGGCGCAGCGTTGGTAGCCTTGTTCTTCGCCTGGCGGCGCATCTACCGCCCTGCGCAAGCCTGTAGACCGGGTGAGGTCTGCGCGATTCCCCAAGTGCGAGCTACTTACAAGCTCATTTTCTGGGTCGTGGCCGTGCTGGTTCTGGTCGCGCTCGGATTTCCCTATGTCATGCCATTTTTCTACTGATCGGAGTTCACCATGAAGAAACTGTTTGCCTCCCTCGCCCTCGCCGCCGTTGTTGCCCCCGTGTGGGCCGCTACCCAGACCGTCACACTGTCCGTACCGGGCATGACCTGCTCTGCCTGTCCGATTACCGTCAAGAAGGCGATTTCCAAGGTCGAAGGCGTCAGCAAAGTTGACGTGACCTTCGAGACACGCGAAGCGGTGGTCACCTTCGATGATGCCAAGACCAGCGTGCAGAAGCTGACCAAGGCAACCGGAGACGCGGGCTATCCCTCCAGCGTCAAGCAGTGAGCCACTGAACCAGAGCCTAGGGCGATCATGGGGATGATCACACGCATTGCCGACAAGGCTGGCGCGCTCGGCAGCGTTGTTTCAGCGATGGGCTGCGCCGCCTGCTTCCCGGCCCTCGCCAGCTTGGGCGCGGCCATCGGGCTGAGCTTTCTACAGGAATACGAAGGGTTGTTTATCTCCACGCTGTTACCGCTGTTCGCCGTCGTGGCTTTGCTGGCGAATGCACTGGGCTGGCTGAGTCATCGGCAATGGCACCGCAGCCTGCTCGGCATGATCGGGCCAGCCATCGTGTTCGCCGGAACCGTCTGGCTGCTTGGCAACTGGTGGACAGCACGCCTCGTATACACCGGCCTAGCCCTGATGATCGGCGTGTCGATCTGGGACTTGGTTTCGCCGGTAAATCGCCGCTGCGGCCCGGATGGCTGCGAACTCCCCGCGAAACACGACTGACTGCGTGAGCCAGCGGCCAACACAGAAAAGGAACGATGAATGACCACCCTCAAAATCACCGGCATGACCTGTGACTCGTGTGCGACGCACGTCAAGGAAGCCCTGGAGAAAGTTCCCGGCGTGCAGTCGGCGGATGTCTCCTATACGAAGGGCAGCGCCAAACTCGCCGTCGAGGCCGGCATATCGCCGGACGCGTTGACTGCCGCCGTGGCCGGACTCGGTTATCGGGCCACGCTCGCCGACGCGCCCGTGCCTCCGGTGGGCGGTGGCTTGCTCGGAAAGATGCGCGAATGGCTAGGTAGCGGCGACAAGGCTGGTGGTGACGGTGGCGGATTGCATATTGCCGTTATCGGCAGCGGTGGCGCGGCGATGGCGGCGGCGCTGAAAGCCGTCGAGCAAGGCGCGCACGTCACCTTGATCGAGCGCGGCACCATCGGCGGCACCTGCGTCAATGTCGGCTGCGTGCCGTCCAAGATCATGATCCGCGCCGCGCACATCGCCCACTTGCGCCGAGAAAGCCCGTTCGATGGCGGCATGCCGCCCACACCGCCGACGATCTTGCGCGAGCGGTTGCTGGCCCAGCAGCAGGCGCGCGTCGACGAACTGCGCCACGCCAAATACGAAGGCATCCTGGATGACAATCCCGCCATCTCCGTGCTGCACGGCGAAGCCCGTTTCAAGGACGCGCACAGCCTGACCGTGCAACTCAACGGTGGTGGCGAACGTGTGCTGGCGTTCGACCGTTGCCTGATTGCCACCGGCGCGAGTCCGGCCGTGCCTCCGATTCCCGGCCTGAAGGACACGCCGTACTGGACTTCCACCGAAGCACTGGTCAGCGACACCATTCCTGAGCGGCTGGCCGTGATTGGTTCGTCGGTGGTAGCGCTGGAACTGGCGCAGGCGTTCGCCCGACTGGGCAGCAAAGTAACGATTCTTGCACGCAGCACCCTGTTCTTCCGCGAAGACCCGGCCATCGGTGAGGCAATCACGGCGGCGTTCCGCGCCGAAGGGATCGAGGTGCTGGAGCACACCCAGGCCAGCCAGGTCGCGCACGAGGGCGGCGAATTCGTGCTCACCACGGCGCACGGCGAGCTGCGCGCCGACAAACTGCTGGTCGCCACCGGTCGCTCGCCCAACACGCGCAGCCTGGCGCTGGACGCGGCAGGTGTCGCGCTCAACCTGCAAGGCGCTATCGTCATCGACGTCGGCATGCGGACCAGCACGCCGGACATCTACGCGGCCGGCGACTGCACCGACCAGCCTCAGTTCGTCTATGTGGCGGCAGCGGCCGGCACCCGTGCGGCGATCAACATGACGGGCGGTGACGCGGCGCTTAACCTTGCCGCCATGCCTGCCGTGGTGTTCACCGATCCGCAAGTCGCCACCGTGGGCTACAGCGAGGCAGAGGCCCAGCACGACGGGATCGAGACCGACAGTCGCACCTTGACCTTGGACAACGTGCCGCGTGCGCTCGCCAACTTCGACACACGCGGCTTCATCAAGCTGGTCATCGAGGAAGGTAGTGGACGGCTCATCGGCGTACAGGCGGTCGCGCCGGAAGCCGGCGAACTGATCCAGACGGCGGTACTCGCCATCCGTAACCGGATGACCGTGCAGGAACTGGCCGACCAGTTGTTCCCCTATCTGACGATGGTCGAGGGACTGAAGCTCGCGGCGCAGACCTTTAACAAGGATGTGAAGCAGCTTTCCTGCTGCGCCGGGTGAGAAAAAGGAGGTGTTCGATGAACGCCTACACGGTGTCCCGGCTGGCCCTTAATGCCGGGGTGAGCGTGCACATCGTGCGCGACTACCTGCTGCGCGGACTGCTGCGGCCGGTGGCGTGCACCCCTGGCGGCTACGGCCTGTTCGACGATGCGGCCTTGCAACGGCTGTGCTTCGTGCGGGCTGCTTTCGAAGCGGGTATCGGTCTCGACGCGCTGGCGCGGCTGTGCCGGGCGTTGGATACCGCGGACGGCGACGAAGCGGCCGCGCAGCTTGCCGTGCTGCGCCAGTTCGTCGAACGTCGGCGCGAAGCATTGGCCGATCTGGAGGTGCAGTTGGCCACCATGCCGACCGAGCTGGTACAGCATGCGGAGAGTCTGCCATGAACAGCCCCGAGCGCTTGCCGACCGAGACACACAAGCCGTTCACCGGCTACCTGTGGGGCGCGTTGGCCGTGCTCACCTGTCCCTGCCATTTGCCGATTCTCGCTGTGGTGCTCGCGGGGACGACGGCCGGCGCGTTCATCGGGGAGCATTGGGGTATTGCAGCCATCACGCTGACCGGCTTGTTTGTCCTGTCCGTGACGCGGCTGTTGCGGGTCTTCAAGGAAAGATCGTGAGCACATCACTGCCCGCCAGATGGACGGCGACCGAATTGGCGCAGGCGGTTGTGCGCGGGCAGTTTGAGCTGCACTACCAGCCGATTGTCGATTTGCGCAGTGACCAGATTGTCGGTGCGGAAGCCCTGTTGCGCTGGCGTCATCCGCAGCTCGGACTTTTGCCGCCGGGCCAGTTCCTGCCCGTGGTCGAATCGTCCGGCTTGATGCCTGAAATCGGCGCTTGGGTGCTGGGCACCGCCTGCCGCCAGATGCGCGAATGGCGGATGCTGGCATGGCAACCGTTCCGGCTCGCCGTCAATGTTTCGGCGAGCCAGGTAGGACCGGATTTCGACGGGTGGGTAAAGGGCGTGCTGGCTGACGCCGAGTTGCCTGCCGAGTATCTGGAAATTGAGCTGACCGAATCGGTCGCGTTCGGCAATCCGGCGATCTTCCCAGCCCTGGAAGCCTTGCGACAGATCGGTGTGCGCTTCGCTGCCGATGACTTCGGGACGGGGTATTCCTGTCTGCAACACCTGAAGTGCTGCCCGATTACTAAGCTCAAGATCGACCAGTCCTTCGTCGCCGGACTCGCCGACGACCACCGCGACCGGACCATCGTGCACACCGTGATTCAGCTTGCGCACGGGCTGGGAATGGACGTGGTGGCCGAGGGCGTGGAAACGCCGACCAGTCTCGCGCTGTTGCGGCAAGCGGAGTGCGATACGGGGCAAGGCTTCCTGTTCGCCAAGCCAGTGCCGGCGGCGGCATTCGCCGCCTTTGTCAGTCAATGGAGGGGTGCCACCATGAATGCAAATGATCCGACCGCCACCAGTTGCTGCGTGTGCTGCAAGGAAATCCCGCTCGATGCCGCCTTCACACCGGAAGGCGCGGAGTACGTCGAGCACTTCTGCGGGCTGGAGTGTTATCAACGCTTCCAGGCGCG
>JBHIWE010000056.1:0-19932 GCA_041987645.1 Acidovorax sp. | reverse complement strand
ACTCCGAACGCCTCATCGCTCAAGCCCCTGGCCGCGCTCGTGGCCCTGGCCCTGTCTTGCGCTGCCGCGCAGGCCGCCGATGCCGTCAAGGTCGGCCTGCTCAGCACGCTCTCCGGCCCTGGCGCGGGGCTGGGTATCGACATCCGCGACGGCTTCCAGCTCGCCGTCAAGCAGGGCGGCGGCAAGCTCGGCGGCCTGCCGGCCGAGGTGGTGGTGGCCGACGACCAGCAAAGCCCCGACGTGGCGCGCCAGACGGCCGACCGGCTCATCAAGCGCGACAAGGTCGATTTCATGACCGGCGTGGTGTTCTCCAACGTCATGCTGGCCGTGGGCGCGCCCACCTTCGCCTCCAAGACCTTCTACATCAGCGCCAACGCCGGCCCCTCGCAATACGCGGGCGAGCAGTGCAACCCGTATTTCTTCAGCGCCAGCTACCAGAACGACAACCTGCACGAGGCCGTGGGCAAGACGGTGACCGACAAGGGCTTCAAGCGCGTGGCGCTGCTCGCGCCCAACTACCCGGCGGGCAAGGATGCGCTCGCCGGCTTCAAGCGCTTCTACAAGGGCGAGGTGGCGCTGGAGAGCTACACCCCGCTCAACCAGTTGGACTACGGCGCCGAGATCGCCAAGATGCGTGCCGCCAAGCCCGATGCGGTCTATATCTTCCTGCCCGGCGGCCTGGGCATCAACTTCATCAAGCAGTTCGTGGGTGCGGGCCTCTCCAAGGACATGACGCTCTTCGGTCCGGGCTTCTCGGCCGACGAAGACGTCATCAAGGCCGTGGGCGAGCCCATGCTCGGCATGTTCAACAGCTCGCTCTGGGCGCATGACCTGGACAACCCCGCCAACAAGAAATTCGTGGCCGACTTCCAGAAGGAATACGGCCGCCTGCCCACGCTCTACGCCGCGCAGGGCTACGACGCGGCGCGCCTGATCGACGGCGCCGTGCGCGACGTGAAGGGCAAGCTGGCCGACAAGACGGCGGTGCGCCGCGCGCTCGAGGCCGCGCGCTTCGAGTCGGTGCGCGGGGCCTTCAAGTTCAACACCAACCATTTCCCCATCCAGGACTACTACCTGCGCGTGGTCACCAAGGACACGCAGGGCCGCGTGACCAACCGCACGCTGGGCACCGTGTTCAAGAACCATGCGGATGCCTACGTGGGCAGCTGCAAGATGCCGGCGGCATGACCGGCGCAGCGATTCGCGTCGATGCCGTGAACGGGGCCTCGTCATGACCGGCGTGCTGGTGCTGGAGCAGTCCCTGAACGGGCTGCAGTTCGGGCTGATGCTGTTCCTGCTGGCCGCCGGCCTCACGCTGGTGTTCGGCATCATGGACATGATCAACCTGGCCCACGGCTCACTCTACATGGTGGGCGCCTACCTGATCGCCACGGCGGCGGCCGCCACGGACTCGTTCTGGATCGGCCTGGCCGCCGGCGTGGCCGGCACCGCGTTGCTGGGCATGCTGCTGGAGGTGACGGTGCTGCGCCGGCTCTACCAGCGCGACCATCTCTCACAGGTACTGGGCACTTTCGCCATCCTGCTGATGGCCAACGAGGGCGTGCGCATGCTCTGGGGCGCGCAGCCCATCGCGCTCAATCCGCCGGCCAGCCTCGCGGGTCCGGTGGAGCTGCTGCCGGGTTTTTTCTACCCGGCCTACCGGCTGCTCATCATCGGCGTGGGCCTGGGCGTGGCGCTGCTGCTCTACGTGCTGGTCACGCGCACGCGGCTGGGCATGCAGGTGCGCGCGGGGGCCTCCAACCGCGAGATGGCGCTGGCCATGGGCACCAACGTGCGGCGCCTCTTTACGGCGGTGTTCGGCCTGGGCGCGGCGCTCTGTGCCGTGGCTGGCGGCATGCTGGGGCCGCTGCTGGCGGTGCAGGTGGGCATGGGCGAGAGCATCCTCATCCTGGCCTTCGTGGTGATCGTGATCGGCGGCATCGGCTCCATCCGCGGGGCGCTCTTCGGCGCGCTGCTGGTGGGCGTGGTCGATACCGCTGGCCGCACGCTGATCCCGCTGGCCTTCGGCCACTGGCTGGGGCCCGAGGCCGCCAGCGGCGCGGGCCCGGCCGTGGCCTCGATGCTGATCTACCTGCTGATGGCCGCCGTGCTGTTCTGGAAGCCCCGGGGCCTGTTCCCGGCGCATGGCTGACCCCTGGGAAACCGCTGCATGACGACCACCACAGCCTCGACTCCCGCCGCATCGGCGGCACCCCGCCCGCCCGCGCCTGGCCTGCTGGACCACGCGCTGCGCCTGCGCTGGGCCGGCCCGGTGCTGCTGGCGCTGGCCGCGCTGCCGCCGTTGGCTGCCGCGCTGGGCGAAGACTTCTACATCGGCCTTGCCACCCGCATCCTGATCTTCGCGCTGGCTGCCACCAGCCTCAACCTGATCCTGGGCTTCGGCGGCATGGTCAGCTTCGGCCATGCGGCCTTCGTCGGCACCGGCGCCTATGCGGTGGGCATCCTCATGCAGCAGGGCGTCATGTCGGCCTGGATCGCGTGGCCGGCCGCCGTGCTGGCCAGCGCGCTCTTCGCGCTGCTGGTGGGCGCCATCAGCCTGCGCACGCGGGGCGTGTACTTCATCATGATCACGCTGGCCTTCGCGCAGATGCTGTATTACCTGATGGTCTCGGTCAAGGCCTGGGGCGGCGAGGACGGCCTCACGCTGCCCGGCCGCTCGGTGCTGGGCGGCGGCTTCGACCTGGGCGACGACACGCGCTTTTACTACGTGGTGCTGGCGCTCTTCGCGCTCTGCTTCGTGGGCATCCAGCGCCTGCTGAACGCGCGCTTCGGCCATGTGCTGCAGGCCATCCGCGAGAACGAGACGCGCATGGGCGCCATCGGCTTTCCGGTCTATCGCTACCAGCTGGCCGCGTTCACGCTGGCCGGCGCGATGGCCGGCCTGGCGGGCGCGCTGCTGGCCAACCAGTCGAGCTTCGTGAGCCCGTCGCTCCTGCAGTGGAACCAGTCGGGCCTCTTGATGGTGATGGTGATCCTGGGTGGCGTGGGCCATCTCTGGGGCGGCTTCATCGGCGCGGTGGTGTTCCTGCTGCTCGAAGAGCTGCTCTCGGCCTACACCATCCACTGGCAGTTCATCTTGGGCGCCTTGCTGCTGCTGGTGGTGCTGGCTGCGCCGCGCGGGCTGGCCGGGCTGCTGCGGCGCGGCGGGGAGCGGGCATGAGCGCCGTGCCGCTGCTGCACATCGACGGCTTGGTCAAGCGCTTCGGCGGCCTCACGGCCACCGACCATGCCGAGCTGCGCGTGCAGCCCGGCGAGCTGCATGCGCTGATCGGCCCCAACGGCGCGGGCAAGACCACGCTGATCCACCAGATCTCGGGCGCGCTCGCACCCGATGCCGGCCGCATCGTCTTCGGCGGCGACGACATCACGGGCCTGCCCATGCCCCAGCGCGTGCTGCGCGGGCTGGCACGTTCCTACCAGATCACCAGCATCTTCAAGCGCCTCTCGGTGCTCGACAACGTGGCGCTGGCCGTGCAGGCGCGCCAGGGCAGCAGCATGCGTTTCTGGCAGGCCGCGCGCAGCGAGCGGGCCCGCTATGACGAAGCCGCCGCCGTGGTCGAGCGCGTGGGCCTGGGCGCGCAGAAGGATGCCTTGGCCGGCGCGCTGGCGCATGGCGAGCAGCGCCAGCTGGAAGTGGGCCTGGCCCTCGCCACCGCGCCGCGCCTGCTGCTGCTGGACGAGCCCATGGCCGGCATGGGGCCTGACGAATCCGAACGCATGGTGGCGCTGCTGCAGTCGCTGCGCGGCAGCACCACGCTGCTGCTGGTGGAGCACGACATGGATGCCGTGTTCCGCCTGGCCGACCGTATCTCGGTGCTGGTCTTCGGCCGCGTGATCGCCTGCGGCACGCCGGCCCAGATCCGCAACCACCTCGACGTGCGGCGCGCCTATCTGGGCGACGAGCTGCCCGTGGAGGACGAGACATGACGACGACCCCGCAGACCCCCGCTGCGCCCACCGGCCGCTCCGCGCTGCTCGAAGTGGACGACCTGCAGGCCGCCTACGGCAGCAGCCAGGTGCTGTTCGGCGTGGGCCTGCGCATCGACGCGGGCGACGTCGCCACGCTGCTGGGGCGCAACGGCATGGGCAAGACGACCACCGTGCGATCGGTGCTGGGCCTGGTGCGCGCGCGCGGCGGCACGGTGCGTTTCCGCGGCGAGCGCATCGAGCGGCTGGAGCCCGATCGCATCGCCCGCATGGGGCTGGCGGTGGTGCCCGAGGGGCGGCAGATCTTCCCCAACCTCTCGGTGGCCGAGAACCTGCGTGCCTTCGGCGCCAACCGCAACCAGTCGCCCGAGCCGTGGACGCTCGATCGCGTCTATGCGCTCTTCCCACGGCTGGCCGAGCGTTCGCGCAACATGGGCAACCAGCTTTCGGGCGGCGAGCAGCAGATGCTGGCCATCGGCCGGGCGCTGATGACCAACCCCTACTTGCTGGTGCTCGACGAGGCCACCGAGGGCCTGGCACCGCTGGTGCGCGAGGAGATCTGGCGCTGCCTGGCCCAGCTGCGCGCGCAGGGCCAGAGCATCCTGGTGATCGACAAATACGTGCAGCGCCTGATCGGGCTGGCCGACCGCCACACCATCGTGCAGCGCGGGCGCGTGGTCTGGCAGGGCGACTCCGCCGCGCTGGCAGCCGATCCGGACCTGTGGCAGCAGTACATTGGTGTATGAGTTCCCTGACCGCTTTTTCTCCCGAACCGTCCGTGGCCTCCGGCGCCGCCGCACCGGATTCGCCCCTGGTCTTCGAGCGCCCGCTGCGCATCCGCTTCGCGCACTGCGATCCGGCCGGCATCGTGTTCTTCCCGCAATACCTCGTCATGCTCAACGGGCTGGTCGAGGACTGGTTCAACGACTGCCTGGGCGTGTCGTATTCGGGCCTGCTCGGGCCCCGGCGCATCGGCCTGCCCATCGTGCGGCTGGAGTGCGAATTCCGTGCCGTCAGCCGCATGGGCGATGACGTGACCCTGGGCCTGGCCGTGGAGCGCGTGGGCAACAGCTCCATCACCCTGGCGATGCACTGCCGCGCCGGCGAGGAAGAGCGCATGCGCTCGCGCCAGGTGCTGGTGGCCACCGACCTCAAGACTCACAAGGCCCGCGCGCTGCCCGACGACGTGCGCGAGGCCCTGGCGCGGCTGCCGCGCTGACGCAACGGGGGCCAGCGGGGCCTCGCCGCATCCCCTTTTTTCGGAGACATCCATGCAGACTCTTCTTCCCCCCGGCTGGCCCCGTCCGCGCGGCTACGCCAACGGCGTCACGGCACGCGGCCGCATGGTGTTCGTGGCCGGCATGATCGGCTGGGATGCCGAAGGCGTCTTCCACACCGACGACCTCGCCGGCCAGGTGCGCCAGGCGCTGCAGAACGTGGTCGCCGTGCTGGCCGAAGGCGGCGCACGCCCCGAGCACATCGTGCGCATGACCTGGTACGTGACCGACCGCAAGGCCTACGTGGCCGCCTACCCGGACATCGGCCGCGCTTTCCGCGAGATCATCGGCAGCTTCAACGCCGCGATGACGGCGGTGGAGGTCGCGGGCCTGATCGAGGACCGGGCCCAGGTCGAGATCGAAGTCACCGCCGTCATCCCCGACTGAAGGCCGCGACCGTGCTCTACCGCGACTTCGCCACGCAGGAGCAGATCGACGCGCAGTACGACACGGCCATCCCCGTGGCCGACCGCGCCGCCGAGATGCGCCACTACCAGCAGCGCAGCGCCCATGCGCGTGCCGTGCTGCCCTGCCGGCTGGGCGTTCCCTACGGCCCGACCCGCGCCGAGACGCTGGATATCTTCCCCGCCGATTCGCCGGATGCCGCCGGTGCGCCCGTCTTCATCTTCATCCACGGCGGCTACTGGCGCGCGCTCTCGGCGGCCGATTTCAGCTGCGTGGCGCTGGGCCTGGTGCAGCGCGGCATCACCGTGGTGGTGCCCGACTACGCGCTGTGCCCGGCCGTCACTGTCGATGAGATCGTGCGCCAGATGCGTGCCGCCTGCGCCTGGGTGCTGCGGCACATCGCGGAATACGGGGGCGACCCGCAGCGCGTGGCCGTGGGCGGCAGCTCCGCCGGCGGGCACCTGGCGGCCATGTGCCTGCAGACCGCATGGGAGCGTGACTACGGCCTGCCGCAGGACCCTTTCAAAGGGGCGGTGATGGCCAGCGGCCTCTACGACCTGGCGCCGCTGCGCTACAGCTTCCTGCAGCCCAAGATCCAGCTCACGGAGGACACCATGCGGCGCTGTTCCCCCGTGCATCACGTGCGCCCCTCGCCTACACCGGTGCTGCTGACCTGGGGCGGCCTGGAACAGCCGGAGTTCGCCCGCCAGTCCCTGGCCTGGCGCGATGCTTGGCTGGCTGCGGGCAACCAGGCCGACTTGCTGGAGCAGCCGGATGCCCACCACTTCAGCGCCATCCACGGCTTCGAGGACCCGCGCAGCGCGCTGTGCGACTGGGTGGCGGCCGCTCTCGACCGCTAAGACCCTTGACCCGGTTCCCAGGCTGACGGCGCCCGCGCCTGCGGGCCGACAGGGCGCCGCCGGGGCTTCCTACAGGCCTGCGCAGCTTTCGCCGCGAACATGGAGGCTCTCTCTGAAAAGGAAACCTCCATGCGCAAGATGATCCTCATGGCCGTCGCCGGCTTCCTCTGGAAGAAGTTCCAGGCCAAGCGTGCGGCCGGCACGCCGGCAGCCGCTGAAGCCTACCGCCGCCGCTGAGCCGGAAACAAACGACAAAGCCCCCGGGCAGCCGTCTGCGCTGCCGGGGGCTTTTTTGCTCCCTGCCGCTCTATGGCGCAGGGAGCGATTTCATGACCGCATCAGGCGGCCGAGCAGGTGAAGCTCTCGGCCTTGGTCGGGTCGCCCGAGCCGTTGTAGCGCGGGAACTTGGGGTATTCGCACACCGGCCGCTGCTGGGCGGGCGCGTTGCTGCCGGTGGCGGGCACGGTGGTGGCCACGAGCCGGTCAGGCGCCTGTCCGCTCGCCACCCAGGTGTCGAGCGCGGCCAGCAGGTCCACCGGGCGCGGGCCGGGGCCGTCGAGGTTGTGGCCCACCGAAGGCGAGGTCAGCATGCGGGCGAAGCTCTGCACCTTGCTCGTGCCCAGGGTCTGCTTCACGCTGTCGAAGTACTGGGCCGTGCGGTAGAGCGAGACGCAGGTGTCCGAGAGGCCATACCAGATCAGCAGCTTGCCGCCCTTGTCGGCGAAGGCGGAGAGGTCTGGGTCAGTGCCGTCGATCATTTCGGCCAGCCGCAGGTACTGGGCCTTGAACTGCAGCGGGTCGTGGCGCAGCACATCCACGTCGGTGCGGCCCTCGACCACCTTGGCGGCCTCGGTCACGGCCATGTGGTTGAAGGAATCGCGCGCCTCGAAGCTGGTGCCGAACATGTAGGCGCCCCAGTCGCTGGTCGCGCTGCCGCCGCGGCCGTAGCGCGGGTAGCCCGTGGCGCCGCGCGACTGCGGCACCTGCGTGTTCTGCGAGGCGTAGATCAGGCGGATGGATTCGATCTGCCCGGCGGTCAGGCAGCTGTCGCTGTCGGCGCCCTGGCACAGCAGGTCGGTGGGCACGTAGTTGCAGGCTTCGACGTTGCCGATGATGCCGTCCTTGAGACCATCCAGCGCATCGCAGGCGGCGGTCTCGGCCTTGGCGTAGAGAGCGATCTTGGTGGGGCTGAGCCAGTTGGCGCGGTCCTGGAAGATGTGGCGGATCACGTTGGGGCCCAGGTTCACCTGGTGGGCCTGCTGCGCGATGGCCGGCTCCATGGCGACCACGCCGTCGTAGTCCTGCGGGTATTTCTGCGTGGAGATCAGCCCCGAGCGGCCGCCGTTGGAATGGCCCAGGTGGTAGCGCTTGGTGGGCGCCTTGCCGTAGAAGCTGGTGGCGATGGCGGTGCCCACGCCCAGCACGAAGTGGTTGGCGTCGTAGGCATGGTTGCGCAGCGCCACGTCGTCCCTGGCCCATTCGAAGCCGCGGCTCTGGTGGCCCGAATCCGAGCTCATGCGCACATAGGGGCCGGCCGAGGGGCCGACCAGGCTCTGGTAGAACGGATCGTCGGTGGGGATGAAGCCGTCCAGTCCGCCGCCGCCCACGGTGAGCGTCTTGCCGTTCCACACGCCTTGCGCGGGCAGCTCCACCGCCCAGTTGATGGTGGACTGGGGCGACGAAACGATCTTGCCGCGCACGATGCAGACGTCGGGCAATGCGCCCTGCGCCGCGCGGATCTCGGTGCCGGTGACGACGGCGCCGTGGGGCAGGCCGGTGGGCTTGAAGGCGGGGCAGGCCTGGGCCAGCGGCTGCACGGCCACGGGGTCGCCCCCGTTGCCGCCGCCGCAGGCCGAAAGCAGCACGGCCATGAGCGTGCCAACGGCTCCTGCCGTCGTGGTGTATTGGGTCATGGGCGAAGTCTCCTTGTGGTTGTGTCGTGACGATCGAAGCCGGGCTTCGGCTCCGGGCGTCACGATAGGCAGCGCGCTCCGGCCTGCATCCCCTGCAAATGCAGACGGGAAGGGAAAGTCCCATGCCCGGCGGCCGGCCGGGAGTGAGGCCCCGACCGCGTCAGCCCCGGCGCAGCGCCGCCATCAGTTCCATCTTGTTGCGCACACCCAGGGCGGCGTAGGCGCTGCGCAGGTAGGTGCGCACGGTGGCGGGGCTCAATCCCAGCGTGGCCGCGATGTCCTTGTACGACTGGCCGTGCGCGTACAGCGTGGCGGCGCTCATTTCGCGGGGCGCCAGCGGCGAGCCTGCGCCGCGCGAAGGCAGGCTCACGGCCACCAGCGGCCCGCAGGCCTCCAGCCGGAAGCGATGCCGCGCCGCGGGCGGGACGACCGTGCAGGGCAGACGCGCTGCGCTCTGGCGCAGGTCCTCGGGCAAGGCGCCGCCGCGCCATTCCGGGTAGGCCTCGGCCAGAGCCTTCCCCATGCGCAGGCCGGCGAAGAGCAGGGCGCCGCCGGGCTCTGCCAGCGCATAGCTGTCCCAGAGGGGCTGGGCCGAGCCGGGCGCCCAGCGCTGCAGCGCATGGCTCCAATGGCACAGCAGGTGGCGCGTGAATTCGCCCAGCAGCAGGGCCTGCGCGTCGGAGAACGGTGGCTGCGTCTCGGGCCGGTAGAGCGAGATGAAGAACAGCAGGCCGCTGCGCGGCAGCTCCACGGTGGTGGCCATGCAGCGGTGCAGCCCGTGGCGCTCGCTGAAGGCGATCAGCGCCTGCGCGTCGGCGTGGCTCACCGGCACCTCGTGCTCGCGGATCACCGTCCCGAGCTGCTGCATGGAATGCCGCGCGAAGTCGTCCGCCACGGCCAGCCGGTTCCACTCGTCGGCGAAGCCCCGGCTCAGGCCGATGCTGCCGTGTAGCCAGTTGCGCGGCGCGTCGCCGGCGCTGCCCTGAGAGACTTCGCCCCACCAGGCCGCATCGAACGGCACCAGGCCGCGCAGCACCTGCATGGCATCGGCCAGCAGCGCATGCGGGCGGCTTCCCTGCGCCAGCCCGGTCAGCGCCAGCAGCGCCCGGCTCAAGTCCTGCAGCGCTGTGGCGGCCTGCTGCGGGCCGGGCCCTGCCTGGCGGATGGGCGCGTTCATGGCGTGTCTCCTCGTGTTTTTCGCCCGGCATGGGCTCAGGACCTGGTCCCGCGAATGCTAAGTGCTGCAGGGTTTTAGTTAACCAGGGTATCTATTGATGCGCGACGCTTTCTTGGCCCAGGCTGACCACGGCAGTTTCAGCACCCCGCCTACAGGCCGCCCGGGCAGCCGGCGCGACGCTTCGCCTCTGCCCGGCATGCCCTGCGCCCCGCCCACGAAACGCGAAAAGACACCATCGGAACGCCCATGGACCACAACGCCCCCTTTCCTCTCTCGCGGCGCGATCTGCTGATCGCCAGCGCATCTTCCGCCGCTGCCTCGGCCGTTCCGGCCTCGGCGGACACGCCGGCTGCTGCGGGGCTCGATGAAGGGCTGCCCGTGCAGGCCCTCGTCGCCCTGAACGTCAACGGCGCGGCCCGGCAGCTCACCGTCGATACCCGCACCACCCTGCTGGATGCCTTGCGCGAGCACCTGCGCCTGACGGGTACCAAGAAGGGCTGCGATCACGGCCAGTGCGGCGCCTGCACCGTGCTGGTGGACGGCCGGCGCGTGGTGTCGTGCCTGAGCCTGGCGGTGATGCATCAGGGCGCGCAGGTGACCACCATCGAGGGCCTCGGCACGCCGGCTGCGCCGCACCCGCTGCAGGCGGCTTTCGTGCGGCACGACGGCTACCAGTGCGGCTACTGCACGCCGGGGCAGATCTGCTCGGCCGTGGGCGCCCTCGACGAGCTGCGCCGCGGCGCGCCCAGCCATGTCAGCGCGGACATCGTGGCCCAGCCGCTGCTGTCGGCCGAGGAGCTGCGTGAACGCATGAGCGGCAACCTCTGCCGCTGCGGCGCGTATTCCAACATCGTGGATGCGATCATCGAAGTCGCGGAGGCTTGAGAAATGAAACCCTTCAGCTACGAACGCGTGGGCTCTGCCGCACAGGCCGCCGCAGCGGTGGCCGCCCGGCCCGGCGCCAAGTTCATCGCCGGCGGCACCAATCTGCTGGACCTGATGAAGCTCCAGATCGAGACGCCCGTCCATCTGGTGGATGTGAACGGCATCGGCCTCGACACCATCGAGCCCACGCCCCAGGGCGGCCTGCGCATCGGTGCGCTGGTGCGCAACAGCGACCTGGCCGCTCACCCCCGCGTGCGGCGGGACTACGGCGTGCTCACGCGGGCGCTGGTGGCCGGCGCCTCGGGCCAGCTGCGCAATATGGCTACCACCGGTGGCAACCTGCTGCAGCGCACGCGCTGCCCGTATTTCTATGACACCCACATGCCCTGCAACAAGCGCCAGCCCGGCAGCGGCTGCTCCGCCATCGGTGGGTTCAGCCGCCAGCATGCGGTGATCGGCGCCAGCGCCGACTGCATCGCCACGCACCCGAGCGATATGGCCGTGGCGATGCGTGTGCTCGACGCCACGGTGGAGACGGTGCGCGCCGACGGCGCTGCCCGCGTCATTCCCATCGCGGATTTCCACCGGCTGCCCGGCAGCACCCCGCACATCGAGACCGCCCTGCAGCCGGGCGAGCTCATCACCTCGGTGAGCCTGCCCGCGCCGGTGGGTGGCACCCACGTCTATCGCAAGGTGCGCGACCGTGCCTCCTATGCCTTCGCGCTGGTGTCGGTCGCGGCCATCGTGCAGCGCGATGGCTCGGGCCGCGTGGCGCTGGGTGGCGTGGCGCACAAGCCCTGGCGGGTGGAAGCCGCCGAAACCGCGATGCGCCAGGGCGCCCGCGCCGTGGCCGATCGGCTACTGGACGGCGCCCGCCCCACCCACGAGAACGCATTCAAGCTGCCCCTGGCCGAGCGCACGCTGGCTGCAGCCCTGTCCCAGGCCCGGAGCTGACCGCCATGAAGTTCGACACCCCCGCAACCAAGAATCCCATCGACCAGCTCAAGGTCGTCGGCCAGCCGGTGAACCGCATCGACGGGCTGCTCAAGACCACCGGCACCGCGCCCTACGCCTATGAACGGCACGATGTGGCGCCCCACGCGGCCTACGGCTTCGTCGTGGGCGCGGCCATCGCCCGCGGCCGCATCCGCAGCATTGACCTGGCCGATGCCCGCCGCGCGCCCGGCGTGCTGGCCGTCGTCACCGCGCAGTCGGCCGGCCAACTGGGCCAGGGCAAGATGAACACCGCGCCGCTGCTGGCCGGCCCGCAGGTCGATCACTACCACCAGGCCGTGGCGCTGGTGGTCGCAGAGACCTTCGAGCAGGCCCGCGCCGCTGCGCAGCAGGTGCGCGTGGATTACGAGCGCGCACCCGGCCGCTACGACCTGGCTGCCGCCAAGGACGGGGCCACCCCGCCCGAAGACATCAACGGCGATGCGCCCGACACGGCCGTGGGCGATTTCGCCGGCGCCTTCGCCGCCGCCGCCGTGCAGGTGGACGCCAGCTACACCACGCCCGACCAGTCGCACGCCATGATGGAGCCGCACGCCACCGTCGCCGCCTGGCAGGGCGATGCGCTTACGGTGTGGACCTCCAACCAGATGATCGCCTGGGGCCGGCGCGAGCTGGCCGCCACGCTGGGCATTCCCAAGGACAAGGTGCGGCTGGTGTCGCCCTTCATCGGCGGCGGCTTCGGCGGCAAGTTGTTTTTGCGGGCCGACGCGTTGTTGGCCGCGTTGGGCGCACGCGCGGCGAAGCGGCCGGTGAAGGTGGCGCTGCAGCGCCCGCTGATGATCAACAACACCACGCACCGCCCGGCCACCATCCAGCGTGTGCGCATCGGCGCGGAGTCGGACGGCAAGATCACCGCCATCGGGCACGAATGCTGGTCAGGCGACCTGCCCGGCGGCAAGGCCGACAGCGCGGTCGATCAGACCCGCCGGCTCTATGCGGGCGCCCACCGGATGACCGCCACGCGCCTGGCCGAACTGCACTTGCCCGAGGCCAATTCCATGCGCGCGCCGGGCGAGGCCACCGGCCACATGGCACTGGAGATCGCCATGGATGAGCTGGCCGACGAGCTCGGCATGGACCCGGTGGAATTGCGCATCCGCAACGACACGCAGGTCGTGCCCGACACCACCGGCGAGAAGCGCCCCAAGGGCGCCACGGGCGAGCGCCCCGTGAAGCCGTTCTCGCAACGCCAGCTGGTGGAGTGCCTGCGCCTGGGCGCCGAGCGCTTCGGCTGGAGCGATCGCAGCGCGCGCCCGGCGCAGCGCCGCGACGGCCGCTGGTGGGTGGGCATGGGCGTGGCGTCGGCCTATCGCGGCGCGCCGGTGACGAAGTCGGCCGCGCGCGTGCGGCTGGACGGCGAGGGCCACATCACGGTGGAGACCGACATGACGGACATCGGCACCGGCAGCTACACCATCATCGCCCAGACCGCCGCCGAGATGATGGGCGTGCCGCTCTCGCGCGTCGCGGTGCGGCTGGGCGATTCGGACTTTCCCGTCTCGTCCGGCTCGGGCGGCCAGTGGGGCGCTGCCAGCGCCACGTCCGGCGTCTATGCCGCCTGCGTGAAGCTGCGCGAGGCCGTGGCCGGCAAGCTGGGCCTGGACCCGGCCGCCGCGCGCTTCGCCGACGGGCAGGTCCTGGCCGGCGGCCGCAGCCTGCCCCTGGCCGACGCCGCCCGCGACGCCGAACTGACGGCCGAGGACGGCATCGAATTCGGCGTGCTGGAGCAGCAGACGCAGCAGTCCACCTTCGGCGCACACTTCGTCGAAGTGGGCGTGGACGCCTTCACGGGCGAGGTGCGCGTGCGCCGCATGCTGGCCGTGTGCGCGGCGGGCCGCATCCTCAACCCCAAGTCGGCGCGCAGCCAGGTGATCGGCGCCATGACCATGGGCGTGGGCGGGGCGCTGATGGAGGAGCTGGCCGTGGACACGCGCCTGGGCTTCTTCGTGAACCACGACCTCGCCGGCTACGAGGTGCCGGTGCATGCGGACATTCCGCACCAGGACGTCGTTTTCCTGGACGAGCCCGACCCGCGCGCATCGCCCATGAAGGCCAAGGGCGTGGGCGAGCTCGGCATCTGCGGCGTGAGCGCGGCCATCGCCAATGCCGTCCACAACGCGACCGGCGTGCGCGTGCGGGACTATCCGGTCACGCTCGACAAGCTGATCGGCAGCCTGCCGCCCGTGGCATGAGGCCCGGCATGGAACCGGGCACGCCTGCGCAGAATCCCGCCGGCCATGGCACGGGCGGCGCTGCCATGGATGACCTGGACAGCCGCGTGCTGCGCAGCGCCAGCGCCTGGGTGGCGGCGGGCATGCCCGCCGTGCTCGTCACGGTGGTGCGTACCTGGGGCTCGGCGCCCCGGCCGCCCGGCTCCCTCATGGCCATCAACGAACGCGGTGAGACCGTGGGTTCGGTGTCGGGCGGCTGCATCGAGGACGACCTGATCGACCACATCCATCAGGGCGGCGTGGCCTCGCTCAGCGCCACGGGGCTGCCCACCGTGCTGCGCTACGGCATTTCGGCCGACCAGGCACATCGCTTCGGGCTGCCGTGCGGCGGCACGATGGAGCTGGTGGCCGAGCCGCTTTCCGCCCGCAGCCAGCTGGCGGAACTGCTCGGCGCCTGCCAGCGCCGCGAACACACAGCACGCCTGCTGGACCTGCGCACCGGTGGCGTGGCGCTGGAGCCTGCGGGGCCGGAAGGCCCGCCGCGGCTTGATACCCAGGCCGGCACGCTGCGCAGCACCTTCGGGCCGCGCGCACGGCTCGTCGTGATTGGTGCGGGCGACCTTTCGGCCTTCCTCTGCCAGATGGCGCTGGGCCTGGGCTTTGAGGTCATCGTCTGCGACCCGCGCGCCGAGCACCGCGCCACCTGGTGCGTGCCGGGGGCCACGCTCAGCCACGAAATGCCCGACGACCTCATCCTGCGCCTGCGGCCCGATCCCCGCACCGCCGTGGTGGCCCTGACGCACGACCCCAAGCTCGACGACCTGGCCCTGATCGACGCGCTGCAGTCGCGCGCCTTCTACGTCGGCGCCATTGGCTCGCGCCGCAATGCCGCGCTGCGCGCCGAACGGCTGCAGACGCATTTCGGCCTTTCCAGCGCCGATCTGCAGGCGCTGCACTGCCCGGCCGGGCTCTACATCGGCAGCCGGACGCCCGCGGAAATCGCCCTGTCCATCATGGCGGAGGTGGTGGCGGCCAAGAACGGCGTGCCGATCGCCACGCAGGCTCGGGTGGCCGCCGCCAAGCCACTGCATGCCGCGTGACGACAATGCGGGCATGCCGCTGCACGAGCCTGAACGACATCCTTTGAGCCCATTGCCGCCCTGCGCCATCGTCCTCGCTGCCGGCCTGGGTCGGCGCATGGGCGGCTGGCCCAAGGCCGCGCTGCGCATCGGCGGCAAGAGCCTGCTCGAACGGCTGACCCAGGCCTTTCGGCAGGCCGGCGTGGCCGAGATCAGCGTGGTGCTGGGGCCGTATGCCGATGTGCTGCAGCCCTTGGCCGCGGCGGCCGGGGCGCAGCCGCTGCGGCATGCCGCGCACGGCTCCACACTGGTGGATTCGCAGCGCCTGGCGCTCCAGGCCCATGCCGCCCGCCATCCGGGCCGGGACCTGATGCTCGTGCTGGCCGATCTGCCGTTGCTCACCGCGGCACCCTTGCACCCGCTGCTGCAGGCCTGGGCGTCGCGGCCCGCGGGGGTGCAGGCCCTGGTGCCGACCGTGGAGGGCGTGCAGGGCCATCCGGTGCTGCTGTCGTGGCAGGCCGTCGAAGAGATCCGCAGCCAGCCGGGCGACCAGGGCGTGCGCCACTGGATGGCCCGTCATGCCGCGCAGGTGCTGCGCCTGCCATGCAGCGATCCGGGGCATGTCTTCGACCTGGATACGCCCGATGATCTGGTCCGCCTGCGTGTGCTGCTGGAGCCTGAGCCGGTGGACGGCGGGCCTGAGCCCGTGCGTTGATCTCTAGGCGCTGCGCAGTTCGGGCTCCTCGGCGCCTGCCCCTGCAAGGGCCACAGCGCTGTCCACCACAGCCGGATCGTTGGCCGCGACCGTGCGGCGTTTGCGGGCGCGGCGCACGAAGTCGGGATGGAAGCAGCGCCGGCTGCCGTCCGCGAAGGACACGGTGACCGATTGCGGATCGAATGCGGTCACCGTGCCTTCGCCATAGCGCTTGACGCGCACCAGCGCCCCGAGTTCGAAGGGGGGCGTGGCGGCCGCCAAGACTGCGGCTTGCTGCGTGGGGGGCGCCGTGTCAGCGCTGGTCGGGACCTGTGTGCCGCCCGCGAAGGGGTGCAGCTTGTGCGCCGCAACGGCGCCCATGGTTTCAGCCGCAGCCTTGCGGTCGGGGCGCGCCGCACGGCTGGCCGTGGCACGCCGCACGGCGTCGGTAGGTGCCGGTGCGGCTTCAGGCGCCACGGGGTGGGGCGACAGCGCACGCTGGGCTTCGGCCTGGGCCTGGGCCATGCGCCGGCAGTTGTCGCAGACGCCGCAGGGTTCCGCCTCGTCGTTCTGGCTCATGTAGGAGAGCAGCAGCTGCCAGCGGCAGCGGCCGGTCTGCGCGTAGATGACCATGCGCTCCAGCGCTTCCTGGTCGTGCTCGCGCTTTTGCACGTAGTCGTCGACCAGCTCGGCCAGGGCGTCCGCGCTCAGGTCCTGGCTGCGCAGCGTGACGTGGCCCCGTGCGTTCTGCACGGCGATGCGCCGTCGGCGCAGCAGGCTGAGCGCCACCTGCAGCTTGGGGCGCGGGCGGTCCAGCACACCCTGCAGGCTGTCCAGGTCCCAGCCGGCGCTGTTGCCGGGCGGCGGGTCCTGCAGCGCTTCGTAGAGGGCGGAGAGGTCTTCCAGCGTGGGGTAGCGCCCAGCGAGGAAGAACTGCTGCACGGCCTTGTCCTTGCGCAAGTAGAGCAGGGTGCAGTCGGCGGGCTGGCCGTCGCGGCCGGCGCGGCCGGCTTCCTGGTAGTAGGCGTCGAGCCCGCCCGGCATCTGGTAGTGGACGACGAAGCGCACGTCCTGCTTGTCGATGCCCAGGCCGAAGGCGTTGGTGGCGACGATGACGCGCGTGTCGCCGCGCATGAAGCCGTCCTGCGCCGCGCTGCGCTCGGCCGACGGCATGCGGCCGTGATAGAGGCCCGCGGACTCGCCCTTGGAAAGCAGCAGCGCATGGACGGCCTCGGCCGCCTTGACCGTAGCCGCATAGACGATGCCCGAGCCGCTGGCTTCGCGCACGGTGCGCAGCAGGCAGTCGTTCTTCTCGGCCTCGGTGGTCAGTTGCGCGGCGTGGAAGCGCAGGTTGGGGCGGTAGGTGCCGGTGTCGAGCACGCCGGCGGCCGGAATGCCCAGCTGGCGGCGGATGTCCTGCGCCACGGCGCCGGCGGCGGTGGCCGTCAGCGCCAGCACGGGCGGGCGGCCCAGGCGCGGCAGGGCCTGGGCGATGTCGAGGAAGGCGGGGCGGAAGTCGTGCCCCCATTGCGAGATGCAGTGCGCCTCGTCCACCACCAGCAGTCCCACCGGGCCGCTGCCGCAGAGCAGGTCCATGAAGGCGGCGTCCTTGAGGCGCTCGGGCGTGGTGAGGATGATGCGGGCGCTACCGTCGCCGATGGCCGCTTCCGCCTGTTGGGTTTCGGCGGTGGAAAGTGCGCTGTGCAGCTGCACGGCGGCCACGCCGCAGGCGCGCAGCGAATCGCACTGGTCGCGCATGAGCGCGATCAGCGGCGAGACGACGACGGTGCGCGTGTCGGTCAGCACGGCCGGCAGCTGGTAGCACAGAGACTTGCCCGCGCCGGTCGGCATGATGGCCAGGGTGTTTTCGCCCTCCAGCACGCGTTCGATCACCTCGCGCTGGCCGGGACGCAGGCTGCTCAGCCCGAACACGTCCTTGAGTGCCGTGCGGATGCGTGCCTGGCTGGGGCGGCGCGGGGCGCCGCTGGCCTTCACGGTGGATGCGGGGGGCGTTTTGCGGCGGGGCGCGGCGGTGCTGCGTGCAGCGGAAGAAGCAGGCATGGTGTGATCAGCGATGGAAACCGCGCGGTGCACGGCCATGGCGCTGATGGTGGTGCGCGCCACCATTCCGCTGCGTGGGACGACGCTTACGCCCGCTGTCGTCCCGTAGCGCAAGCCGGGGGATGGACCTGGGCTTCAGCGCACGCACTCCAGCAGCCGCGCGTTGAAGGCGGGCAGGTCGTCCGGCTTGCGGCTGCTGATCCAGCGGCCGTCCACGCAGGCTTCCTGGTCCACCCAGGTGGCGCCGGCATTGCGCAGATCGGTCGCCAGGCTGGGCCAGCTCGTCAGGGTGCGGCCTTGAACTAGGCCGGCGTCGATCAGCAGCCAGGCCCCGTGACAGATCACGGCGATCGGCTTGCCGGCCTCGTCGAAGGCGCGCACGAAGGCCTGGGCCGCTTCCTCGGTGCGGAGGGTGTCGGCATTGAGTACGCCGCCAGGCAGCACCAGCAGGTCGAAGTCGTCCGCCCGGGCCTGGGAGAGCGGCAGATCGACGCTGATGCGGTCGGCCTTCTCGTCGTGGTTGAAGCCCTGCACGCTATCGGCCTGGGGCGAAATGACCGTGGTCTGCGCGCCGGCCTGCTGCAGCGCGTCGCGGGGGCTGGTCAGCTCGACCTGTTCGAAGCCGTCGGTGACGAGGATGGCGACCTTGCGGCCAGGTTGCGAGGAAGCGGTGGCGGTGTTCATGCTCATGGCGAGGGGTCCTTCTGGTGGGAGGGGAGAGGGTTCGGTGTTGTGGAGGAGCGCCGAACGGGGTGCCCATCCTGTGGTGGACGTGCACCCGACTCAGGTAGGAAAACGGCGTGCGCTGGCGTGGACGCGAGCACCCGTAGGCGGCGGCTGACATCACCGTGCGGCGGCGCCCGCCGCACTGCCCGAAAAGGCCCCGCCAGAATCTCGGCATGCAAGCGCAGAAGGCACCGTTCACTACGTACACGGCATTGGGTCGTGGGGTCAGGCAGGGTGCGTCGGGGCGCTGCTCCCTTTTCGTGACTCCATGCCGCCTGCCGCGCTGAGCCCTCCGCAGCAGCCCGGCGGCGAGTCGGCCGGAGACCTCATCGTCGCCCGGCCCCAGGGCCTGTATTGCCCGGCTGGCGACTTCTACATCGACCCTTGGCGGCCGGTGGAGCGCGCGGTCATCACGCATGGCCATTCCGACCATGCCCGCATGGGCCACGCGCACTACCTGGCGCACACCGACAGCGCCGGCACACTGCGCCAGCGTCTGGGCTCGGGCATCGACCTGCAGACGCTGGCGTACGGCGAGGCCATCGACCACCACGGAGTCAAGCTCTCGCTGCATCCGGCCGGCCACGTGCTGGGCTCGGCCCAGGTGCGGCTGGAGCACGCGGGCCGCGTCTGGGTCGCCTCGGGCGACTACAAGACCCAGGACGACGGCACCTGCACTCCGTTCGAGCCCGTGCGCTGCGACACCTTCATCACCGAATCCACCTTCGGCCTGCCCATCTACCGCTGGCCCACGCAGGCGGAGCTGTTCGCCGGCATCGACGCCTGGTGGCGCGCCAACGCGCAGGAGGGGCGCCCCTCGGTGCTCTTCTGCTACGCCTTCGGCAAGGCCCAGCGCATCCTGCACGGGGTGGACCGCAGCATCGGGCCCATCGTGGTCCACGGCGCGGTGGAGCCGCTCAACGCCGTCTATCGCGCGGTCGGCGTCGATCTGCCGCCCACGCTGCGCGCCACCGATCCCGAGGTCACGCCCCAACTGCTGAAGACGGCGCTGGTGCTGGCACCGCCCTCGGCCCAGGGCACGCCGTGGATGCGCCGCTTCGCCCGCCATTCCGACGCCTTCGCCAGCGGCTGGATGCAGCTGCGCGGCACGCGGCGGCGGCGCGGGGTGGACCGGGGCTTCGTCATGTCCGACCATGCCGACTGGCCGGGCCTGCAGTCGGCCATCGGCGCGACCGGGGCCGAGCGCGTCTTCGTGACCCACGGCAGCGTGTCCATCCTGGTGCGTTGGCTGCGCGAGCAGGGGCTGGATGCGCAATCCTTCCACACCGAATACGGTGACGAGGACGAGCAGCCGTCTGCACCGGGTGAGGTTGCACCGGAATCCAACGCAGACCCGGAGGCGCCCGGCCCATGAAGGACTTCGCTGCGCTCTACCACGCGCTGGACGCCAGCACCTCCAGCCTCGCCAAGCAGGCTGCGCTGCAGGCCTATCTGCGCGCCGCCGCGCCGGGCGATGCGGCCTGGGCCGTGTATTTCCTGGCCGGCGGCAAGCCGCGCCAGCTGGTGCCCACCAAGCTGCTGCGCACCTTCGCGCGCGAGGCGGCGGGCCTGCCCGAATGGCTGTTCGACGAAAGTTACGACGCCGTGGGTGACCTGGCCGAAACCATCGCCCTGCTGCTGCCCCCGCCCGCGCAGACCCACGCGCTGGGCCTGGCCGACTGGATGGATCAGCACCTGCTGCCCCTGCGCGGCCAGCCGCCC
>JBHIWE010000055.1:0-20416 GCA_041987645.1 Acidovorax sp. | reverse complement strand
CAGCCGGACGAGGGCCAGCACGACCAGCTCGTGGCTGACCTGGGTGCTGGCGCTGGCGCGGCCCGTGAGATATTTGATGGGGTTGTCCAGCACGTCGCGCAGCTGCGGCAGGGCCTCGGGCGCGACGATGCCGACGGCGTCTCGCACCACGCGCGAGCGGTTGGCATCAGCGCCCAGGCGGGCCTTGCGCCAGATGTCGAGGGACTTGATCTTGCGGCTGGCGAACAGCTCGGACGCGGCATTGGTGCAGCCGTCGTCGCCGTCGCGCTGGGCATACCAGAGGCGCAGCACCTCGCCGGCCGCACTGGCCGGGGCCGCGCCCTTGATGTGGTCAATGGTGATGGCATAGCAGCGCACCTCGCGGTCGTCGCCCATGCGGTAGGCGGCGTGCAGGTCTGCGAACTGGCCCCAGTCGCGCCGCTGGCCCAGCAGCAGCAGCCAGTCGTTGCGCAGACGGTCCTCCTGATAGGTGCCGGCATAGCGCCGCAGGAAGTCGGCCACCTCGGCGGGCGAGGCGTCCTGCAGGCGGGCCTTGAGCTCCCAGTAGGCGGCCCAGGGTTCCAGCGGGTTGCCGCGGGCATAGGGCAGCAGGCTGGTGAGCGCCTGGCGATCGCCCTTGCGGTAGGCCTTCTGCATTTCCAGCACGGCCTCGTCGCCCCGGTTTTGCGCTGCGGCAAGCGGCGCGGTGGCGGCCAGCACGGTGGCGGCCAGAAGCGGTGTCAGAATCTTGTGGATCAGCATGAGGGAATTATGTGATGGACAAAGCAGCCCTGCGCCGCGCCCTGATTGAAGAACGCCTGAACCTGCCCGATCGCCTACAGCGCGCCGACCTGCTGCAGCGCGTGATGCGCATCTGGCTGGTGGACCGGCCCGACACCATCATCGGCGCCTACTGGCCCATCAAGGGCGAGTTCGACCCCCTGCCCGCGCTGCATCGCTGGAAGGAAGACGGCGAGCTGCTCGACGAGCCGCAGCGCCGCCGCATCGGCCTGCCGGTGGTCAACAAGCAAACGAAGACCCTCACCTTTCATGCCTGGCACCCGGGCTGCCCCATGGAAGAGGACGCCTACGGCATCCCCAAGCCGAAGGACACCGAGATCATCGTGCCCACCCTGCTCTTCGTGCCCTGCGTGGGCTACGGCATCGGCGGCTACCGGCTGGGCTATGGCGGCGGCTTCTACGACCGCACGCTGGCCACGCTGCAGCCGGCGCCCGTCACGGTGGGCCTGGGCTTCACGCACGGCTTCATCGAAGACTTCGAGCCCGAGGCGCACGACCGGCCGCTGGATGCCATCCTGAACGACAACGGCGTGGTCTGGCCGATCTAGCGCGGCTGCCCCCCGCCGATGCGCGGACCGCATCAATCGAGCGGCCAAACGGCAACCATGCCGCGCGGCAGGCGCCGTAGAGTGGCCATCCCGCCACCCATCACGATCCCCCGAGGCCCCGCCATGCAGCAGATGCAGCTCTATATCGGCAACAAGAACTACTCCTCCTGGTCCATGCGCCCCTGGGTGCTGATGCGCCAGGCCGGCATCGCCTTCGACGAGGTGCTGGTGCGCTTCGACAGCTTCGACGCCGGCTCCGCATTCAAGCAGCGCCTGGCCGCCGTCTCGCCCACGGGCAAGGTGCCGGCGCTGGTGCACGGCGATCTGGTGGTGTGGGACACGCTGGCCATCGCCGAATACCTGGCCGAGCAATTCCCTGACCTCGCCCTCTGGCCCGCCGGCGTGCGCGCCCGCGCCATGGCCCGCAGCGCCTGCGCCGAGATGCACAGCGGCTTCGGCGCCCTGCGCAGCGCCTGCCCGATGAACATCGAGGCGCGCCTGCCGGAAGTGGGCGCGCTCATCTGGCGAGACCAACCCGGCGTGCGCGCCGACGTGGCGCGCCTGGTCGCCCTCTGGACACAGCTGCTGGAGGCCCACGGCGGCCCGCTGCTCTTGGGCAGCTTCAGCATCGCAGACGCCTTCTTCGCGCCCGTGTGCGCCCGCCTCGTCACCTACGGCCTGCCGGTGCCGCCGCACATCGCCGCCTATGTGGAGCGGGTGATGGCGCTGCCCGGCGTGCAGGCCTGGGTGCAGGGCGCGCTGGCCGAGAACGATTTCCGCGAATTCGAGGAGCCGTACCGGCTGCGGCCCGCGCAGGCCTGACCGCAGCGCCACACGCCCGGCCTTAGAACGTGTTCACGTTCTTACCGGAACTGCTTGCGCAGGAAGGGCTTGTGGCGCGCGATGTGCGCCAGCTGCGCGGCAGCGACGGTGCCGCCCAGGTCCCCGTCCTCCACGTTCAGCACATTGCGCGCATGGGCCAGGGCGCGCTGCACCACGTCCTCCTCGCTCACGCCCAGCTGGGCGGCCAGATCCATGGCCACGCGGCGCATGGCACGCTGCGACAGCATCCACATCGCGCCGAACGCATCCCAGGCCGCCGCGGCCTCCTGGGCGCGCTCGTGTTCGGCCAGGATGGCGCTGAGCGGCTTGTCCAGCACCTCCTGCAGCGCATCCGCGCGGTCCTGCAGTGCCTCGATGCGCTGCAGCATCTCTGCGGCATCGGGCGTCGCGGCTGCAGGGGCGGGGGCAGGCGCTGGAATCGGCAGGCTGCCGTCGGGGTTCATCTGGGCGATGGTGATGGTGGGAGGCGTGGTCATGGCGGTGGAGATGATGGTGAAACAGCCGGCGAAGGCCAGGCGCCGACTATAGGCACGCCAGGCCGGCGCCCGGCAGGCACGCGAGCGCCGTGGCTACACTGCCCGCATGCAGATCTATTTGGTGGGCGGCGCGGTGCGGGACCGGCTGCTGGGCCGCCCCGTTCATGACCGCGACTGGGTCGTCGTCGGCGCCACGCCGGCGGCGATGGAAGCTGAGGGCTTCCTCGCCGTGGGGCGCGACTTTCCCGTCTTCCTCCACCCCGAGACGCGCGAGGAATACGCCCTGGCGCGCACCGAGCGCAAGAGCGGCCCCGGCTACCGCGGTTTCGCCGTGCATGCCGCGCCCGACGTGACGCTGGAAGAAGATCTTTCGCGCCGCGACATTACTATCAATTCCATAGCAGAAGGCCCGCACGGCGCAAGCGCTCCCGGGCTCTTTGACCCCTATGGCGGCGTGCGCGACATCGAGGCGCGCGTGCTGCGCCACGTCACCGACGCCTTCCGCGAAGACCCGGTGCGCATCCTGCGCGTGGCGCGCTTCGCGGCGCGCTTCACCGACTTCCACGTCGCGCCCGAAACCATGCAGCTCATGCGCGAGATGGTGGCGGCGGGCGAAGCCGACCACCTGGTGCCCGAACGCGTCTGGCAGGAACTGGCCCGCGGCCTGATGGAAGCGCGCCCCTCGCGCATGTTCGAGGTGCTGCGCGATTGCGGCGCGCTCGCCGTGCTGCTGCCCGAGGTAGCCCGCCTCTGGGGCGTGCCGCAGCGCGCCGAATACCACCCCGAGGTGGACACCGGCATCCACCTGATGATGGTGCTGGACATGGCCGCGCGCCTGCAGGCGCCGCTCGCCGTGCGCTTCGCCTGCCTCACGCACGACCTGGGCAAGGGCACCACGCCCGCCGACGTGCTGCCGCGCCACATCGGCCACGAGGCGCGCAGCGCCCGGCTGCTGCAGGCCGTGGCCGAGCGCCTGCGCGTGCCGGTGGACTGCCGCGAGACCGCCGATGTAGTGGCCCGCGAGCACGGCAACATCCACCGCAGCGGCGAGCTGAACGCCGCCGCCCTGCTGCGCCTGCTGGAGCGCTGCGACGCGTTGCGCAAGCCCGAGCGCTTCGCCGACGTGCTGCTGGCCTGCGAATGCGACGCGCGCGGCCGGCTGGGCTTCGAGGAAGCGCCCTACCCCCAGCGCACGCGCCTGGCCGCCGCCCTGGCCGCCGCCCGGGCCGTGGCCACCGGCCCCATCGCCGCCGAAGCCGCCCGCGCCGGCCTGGGCGGCCCGCAGGTGGGCGAGGCCATCCGCCGCGCCCGCATCCAGGCCCTGGAGCAGCACCTGGAAGCCGCCCCGCACTGACCCGTCCGCCGACGAATAGCCCATGGCCTACAGCCCGCTGGACCGCCATTTGCTAAGGTACCGGCAATGCAAAAGCTACCGTTGCTGACAGCGCGCCACGCGCTTTTCCTCGACTTCGACGGCACGCTGGCCGACATCGCGCCGCATCCCGATGCGACGCAGGTCCACCCTGGCATCGTCCCCGCGCTGGAGCACCTGCACCAGCAGCTGAACGGCGCGCTGGCCATCGTCACCGGCCGCCGTCAGGTCGACATCGACCACTTCCTTGCTCCCTTGAAACTGCCCCTGGCGGCCGAACACGGCGCCCAGTACCGCCTGGGCAGCGGCCTGGAGGGCAGCGTTAACGTGCCCGATCTCGCGCCGGCCCTGCGCGTGCTCGAACCCATGCTGGAGCGCTACCCTGCGCTGGTGCTGGAGCGCAAGAGCGCAGGCGTGGCCCTGCACTACCGCCAGGCGCCCGAGCTGGAGGCGCAGTGCCGCGCTGCCGTGGCGCACGCCATGGCCCAGACGCCGGGACTGGAACTGCTGCAGGGCAAGTGCGTGCTGGAGATCAAGGCCGCCGGCCCCGACAAGGGCCGCGCCATCGCCGACTTCATGCGCCATGCGCCGTTCGAAGGGCGCATCCCCGTCTTCGCGGGCGACGACGTGACCGACGAGCACGGCTTCTCCGCCGTGCTGGCGCTGGGTGGCATCGGCATCAAGGTGGGGCCGGGCGAGACCCAGGCACAAGTCCGCTGCGACGACACCACCATGCTGCGCGAATGGATCTTCCAGATGGCCTCGCCCGAAGGCCTGCCCGCATCATGAGCACCACCACGCCCCCCACCCCGCCCCAACCGGATGCGCCCGCGGCGGCGCCGGCCCAGCAACCGCACGCCCCACCCCCAGCCGCGGCCCGCCGCGTGGCGCGCGAGCTGCTGCCCCGGCCCGAGAGCTTCGCGCCGCCGGCCGATGCATCGCTCAAGCTGGGCATGATCGGCAACTGCTCCATCAGCGCACTGGTCGATGCGCAGGGCCACATCGTCTGGTCATGCATGCCGCGCTTCGACGGCGACCCGGTGTTCAACGCCCTGATCCAGCCCGGCGACGAGGGCAGCCGCTTCGCCATCGAGCTGGAGAACCTGGCCGAAAGCCGCCAGTGGTACGAGCCCAATACCGCCGTCCTGCGCACGCGGCTCACCGACCATTCCGGCAACAGCATCGAGATCACCGACTTCGCCCCGCGCTTCCATGCCCGGGCGCGGTTCTTCCGACCCATGCTGCTGGTGCGCCGCGTGCGGCCGGTCAAGGGCTCGCCGCGCATCCGCGTCACCGCCAACCTGCGCTTCGGCTGGGGCAGCGAGCGGCCCGAGATCACCCAGGGCAGCCACCACGTGCGCTTCGTCGGCCCCGACCTGACGCTGCGCCTGACCACCGACGCGCCGCTCTCGCACGTGCTCTCCGGCCAACCCTTCGTGCTCTCGCGCGGCTACGAATTCCTGCTGGGCGCCGACGAGGCCCTGCCCACCGGCATCGCCGACACGGCCCGCTCCTACGAGCAAGACACCATCGCCTACTGGCGCCAGTGGACGCAGCGCCTGGCCCTGCCGTTGGAGTGGCAGGACGCGGTGATCCGCGCGGCCATCACGCTCAAGCTCTCGCTCTACGAAGACACCGGCGCCATCGTGGCGGCCATGACCACCAGCATCCCAGAATCGGCCCACAGCGGCCGCAACTGGGACTACCGCTACTGCTGGCTGCGCGACGCGTTCTTCGTCGTTCGCGCGCTCAACAGCCTCTCGGAAACCGCCACCATGGAGGACTACCTGCGCTGGCTCAGCAGCGTGGTGGCCGAAGCGAGCGAAGGCCACATCCAGCCTCTCTACGGCATCGGCCTGGAATGCGAGCTGCCCGAAGACTTCGTGCCCCAGCTGGCCGGCTACCGCGGCATGGGCCCGGTGCGCGTGGGCAACCAGGCGGCCGAGCATTTCCAGCACGACGTGTACGGCAACATCATCCTGGGTGCGGCGCAGGCCTTCCACGACCGGCGGCTGCTCAACCCCGGCGGCGAAGCCGAATTCACCCGCATGGAACAGATCGGCGAGTTGGCCGTGCGCGTCTATGGCACGCCCGACGCCGGCATGTGGGAGCTGCGCACCCGCGCCCGCATCCACACCTCGTCCGCACTCATGAGCTGGGCCGCCTGCGACCGGCTGGCCAAGATCGCCGCCAAGCTGCAGCTCGCCGATCGCGCAGCGTACTGGCAGGAGCACGCGCACCGCATGCGCGAGGAGATCCTCGCGCGCTCCTGGAGCGACAGGCGCCAGGCCTTCGCAGAGAGCTTCGGCGGGCACGAGCTGGACGCCAGCGTGCTGCTGATGGCCGAGGTCGGCCTGATCGACCCGCGCGATCCTCGCTTCGTGAGCACGGTGGACGCCATGGAAGCCTCGCTCTGCGATGGCCCCTACATGCGCCGCTACGAGGCTGCGGACGACTTCGGCAAGCCCGACACCGCCTTCAACATCTGCACCTTCTGGCGCATCGACGCGCTGGCGCGCATCGGCCGCCGCAGCCAGGCACGCGAGATCTTCGAGGCCATGCTGGCCGCCCGCAACCCGCTGGGCCTGCTGTCGGAAGACACGCATGCCGAGACCGGCGAGATGTGGGGCAACTTCCCGCAGACCTATTCGATGGTGGGCATCATCAATGCCGCCATGCGCCTGTCGGCGCCGTGGGACTCGGTGATCTGAGCCGACACGCGCCGGCCGGCCCGCCCACTCCCAGCGATCACTTTCCAAGGACCTTTCCATGAGCCGTCTCGTCGTCATCTCCAACCGTATCGCCGACCCTCGCAAGCCCGCCGCCGGCGGCCTGGCGGTGGCCCTGGGCGAGACCCTGAACCAGACCGGGGGCCTGTGGTTCGGCTGGAGCGGCACGGTCACCGAAGACGGCCTGCCCGGCGAAGGCACGCTGCACACGCGCCAGGCCGGCAACGTCACGCTGGCCACCGTCGATCTGTGCCGCGAGGACCACGACAGCTACTACTACGGCTATAGCAACAGCGTGCTCTGGCCGGTGTTCCACTACCGGCTGGACCTGGCCGACTTCAACGCCGGCTACATCGCCGGCTACCGGCGTGTGAACCAGATGTACGCCCGCAAGCTGCTGCCGCTGCTCAAGGACGACGACGTCATCTGGGTGCACGACTACCACCTGATCCCGCTGGCCGCCGAGCTGCGCGCGCTGGGCTGCCGCCAGAAGATCGGCTTCTTTTTGCACATCCCCGTGCCGCCGCCGCTCATCATGGCCGCCATTCCGCAGCACGAATGGCTGATGCGCTCCTTCTTCGCCTACGACCTGGTGGGCCTGCAGAGCGAGGCCGACGTGGCGCATTTCACGCGCTACCTCGACCAGGAAGCCTCGGCCCAGGCCGTCGGCCCGCAGCGCCTGCGGGCCTTCGGCGCCACGGTGCAGGTGGGGGCCTTTCCCATCGGCATCGACGTGGACGAGTTCGCGCGCCTGGCGGCCGCGCCCGAGGCCATGGATACCTTCCACTCCATGCGCGAGGAATATTCGCGCCGCCGCCTGCTCCTGGGCATCGACCGGCTGGACTATTCCAAGGGCATCCCGCAGCGCGTGCGCGCCTTCCGCGAACTGCTCTCGCGCTACCCCGAGAACCAGCACAGCGCCACGCTCGTCATGATCGCCTCGCCCTCGCGCGACAGCGTGAATGCCTATGCCGACCTGCGCACCGAGCTCGAAGGCCTGTGCGGCGCCATCAACGGCGACTTCGGCGACCTGGACTGGATGCCTCTGCGCTACATCCACCGCACCGTGGCGCGCAAGCGCGTGCCGGGCCTGTGCCGCGCCGCCGCCGTGGGCCTGGTCACGCCGCTGCGCGACGGCATGAACCTCGTCGCCAAGGAATACGTGGCCGCGCAGGACCCGGAGGACCCCGGCGTGCTGGTGCTCTCGCGCTTCGCGGGCGCGGCCGAGCAGATGAAGGAAGCGCTGCTGGTCAATCCGTACGACACGCAGGGCATGGCCGACACCATCCAGACCGCGCTGCAGATGCCGCTGCCCGAACGCCAGCGCCGCCACCAGCGGCTGATGGAAAACATCCGCGAGCACGACGTGCACTGGTGGCGCAAGAGCTACCTCTCGGCCCTGGAGCAGGCCGGCGAGGACGACGACCGCAGCCACCTGGCGCGCGGCGGCTGAGGCCAGAGCTTCCGACCACTGCTCGCCTTTGCGCCGGGCCCGGATGTCCCCGGCCTGGCGCGCGCCGCCCCCCTGGTTTTCCCCATCACAACGACGGCAGCACGCCGCGTACATGGTCCGCGAAGGCCTGCGCCAGCGGCGTCGCGGCTTGCCCCTGGGAGAACGCCAGGCTGATGCCGAGCCAGGGCAGCTCCGGCAGGCCGGCATCGGCGGCCAGCACCTGCAGGTCGGGCGGCACCGCGCAGCGCGTGAGCACCGCCACGGCCGAGCCGGACCGCACCACGGCCGTGAGCCCGGTGAGGCTGCCGCTGGCATAGGCCACGCGGTAGGCCCGGCCCTGGGCCTGCAGGCCCTCGCACGCGGCGCGGTGATCCAGCACGTCGGGGTCGGACAGGGCCAGGGGCAGCGGGTCCCAGTCCGCCACCGCCGTGCCGGGGCTCGCCACCCAGACCAGCGGCTCGCGCCGCAGCGGCGCCAGCGTGCCGGGCGGCGGCGCGTCGCCCCAGGGCAGCGAGACCAGGGCCACGTCGAGCGCGCGCGTGGCCAGCCGCTCGCGCAGGCGGGGCGTGGGCGCGCACACCACGTCCACCCGGGCCAGCGGGTGCAGCAGCGCGAAGCCGCGCAGCAGCTGGGGCAGGAAGGCGGCCGCGTAGTCGTCCGGGCAGCCCACGGCCAGCGCACCGGCCAGGCCGGTGCCGGTCAGGTCCGCCAGCGCCTCGTCGTGGTGGTGCAGGATGCGCCGCGCATGCACCAACAGCCGCTCGCCCTGGCTGGTCAGGCGCACGCCCCGCCCCGTGCGGTGCAGCAGCGGCTGGCCGCAGGACTCTTCCAGGCGCTGCATCTGCATGCTCAGCGCGGACTGGGTGCGGCCCACGCGCGCGGCCGCGGCGCCCAGCGTGCCGGTCTGGGCCACGGCGGCGAAGCTGCGTAGCAGGTCGATGTCGAGAGCGGAGGGCAAGGTATCAGAAATGTTGATTTCAGCCTTGAAAACTATTCGTTTTACTGACACCTGGCAAGCCCCTAGAGTGGCCTGCAAACCCCTGTCTCTTCTCGTGTCGCCCCTCCCCCCCCCGCTTGCCTCATTCGCCTGTCAGGAGCCCTGCATGTCCCGCAACGACGATCCCGATTTCTGGAACCGCGCCCGCCAGCACCTGGTGCGCTACGGCGGCAGCTTCGCCCCCCTGGTGATCGAGCGCGCGGCCGGCAGCTTCGTCTATGACGCGGACGGACGGCCCATCCTGGACTTCACCTCGGGCCAGATGAGCGCCGTGCTCGGCCACTGCCATCCCGAGATCAGCGCCGTGATCGGCGACTACGCCCACCGGCTGGAGCACCTCTTCAGCGGCATGCTGTCGCGCCCCGTGGTGGACCTGGCCACGGCGCTGGCCGGCGTGGCGCCGGGCGCGCTGGAGCGCAGCCTGCTCCTCACCACCGGCGCGGAATCGAACGAGGCCGCCATCCGCATGGCCAAGCTGGTCACGGGCCGGTTCGAGATCGTGGGCTTCGCCCAGTCCTGGCACGGCATGACGGGCGGTGCGGCCTCGGCCACCTACAGCGCCGGGCGGCGCGGCGTGGGCCCGGCGGCGGCAGGCTCGCTGGCCATCAACGCGCCCTTCGGCTTCCGGCCGCGCTTCTTCGATGCCAGCGGCGCCTACGACTGGCAGGCCGAGCTGGACTACGGCTTCGACCTGGTGGACCGCCAGTCCTGCGGCAGCCTGGCCGCCTTCATCGCCGAGCCCATCCTCAGTTCGGGCGGCATCATTGACCTGCCGCCGGGCTACCTGGCCGCGCTCAAGAAGAAGTGCGAGGAGCGCGGCATGCTGCTGATCCTCGACGAGGCGCAGACCGGCGTGGGCCGCACCGGCACGATGTTCGCGTGCGAGCGCGACGGCGTGGTGCCCGACATCCTGACCCTCTCCAAGACCCTGGGCGCCGGCCTGCCGCTGGCGGCCATTGTCACCACGGCCGAGATCGAGGAACGCGCCCACGAGCGCGGCTATCTGTTCTACACCACCCATGTGAGCGACCCGCTGCCCGCGGCCATCGGCCTGAAGGTGCTGGAGATCGTGCAGCGCGACCGCTTGGCCGACCGTGCCCGGGTGGCGGGCGCCCGGCTGGAGGCCGGCCTGCGCGCGCTGCAGGAGCGCTACGACTGCATCGGCGACGTGCGCGGCCGGGGCCTGCTGCTGGGCCTGGAAATCGTCAAGGACCGCACCACCAAGGAACCTGCCGACGGCCTGGGCGCGGCCATCACCGGCGAATGCATGCGGCTGGGCCTGTCGATGAACGTGGTGCAGCTGCCCGGCATGGGCGGCGTGTTCCGCATCGCCCCGCCGCTGACGGTGAGCGACGCGGAGATCGACCAGGGGCTGGACCTGCTGGGCCAAGCCATCGCCCGCTGCGTCTGAGCCGGGCGGCAGCGGCGGCGGGGGGACTCACCCGCCTCAATGCACCAGCGCCAGCGCCGCGTAGTCGCCCACCTTGTCGCCCAGCCCGGCCGGCACCAGCTGCACGCCTTCAGTCAGCGCGGGCAGGCGGCTCGACACCTCGTGCTGCAGGCGCGGCAGCAGCAGGGCCTGGTTGTTCCAGAACACGCTGCCGCCCAGGCTGATGCGCTGCAGGTCCATCAGCGCCACCAGGTTGTAGAGCATGCGGCCGAGCACCCGGCAGAGTTCGTTCACCACGTCCAGTGCGGCAGCATCGCCCGCGGAGGCCGCCTGCATCAGCGCCGCCGCATCGGCCCAGCCGCCTTCGGCGAAGCGGCGCTGCACCGCATTGCCCGCCACCAGCGCTTCCACGTCGCCCCGGTTGCCGCAGCCGCACAGCATGCCGATCGGGTCGTCTGACGCATAGGTGTGGCCCGCGTGGCCGGCATTGCCGTTTTTGCCGCGCAGCACCCGGCCATCCACGCACAGGCCCGCGCCCACGCCGGTACTCCAGGTCACGTAGGCGCTGTGGTCCAGGCCCTGGAGCGCGCCCCAGATGCGCTCGGCCTCCAGCGCGGCGACGGCATCGTTCTCCACCCGCACCTGGGCGAAGCGCTCGCGCAGCGGCGCCTCCAGCGGCACCGAAACCCAGTCGTTGCCCAGCCCGCGCGCAGGGCCTGCCAGGCCGCCGCAGATGTTGGGGTTGCTGACCTCGGCCTGCCCATCGACGAAGAGAAAGGGCCCGCATGACGAAACGCCGGCCTGGGTGACGCTGCCCGGCTCCAGGCCCAGGCTGGCGCAGACCTCGTCCACCATCCGCAGGATCTGCCGCGCCAGCGCCCCCCGGTCGCCCGTGGTGGCCGTGGGCTCGGCCCGCCGGCCTACTGGCGGCGCACCCGTGCCATCGCTCAGGCTGACGGCCACCTTGGTGCCGCCCACATCAATACACGCCTTCATCGTCGTCGTCATCTGCCCCCGAAGCCTTTCAGAAAAGAAACGCACGCTGCCGCCTGCTGCACCGAGCGCACACGCCCGGCCTGCCCCATCACACCCACTTGGCGATCAGGCTGGCGACGAAGCTCAGCAGCAAGGTGGACGCCAGCGGCACATCCCAATCGCGCCCGCCCAGGCGGAACCGGAAATCCCCCGGCAGCCGCCCGAACCCCATGCGCCGCAGCAGCGGCGAAAGCCAGCTGATGCACATGAGGGCGAGGAAGACGACGATAAACCAGCGCAGCATGCGGGGAGTGTAGGTGGCGTGCGGGTCTGGCAGGAGGCGCCCGGGTGATCCTCGATCACCGGACGGTGGCCCTTCATATCGCGCTGCCACGCGGCTACGAAGCTCGCGCCTCCAGACAAGGAAAGCTGGAAAGCGCGCTGGGAACGACTTTGCGCTCTGCGCTGCACGCCCAAGCCACGCACCGTTAACCGCTCCAGCGTGTGAAAGCCCAGGCTTTCCACCCAAAGGCCGATCAGGATGACCAGCACCAGACCGGCGAGGCACCCCTTGCGCAGCACCGACAGCGAGCTGGCGGTCTTGGCGACCCATTCGCCGCTGGCCAGGCCCTCCCACCGCACGGCCCGCACCACCACGATGACCAGGCGCCACACCCAGCCCTGCTGCCAGATGCGGGCGGTACGCGGGGGGGGGGCTGCGGCGGCAGCTCAAGCCCCGGCAGTGGAATACGGGGCCCGCTTCAAACGGAGATCCGGAAAGGCCGGTGGCCCGGGCCATCGGCGGAGCTTTGCGACAGCTCCTGCCTTCTGCTGGGAGCCACGGCTTCGTCAGTTGTTACCACCCCAACACCTATGGATTCCCGGAAGGCGTGCAGCGCACCGGCCCCGACCCTACAGCCGGTGCGTGCGGTCGCCCTGCGCGAAGCCCATCGGCTGCCAGGGCTCGGGCCCCGCGCCCACGGCCAGCACCTTGAAGAGCTCGCCCATCTCGTGTTCCATCATCAATTTGGCCGCCTGCGCGCGCTCCGCCTGGGGCAGCTGCTCCAATTGCGATAGCAGACCGCAGTTGATGAGGAAATGCGCCTGGGTGGTGTAGCCCAGCACGTGCAGGCCCGCATCCTGCGCGGCCAGGGCCATGGCGGTGAAGTTGACGTGGGCCGTGATGTCCTTGGCGCCCACATCGGCCAGCGGATCGGAATCGACCTGGTGCGCCTGGTGGCAGACCAGGGTGCCCATATGGCGCTGGGGGTGGTAGTACTCGGCCTCGGGAAAGCCGTAGTCGATGAGGAAGGCCGCGCCGCGCGCCAGGCGCTGGGCCAGCATGCGCATGAAGCCTTCGCCCTGGGCGTGGATCTCGGTGAGGTAGTCCTGCGGCCCCTCGGGCTCGACGGGCGGGCGCAGCGCGGTGGGGCGGTCGGCCCAGGCGAAGGCGGCTTCTGCGTCCTGGCCGGCTTCGCCCAGGGACACGCCGCGCTCGTGCCACACGCCGGTGCCGGCGCCGCCGTGGCGCGCCAGCAGCTGCACGGGCATGGCGTCCAGCACCTCGTTGCCTACGACGATGCCCTCGAAGCGCTCAGGCAGGCGGTCGGCCCAGGCGACGCGCCCTTCCCAGGCGGCAAGCGCCGTCTGCTGGCGCCGGCGCAGGCTGCCCGACAGGTCCACGATGGTGTAGCGCCGCACGCGGTCGCCCAGCGCCTGCAAGAGCTGCGCGGCCAGCGCGCCGGAGCCGGCGCCGAATTCCCAGACCTCGTCGGTGCCGGTGGCGTCCATCGCCTCGCGCACCTGGGCGGCCAGCGCCCGGCCGAAGACGGGCGAGAGTTCGGGCGCGGTGACGAAGTCGCTGCCCGACTCCGGCAGGGTGCCGAACTTGGGCGATTCATTGGCGTAGTAGCCCAGGCCGGGCGTGTAGAGCGCCATCTCCATGAAGCGGTCGAAACCGATCCAGCCGCCGGCCTGGGCGATGGCCTCGCGCACGCGGCCGGCCAGGGCGTTCGTCATTACACTCGCCTGTTCTTTCTGAGGGTTCACCGTCATCTCGTTCGTTCCTTCCGGCGCTGCGCCGGGCCTTCTGCCTTGTTCTGACCAGCCTTCCATCTTATGAGCGATACCGCCCGCCTGCCCGATTCCGCCCCAGGTTCCGCGCCCGGCCGCTCTGCCGCCGGAGCCGCGAGCTGGGTGCTGGTGACGGGCGGCGCCAGGCGCCTGGGCCGCGAGCTGTGCCTGGCCTTCGCCCACCAGGGCTGGCAGGTGGCCTGCCACTACCACCAGTCGGCAGACGAGGCCGAAGCGGTGGTGGCGCAGATCGCATCGGCCGGCGGGCATGCGGTGGCCGTCGCCGGCCCGCTGCACTCCGAAGCCGATGCGCGCGAACTTTTCGCCCGCGTGCTGGCGCAGACCGGCGGGCGGCTGGACTGCGTGGTCAACAACGCCTCGCTGTTCGAACCCGACACCGCCGCCGACTTCGCCGAGGAAACACTCTGGGCGCAGATGCGCACCAACCTCGTCGTGCCCGTCACGCTCGCACGGCTGCTGCACGGCCTGCACGCCGGCGGCCCTGCGGGCACGCCGGCCGCATCCGTCGTGCATGTGCTCGACCAGAAAGTCTTCAATTTGAATCCCGACTACTACTCCTACACCCTGTCCAAGCTGGCGCTTGAGCGCTCGGTCGCGCAGCAGGCGCAGGCCCTGGCGCCTCAGGTGCGCGTGAACGCGGTGGCGCCCGGCCTGCTCTTCCAGAGCGGCCCGCAGACCGCCGGGAACTTCGCCGCCGCCAGCCATGCCAACCTGCTGCGCCAACCCATCGACCCGGCCCAGGTGGCGCAGGCGGCGGCCTTCCTCGCCGGCAACCCCTGCATCACCGGCATGAGCCTGTGCGTGGACAACGGCCAGCACCTGGTGCCCACCGAGCGCGACATCATGTTCGTGGCCGAGCGGGTGCTGGAAGGCGCCGCATCTGCCACCGAAGGAGGCCGCCCATGAGCCGCATGGACTGGCTGCAGGCCCACTGCCGGCGCCTGATGCTGCGCGGCCTCACGGTGCAGGCCTGGATCGGCATCCACGACTTCGAGAAGGCCGCGCCCCAGCGCCTCATGCTGGACGTGGACATCTACGTGCGCCTGGCCGACACCACGCCCCAGGCCGACGCCATCGCCGAAGTGCTGGACTACGACTTCGTGCGCGATGCCGTCCACGAACGCATCGCCCGCGGCCCCATCGGCCTGCAGGAAACGCTGGGCGACGAGCTGCTCGCCACGCTGATGTCCCAACCCGGCGTGATGGCGGTGCGCGTGCGCACGGCCAAGCCCGACGTCTACCCCGACTGCGAATTCGTGGGCGTGGAGACCTTCCGATTCAGCGAATCGATTCTCAGGAACGAAGCCCCATGACCCCCGACGGCGGCCAGCAGATCCTCACGCTCACCGGTTTGCGCTTCGACGCGAACCTGGGCATCCTCGAACACGAAAAGACCGCGCCCCAACCCATCCAGGTGGACGCGGAACTCAACCAGGGCCGCCAGCCCTTGCTGCCGCACGACGACGACATCAACCACGTGCTCGACTACCGCAAGGTGCGCCAGATCATCATCGACGAGTGCACGGCGGAGCACGTCAACCTGCTGGAGAGCCTGATCGGCAAGCTCACGCGGCGCCTGATGCAGCTGCCCGGCGTGATCGGCGTGCGCGTGAAGATCGCCAAGCTGGAGATCTTCGACGACTGCGAAGTGGCGATACGGATGGAATCGGGCGAGTGGTGAACGCCACCCGCGCCACGCGCCAGCACACCTAGCGCGAGCGGGCCGGCACGGCTCCTCCCCTGCTCACGTCCGCACCACCACCTTGCCGCAAGCGCCCCGGGGGCCAGGGACGCGAAGTCTCCGGTGCGTGGCAGTCCACACCGTGGTCGGCCGCCACCACGGGCGCTGGGCGGGCAGCCCTCGCCGGCCGTCGTCGATCAGCAGCAGCGGCTGATGCGGCCCTTGCCTCCGTAGCGCGCATCCTGCCGGTCGCGGAAGAACTCGGCATAGCTCATCACCGGTTCGCCGGGGTGCGTGCGCTCCTGGTGGCTCAGGTAGGCGTCGTAGTCGGGCAGGCCCACCATCAGGCGCAGCGACTGCGCGAGGTAGCGCCCGCCGGTGGCGACGGCCTGCACGGCGCCCCGCGCGGCCTGCAGGGGGCGGCCTGCCGGCGAGGCGCCGGCGGGGTCACCGCTCATCTCGCCGCCTCGGGCAGGGCCTCGAACGGGGTTTCATGCGCCGTGGGGCGATTCGCGGCGCGGGCCTGCAGGCAGGCGCGCACGCTGTAGAACAGCACGCTCAGCACCACGAAGATGAACAGCGCGCACAGCCCCGCGTTGATGCGGTCGTTGAGCACGATGCGCGACATGGCCTCGGCCGTCTTGGCCGGGGCGATCACCTTGCCCTGGGCGATGCCGTCGGCGTACTTGGCGGCATGCGAAAGGAAGCCGATCTTCGGGTCGGCCGAGAAGATCTTCTGCCAGCCCGCCGTGAGCGTGCAGGCCAGCAGCCAGGCGGCCGGCGCGATGGTCACCCAGGCGAAGCGCTCGCGCTTCATGCGGAACAGCACCACGGTGCCCAGCATCAGCGCCACGGCGGCCAGCATCTGGTTGGAGATGCCGAAGAGCGGCCACAGCGTGTTGATGCCGCCCAGCGGATCGACCACGCCCTGGTAGAGGAAGTAGCCCCAGGCGCCCACGCACAGCGCGGTGGCGATCAGGTTGGCGGGCAGCGAATCGGTGCGTTTGAGCGCGGGCACGAAGCTGCCCAGCAGGTCCTGCAGCATGAAACGGCCGGCGCGCGTGCCGGCGTCCACCGCGGTGAGGATGAAGAGCGCCTCGAACAGGATGGCGAAGTGGTACCAGAAGGCCATCATGGCCGGGCCGCCCACCACCTGATGGAGGATGTGCGCCATGCCCACGGCCAGCGTGGGTGCGCCGCCGGCGCGGCCCAGGATGGTGTGCTCGCCTACGTCCTTGGCGGTCTGCACCAGCATCTCGGGCGTGACGACGAAGCCCCAGGTCGACAGCGTGGCGGCCACCGCGTCAGGCGTGCTGCCCACCAGCGCGGCGGGGCTGTTCATGGCGAAGTAGATGCCGGGGTTGATGCACGAGGCGGCCACCAGCGCCATCACGGCGACGAAGGATTCGGCCAGCATGCCGCCGTAGCCGATGTAGCGGGCGTGGGTCTCGTTCTCCAGCATCTTGGGCGTGGTGCCCGAGGAGATCAGCGCGTGGAAGCCCGACACCGCGCCGCAGGCGATGGTGATGAAGAGGAACGGGAACAGGCTGCCCGACCAGACCGGGCCGTTGCCCTGCGCGAACTGGGTGATGGGCGGCATCTCCAGCGTGGGCGCCACCACCACGATGCCGATGGCCAGCGCCACGATGGTGCCGATCTTCAGGAAGGTGGAGAGGTAGTCGCGCGGCGCCAGCAGCAGCCACACGGGCAGCGAGGCGGCGACGAAGCCGTAGCCGATCAGCATCCAGGTCAGCGTCTTGCCGTCGAAGGTGAAGGCCGGGCCCCAGACGGGGTCGGCCGCCACGGCCTGCCCCCCGAAGATCGCGGCCATCAGCAGCACGAAGCCGATCACCGATACCTCGGCGATGCGGCCGGGGCGGATGTAGCGCAGATAGACGCCCATGAAGAGCGCCACGGGGATGGTCGCCGCCACGGTGAAGGCGCCCCAGGGCGATTCGGCCAGCGCCTTGACGACGATCAGCGCCAGCACGGCCAGGATGATGATCATGATCATGAAGGTGCCGAAGAGCGCGATCAGCCCCGGCACGGTGCCCATCTCCTGCTTGACCAGGTCGCCCAGCGAGCGGCCGTCGCGCCGCGTGGAGATGAAGAGCACGATGAAGTCCTGCACCGCCCCGGCGAACACCACGCCGGCCAGCAGCCACAGAAGGCCCGGCACATAGCCCATCTGCGCGGCCAGCACCGGCCCCACCAGCGGGCCCGCGCCGGCGATGGCGGCGAAGTGGTGGCCGAACAGCACGTGCTTGTTGGTGGGCACGTAGTCCAGCCCGTCGTTGTGCCGCCAGGCCGGCGTGGAGCGGGTGGCGTCCAGCCCCAGCACGCGCTGGGCGATGAACAGGCTGTAGTAGCGGTAGGCGATCAGATAGACGCAGACCGCCGCGACGACGATCCAGAGCGCGCTGATCGACTCGCCGCGCGTGAGCGCGACGGTGCCGAGCGCCCAGGCGCCGAGCAGCGCGATGGCGAGCCACACGAGGTGGCGGCGAATGTGGGACATGGGGACTTGTCTCCTGAAACGTTGTGATGGGGAGCGGGCCGCCCTGCCCCTCGGGCTGGTTCTCTCGGCAGGCGGCCGAACCACCAAGTATCCCGAGGCGTGCCCCGCCGCGCATCCGCCTTGCCGCGTAGGGAAGCCGAGTGGGATTGCCTAAGGTTCAACCCGAAAAGGGTTAACCCTGATTACGCTCCGACACCCCGGTGCCGGCCGGCTCAGAGGCTCTCTCAGCTTCCCGCCGTAGTACCCAGGTCTGCCGCATGCTCCACCGCGTAGCGGATCAGCTCGGCCAGGCTGCCCAGCTCCAGTCGGCGCCGGATGTTCTGGCGGTGTGCCTCCACCGTGCGCACGCTCAGGCCCAGGTCGGCCGCGATCTGCTTGCTGGAAGCGCCACGGCCCAGGGCCGAGAGGATCTCGCATTCGCGCGGCGTGAGCAGCGGCTTAGGCGCCTGGTTGCGAAAGAGCCGCTGCGACACGGCCGGGCTCAGGAAGGTGCCGCCGGCGGCCACGGCCTCCAGCGCAGCGACCAGCTCGGCGGCGGGCGCGTCTTTCAGCACGTAGCCGCGCGCGCCGGCCTGCAGGGCGCGCTGCACGTATTCCGGGTTGTCGTACATGCTGAGCATCAGCACGCGCAGGCCGGGCTGGCGCGCCAGCAGCTGGGCGGCGAAGTCCAGGCCATTCATGTCCTTCATGCCCACGTCCATCAGCACCAGGTCGGGCGCCAGCGCGGCGATGGGGCCGGCGGCCTCGGCCGCACCGCCCGCCTCGCCCACGATGTCGATCCAGGGCAGCGGCGCCAGCCGCGCGCGCAGGCCGTCGCGCACCAGGGCGTGGTCATCGACGAGGAAGAGGCGGATGCGTGCGGGGGTATTCATGGGTTCGGGCTCATGCGGGGCGGATGGTATCCGGCACCTCGGCCACCACGCGCGTGCCGCCGGGGCCGGAGCGCAGTTCGAGCCGCCCGCCCAGCGCCTCCATGCGCTCGTGCATGTTGCGCAGGCCGATGCCGGCGTGGGGGTCGTTCCGCAGCGCATCGGCGTCGAAGCCGCGGCCGTCGTCGCGCACTTCCAGCTGCACGCCGCCGCCCACGAAGTCCAGAGTGACATGCACCTGCCGCGCCTGGGCGTGCTTGAGCACGTTGGTCAGCGCCTCCTGCGCCACGCGGAAGAGCGCCGTCGCCACATCGTGCGGCAGCGGGCCGGGCGGCTGCGCCACATGCGCCTGCACGGCGAGCGGGCCATGCTCGCCGAAGCTGCGCGCCAGGTGCCCGATGGCGGCGGGCAGGCCCAGGGTGTCGAGCAGCGCCGGGCGCAGTTCGTGCGAGAGGCGGCGCACTTCGGTGAGCGCGTCGTTGAGCCGCTCCAGCGCCGTCGCCAGCGTGGCCGGCACCGGGCGCTGCGGGCCCAGCTCTTCGACGGCCGATTCGATCAGCAGCTTGGCCGACACCAGCGTCTGGCTGGTGCCGTCGTGCAGCTCGCGCGCCAGGTGGGCGCGTTCCTCTTCCTGCGACTGCACCACGCGGCGCGCCAGCACGCGCAGCCGCGCCTCGCTGGCGCGGTGCTCGCTCAGGTTCAGCAACAGCCCCGTGGCGCTGATGGCCGCAAAGCCCAGCGCCGCCACGGCGGCGATCCACCACATGGTGACGGCCACGTTCGATTCGACCTGCCGCTCCAGCCCGGCGAGGGTGGTGTCGATGTCGTCCAGGTAGAGGCCCGTGCCCACCATCCAGTTCCAGCGCGGCAGCGTGGTCACGTAGCCCAATTTGGGCAGCACCTGCCCGGCGCTGGACGGCTTGGGCCAGGCGTATTCGACGTAGCCGCCGCCGTCGGCCCGGGCGCCCGCGATCAGCTGCTGGATGGTGGGCCGCCCCTGCGGATCGCGCAGCTCCCAGAGATTGCGGCCCACCAGCTCGGGCTGGCGCGAATGCATCAGCGCCCGGCCCTGCAGGTCGTAGACGAAGAAATAGCCGTCGCTGCCGAAGTCCAGCGCGGCCAGGCGGCGCAACGCCTCGGCCCGCGTGGCCGCGTCGTCGCGGCCGCTGTCGTAGAGCGGCTGCACGGTGCCCAGGGCCAGCTGCACGTAGTTGCGCAGCTCGTTGCGGCGCTGCTCCAGGTAGCTACGCTCGACCAGCGTGCGCTCGCGCTGCGCCAGGTCCAGCGACTGGTGGCGCACCACGGCCGCCACCACCGCCAGCGTGGCCAGGAGCGGCACCACCGCCAGCACCAGCACCTTGGTGCGCAGGCGCGCGGCATCGCTGCCCGGCCGGCCGGCGGCAGGCCAGAGGCGTTGCAGCCGGGAATGGAGCCATTGGGACAGCGAGAGAGCCATGAGGAGTCGAGAGGGCAGCAAAGGGGGTGGCGGACGGAATGGCGAAGGCGGGCGGGGCCGGCGGCCTTTTCAGGGCCGCCTTAAAATCACGGCCTCTTCTCGGGCGCCCCTCCGGACCGCCCCGCGCCCAGCGCCACGCCCCGTCCGGCCCCGATTGTCCCCCCGCCTGCCCTGCCGCCGCCCATGACCGCCTTGCCCCACGCCGCCGCCCCTGCCGTCGCCGCGTCCACCGACT
>JBHIWE010000054.1:0-20422 GCA_041987645.1 Acidovorax sp. | reverse complement strand
GCCTGCGCCCTGGCTGCAGGCCGGCCCCGGCGAAGAAGCCGCGCCGGCCCAGGAGGAGGGTGCCGGCCATGGCTGACGCGGGTTACGCCGCCCACACCGCCTGGGCGCTGGCCGCCGCCGTGCCCGTGGCCCTGCTGATCGACCGCCTGCTGGGCGAGCCGCCCGTGCGCTGCCACCCCGTCGTCTGGATGGGCAACGCGCTGCAGTGGGCCGGCGAGCGCGTGGCGCCCGAGGCCGCCCACGCGCCGCCGGGCCGTGACTTGAAGGCTTTTGGGCTCGCAGCCATGGCCTGGTGCGCGCTGGCCGCTATCGTGACCATAGCGGCCTGGGGCCTGCAATGGGCCCTGCTGCGCCATGCGCCGGCCTGGGGTGCGGCGCTGCTCATCGGCCTGCTGCTCAAGCCTTTGCTGGCCTGGCGCATGCTGCGTGGCGAGGTGCTGGCCGTGGAGGCGGCACTCGCGCAATCGCTCGACGCGGGCCGCCAGCGCCTCTCGCGCCTGGTCAGCCGCGACGTGGCCGCGCTGGATGCGGTGCAGGTGCGCGAATCCGCCATCGAGTCGCTGGCCGAGAACCTCAACGATTCCGTGGTCGCGCCGCTCTTCTGGTTCGCGCTGTTGGGCCTGCCAGGCGCTGCGCTTTACCGCTTCGCCAACACCGCCGACGCCATGTGGGGCTACCCCGGCCAGCGCGGCGGGCGCTGGTGGCAATGGGCCGGCAAATGGGCAGCGCGGGCCGACGACGTGCTCTCGTGGCTGCCCGCCCGGCTCACCGCTGCGTTGCTGTGGGCGCTGGCACGCAGCCCGCTGCCGCGCGCCCGCTGGCCGCAGCTGGCGGAGCAGGCGCGCCAGACCCCCTCGCCCAACAGCGGCTGGCCCATGGCCGCCATGGCGCTGGCGCTGGGCGTGCGGCTGGGCAAGCCCGGCGCCTATGTGCTGAACGCGGCCGGCCGCGCTGCCGGCCCCACCGACACGCACCAGGCCGCGCATTGGGCGTCGAATGTGGTGCTGGCGCTTGTCCCGCTTGCGCTGATAGCTATCTTCTTGATAGCGAGATTTCTGTGAAAACGGTGACGCCAGATACGTCCCCCGAACACGGCGGCCCCGACGCCCTGGGCGTGCCGCTGCACGACTTTTCCACCAACGCCAACGCGTGCGGCCCCAGTCCGCAGGCCCTGGCCGCGCTGCAGGCGGCCGATGCCGTGCGCTACCCCGATCCGGCCTATACCGCGCTGCGCGAGCGCCTGGGCGCCTTCCACGGCGTGGCGCCAGAACGCATCGTGATCGCCGCCAGCGCCAGCGAATTCATCCACCGCGTCACGGCCCTGGCGGCCCAGCGCGGCGTGCAGGCCGCGCTGCTGCCCGCGCACAGCTATGGCGACTACGCCCGCGCCGCCCAGGCCTGGGGGCTGCGCGTGGAGCGTGCGGGGCAGGGCGACGCGCAACGGAATGCCGGCCCCGTGTTGCACTGGGCCTGCGAGCCCTCCAGCCCGCTGGGCCGCACCGATCCGGCGCTGGATGCCGATGGCGGTGCCCCCGCCGCAGGCTGGCAGGTGATCGACTGCGCCTACCGCCCCTTGAGCCTGCACGCCACCCCGCGCCCCTGTCCGCCCCGCGCCTGGCAGCTCTGGACGCCCAACAAGGCCCTGGGCCTCACGGGCGTGCGCGCCGCCTATGCCATCGCGCCGGAAGGCGATGCCGCAGCGGCCGATGCCGCGGCGCTGCAGCGCCTGGCCCCCTCGTGGCCGCTGGGCGCGCATGGCGCCGCGCTGCTCCAGGCCTGGGCCGATCCGGCCACCCAGCAATGGCTGGCCGCCACCCGCAGCACGCTGGGGGAATGGAAGGCCGCGCAGGCCGCGCTCTGCGCAGCACTCGGCTGGGCCGTGCTGCCCGGCAGCCTGGCCAACTACTTCACCGCCCGCCTGCCGCAGGCCTGCGCGCACGACGTGCCGGCGCTGCTGGCCGCCCTGCGCGCCCAGGGCATCAAGCTGCGCGACTGTGCATCTTTCGGACTGCCCGGCTGCGTGCGGCTGGGCGTGCTGCCGCCGGCATCGCAGGCGGCGCTGCGGGCGGCGTGGCTGGTGGCCGCCCGCTGATCGCTGCGATCAGAACCGGTGCAGCACACCCAGCTGCACGCCGTTGATGGTGCGGCCGTTGACGTCGGTCGGCGTGCCGAAGTTGGTCTTGAGCCCTGCCGAGCCCGAGGGGCGGAAGCCGCCGTTGGCGCCGTTGCGCAGCGTGTCCACCAGCGCGATCAGCGTGGTGCGCTTGGAGAGGTCGTAGTAGGCGCCGATGGCGCCGCCGTTGGCGTTGCGGCCGCTGCCGGAGGTGTCTTCGATGCGGCCCCAGAGCGCGCCCACGCGCAGCTTGGCGCTGACCTGGTAGTCGGCCGAGACCTGCCAGATGCGGTAGAAGCGGTTCACGTCGGGGTTGGTGCCCGCGACCAGGCCGCCCACGTTGCCCAGGATGCTGCCGGCGTTGTTGCTGACGGCGTTGGCCGTGCTGTTGTTGCTGCGCACGTAGGTCAGATAGACCGTGCCCTTGCCGTACATCCAGTTGGCGAACAGGTTGTCGTACACCACGTCGCGCGGGAAGGGCGCGTTGGCGGGGGCGCTGCCGCGCAGGCCGATGTAGCCCAGGCGCATGTAGTCGTTGATGTAGTCCACGGCACCCTGGATCACCGACTGGCGCGCCACGCTGCCCGGCACTTCGGGCAGCGCGAAGTGCACCTCGCCGGCCACGCCGCCGATGCGCGGCGAGAGGTAGGCGATGTCGTTGTCGTAGCGCGAGGGCACGCCGAAGTTGTTGACCATGGAGCCCAGCGTGCGCGTGGTGAAGTCGATGTAGCCGCCGCGCGTGAGGATGGGGCCGTTCTGGCGGCCGAGGCGGAATTCGCCTACGGGCGTGGCCAGGCCCACCCACGACTGCCGGTCGAAGAAGCGTGAACTGTCGGCGCTGGCGCCGGTGTCGGCGCTCAGGCCGCCTTCCAGGTTGAACTTGGCCGCATAGCCGCCGCCCAGGTCTTCGCTGCCGCGCACGCCGATGCGGCTGCGCAGCAGGGCGCCGTCTTCCAGGCTCTTGACCGTGGCGCCGGAGCTGCTGTGCATGTAGTTCAGGTACTGGTCGATGCTGCCGTAGAGCGTGACGCTGGAGCTGGCGGCCTGCTGGGCGTGGGCGCTGCAGGCGGCGCCCAGCGCGGCCAGGGCGATCCAGGGCAGGCGGCGTGCGGGCCGGGGGGAAAAGGGTGTCATTCGGTGCTCCTTGCGTTGTGATGTCGTTATGGATGTCGGCATGCCGGGCAGGGCCGGGCCGCCCGGGTCGGGAAGCTAACAGCCGGATACATCTGCCCACAATCCAGCGCGCAGCCGTTGCGAACGATGATCGCGCGTGGTCGTTCGCTGATCGAATGCTTTCAGGGTATGCGCGAGGGTCGGGCGAAGGCGTGCGGCGCCCGGCGCCCAGCAGCGCTGCCCGCGCGCACGCCGCCATGGCGCGGTGGCTGACAGCCCGATGAGGAGCTGTCGGCCGCATGGCGGGGCATGGCCCGCAGAGGATGGAGCGTCCACGCCCGCCAAGGCGCCGCCCTGGCCGGCACCCGTCCCACCGTTTTTCGACAGGAACCGCCACCATGAGCTCTGCATCCACCTCGTCCACCCACCCCACCGATTTCCCGTCCGCGGCACTGCTGGCCGCGCAGCGCTTCGCCGGCAAGGTCGTCATCGTGACCGGCGCGGGCTCCGGCATCGGCGCGGCCACCGCGCGGCGCTTTTCGCAGGAAGGCGCGATGGTCGCCATCGCCGACCTGAGCGACGACAAGCTCGCCGCCACCCGCGCCGATCTGCCCGAAGACCGCACGCTGGCCCACCCGGCCGACGTGTCGCAGTGGGAGGCCGTGCAGGCGCTGATCGAGGCCACCGTCAAGCGCTTCGGCCGGCTCGACGTGATGGTCAACAACGCCGGCATCGCCGTGCAGGGCAAGGCCACCGAGGCCAGCCTCGAGGACTGGCACCGCGTGCTGGGCACCAACGTGTCGGGCGTGTTCCACGGCGCGCGCGCCGCGCTGCCGCACCTCATCCGCTCGCGCGGCTGCATCGTCAACACCTCGTCGGTGTCGGGCCTGGGCGGTGACTGGGACATGAGCTTCTACAACACCTCCAAGGGCGCGGTCTCCAACTTCACTCGCGCCCTGGCGCTGGACCACGGCAAGGACGGCGTGCGCGTGAACGCGGTGGCGCCCAGCCTCACCTTCACCGGCATGACGCAAGACATCAAGAGCAACCCCGAACTGCTGGCCAAGTTCGCCGAGCGCATTCCGCTGGGCCGGGGCGCAGAGCCCGAAGAGATTGCCGCCGTCATCGCCTTCCTGGCGAGCGAGGATGCGCGCTTCGTCACCGGAGTCGTCCTGCCGGTCGATGGCGGCGTGTCGGCCTCCAACGGCCAGCCCTCCCAAGCCTGAGCCGGCACGTTCGGGGCGCGGGCAGCGCGGCGCAGGGCCGCCAAGCAGTGACAATGTCGAGCTCTGCCTGCGCGCCTCCTGAACATCGCCCGTGAATGCCTGCCTGCCCGCCGACCCCCCGCTTCCTTCCCTTTCAACGCGGGCCTTGCGCCGCGCCGGGGCTTTCTGACATGGCCGCGCGTTGCGTGATGGTGCTGGGCACGTCCAGCGGAGCGGGCAAGAGCTGGCTGACCACGGCGCTCTGCCGCTGGTACAGCAACCAGGGGCTGAAGGTCGCGCCGTTCAAGGCGCAGAACATGAGCAACAACGCCGGCGTAGTGGCCTCCAGCGATGGAGCGGCCGCCGGCACCTGGGGCGAGATCGGCAGCGCGCAGTACTTCCAGGCACTGGCCGCGCGTACCGCGCCCGAGGTGCGCATGAACCCGCTGCTGCTCAAGCCCGAGGCCGACACGCGCAGCCAGGTCGTGCTGCTGGGCCAGGTCAGTGCCGAACTGTCGGCCCTGCCGTGGCGCGGCCGCAGCGCCCGCGTGTGGCCGCAGATCGCCGCCGCGCTGGACGCGCTGCGCGCGGAGAACGACGTGGTGGTGATCGAGGGTGCGGGTTCGCCGGCCGAGATCAACCTGCATGCCAGCGACGTGGTCAACATGCGCGTGGCCCGGCATGCCGGCGCCCGCTGCCTGCTGGTGGCCGACATCGACCGTGGCGGCGCTTTTGCCCACCTCTACGGCACCTGGGCGCTGCTGCCGCCCGAAGAGCAGGCGCTGATCCACGGCTTCGTGCTCAACAAGTTCCGGGGCGACGCGGCCCTGCTCGCGCCCGCGCCCGAGATGCTGCGTGAGCGCACCGGCGTGCCCGTGGTGGCCACCGTGCCCATGCAGTGGGGCCACGGCCTGCCCGAGGAAGACGGCGTGTTCGACGATGCCGCCCGCCACACCCCGGCCGCCGGCGCCCAGGGCGCGCTGCACACCACCGTGGCGGTGGTGGCCTATCCGCGCCTCAGCAACCTCGATGAATTCCAGCCGCTCAAGGGCGTGCCCGGCGTGCGCCTGCTTTGGGCGCGCTCCCCGGCCGATCTGGGCGGCGCCGACTGGGTCGTGCTGCCCGGCTCCAAGGCCACCGCGGCCGATCTGGCCTGGCTGCGCGCCCAGGGCCTGGATGCCGCCATCGCCGCCCATGCGGCGCGCGGCGGCCGCGTGCTGGGCGTGTGCGGCGGCCTGCAGATGCTGGGCGAGGCGCTGATCGACACGCATGGCGTGGACGGCAACGCCCCCGGCCTTGGCCTCCTGCCCCTGGTCACCGCCTTCGCTGCCGACAAGACCGTGCGACACACGCGCACGGCCTTCGGTGCCGTGCAGGGCGCCTGGCAGGCGCTGGCCGGCGTGGCGGTGGCGGGCTATGAAATCCACCACGGCCAGACGGCGCAGCACCCGGCCATGGCGGCGGCGGGCGATGTGGCGCGGGAGGTCATCCCGGGTCTCGCTTGGCAGAACGCCCAGGGCAACGTGCTGGGCCTCTACCTGCACGGCCTCTTCGAAGATCCGCAGGCCCTGCGCGCCCTGTTCGGTGCCGCGGCGCCCACGCTGGACACGGTCTTCGACCGCCTGGCTGCGGGTCTGGACGACTGGTTCGCGCCGGGCGTGCTGGACTGCCTCGCCGCACCCGGAACCAAGGGCAGCCGCGCGTGATCCTTCAGGGCATGCAGTTTCGTTTTCGGTAGCGCCGCCCCCTGCCTGCGCTGCCGCTTTCACCTTCTCCTTCCCCCACGATATGCGTTCCACCGACACCCTCGCAGACATCGACGATGCGGCGCTCGCCGCCCGCCTGCAGCACCGCCTCGACCAGAAGACCAAGCCGCTGGGCTCCCTGGGCCGGCTGGAGGCCCTGGCCCTGCGCATCGGCCTCATCCTGGGCACCGAAGCGCCCGTGCTCGACCAGCCGCAGATGCTGGTCTGCGCGGCCGACCATGGCCTGGCGGCGCGCGGCGTTTCGGCCTACCCCAGCGACGTGACCTGGCAGATGGTCGCCAACTTCCTCTCCGGCGGCGCGGCGGTGAGCGTGCTGGCGCGCCAGCACGGCCTGGCACTGACGGTGGCCGACTGCGGCGTGGCGCGTGAATTCGCACCGCGCCGCCACGTGCCGGGCGAGCCGCGCCTGATCGCCTGCCGTGTGGCGGCCGGTACGGCCGATGCATCGGCCGGCCCCGCCATGACGGCCACGCAGTGCGCCCAGGCCATCGCCAACGGCCGCGCCGTGGTGCGCTCGCTGCCCGGTAACGCGCTGCTGCTGGGCGAGATGGGCATCGGCAACACCTCGGCCGCCGCGCTGCTGCTGGCGCGCCTGTGCGGCGTGGGCCTGGACGAATGCACGGGCGCGGGGACCGGCCTGGACGATGCCGGCATCGCCCGCAAGCGCGCCGTGCTGCAGCAGGCGCTGGACGCGAACGCCGGCGCCACGGAACCTATGGACGCGCTCGCGGCCCTGGGCGGCCTGGAGATCGCCACGCTGGCCGGCGCCGTGCTGGAGGCCGCGGCCCAGCGCCGCGTCATCGTGGTGGACGGCTTCATCACCAGCGCCGCCGTGCTGGTCGCGAGCCGGCTGCAGCCCCGTGTGCTGCAGCGCTGCGTGTTCTCGCACCGCTCGGGCGAGCGCGGCCATGCGCTGATGCTGCAGCACCTGCAGGCCAATCCGCTGCTGGACCTGGGCCTGCGGCTGGGCGAAGGCTCCGGTGCTGCGCTGGCCTGGCCGCTGCTGGTCTCGGCCTGCGCCGTGCTGCGCGAGATGGCGAGCTTCGAATCGGCGGGCGTGGCCGGCCCGGTTTGAGGAAAAACCGCCCGCTGCGCAGGCGCGATGTGGGTATGTAGCTATCAAATCAGTAGCGGAATGCCGCCGCTCGTCTGCCGTTCGTCCGCCGCTTTGCGGAAGATGTCCGACGTCTGCCATGCCGCCGCCTGAAGACACTGGCGGCATGAGCTTTCTGCACCGTCCTTCCTTGATTCGTACCGCGGCCGCCGCTGCTGCGGCTCTGGGCCTGGCCGCCTTAGCCTGCAGCGCCTTCGCAGGCGGCCCGCCGCAGTCCCGCGCCAACCCGCTGGAGGGCGAGCGCTGGAAGACGCGCCCGGTGATCGTCGTCGTGCCGCAGGAGGGTGACCCACTGCTGGCCCGGCTGCGCGGCGCGCTGGATGAAACCGCCACGCGTGAGGCCTTCCGCGAGCGCGACATGGCGCTCTACACCGTGGTGGCCGGGAATGGCGCACGCAACGGCGTGCCGCTGGCGGCGGGCGAGACCCGCGCGCTGCTGCAGGCGCTGGCACTCGATGCGCGGGGCCCGGCGGCCTTCGTGCTGGTGGGCAAGGACGGCGGCGTGAAGCTGCGCGAGGGCGCCGGTGTCGATCTGCAGGCCGTCTTCGAGGAGATCGACCGCATGCCCATGCGCCGCAGCCAGCGGCAAAACTGAGGCCCAAAGCACGACGCCCCGCGCTGCCGTGAGGCAGGGCGGGGCGTCGTTTTGTGGCGGGGCCGGCTTGGAAAGCAGGCCTCTCAAGGCATCAGAGCGCCTGCATTTCCTTGTTCAGCGCACCGCCGTTGGCTGCGGGCGCGGCCGGTGCCTTGGCCGGGGCGGCGATGGCCGGTGCGCGCGTGGCCACGTCGGCCGGCACTTCGAGGTAGGGCAGATGCAGCGCCGTGCTGGTCATGCGGCGAATCTCGTTGGTCACCTCGGGCGACTCGTTGATCTTGCGGCCGTAGGAGGGGACGATTTCCTTCAGGCGCGGCTCTCAGCCCGCGTCGGTCATCTGCGCCGGGAATGCCTTGGTCAGCAGGTTGATCATGATGTGCGGTGCGGTGGAGGCGCCCGGAGATGCGCCCAGCAGCGCCGCGATGGTGCCGTCCTTGTCGGTCACGATCTCGGTGCCGAACTGCAGCACGGCGCCTTCCTTGGGGTCGCGCTTGATGACCTGCACGCGCTGGCCGGCCACGGCCAGGCGCCAGTCTTCGCGCTTGATGTTCGGGAAGTACTCCTTCACTGCCTGCTGGCGGTCTTCGTCGGTGAGCGCTGCCTGCTGCACCAGATACTTCACCAGATCCAGGTTGTGGATGCCCACGCGCAGCATGCCGCCGATGTTGTCGTGGTTGATCGAGGAGAACAGGTCGAACCAGGAGCCCTGCTTGAGGAACTTGGTGGATTGCAGCGCAAAGGGGCCGAACAGCACCACGTCCTTGCCGTCGAGCTTGCGGGCGTCCAGGTGGGGTACCGACATCGGCGGCGAGCCTTCGGCCGCCTTGCCGTAGGCCTTGACATCGTGGCGCGCGGTGATGGCGGGGTTTTCGATGGCCAGCCATTCACCGCCCACCGGGAAGCCGGCGTAGTTGCGCGACTCGGGGATGCCCGAGGCCTGCAGCATCTTCAGTGCCGCACCGCCCGCGCCGACGAAGACGAACTTCGCCTTCACGGTCTTTTCCTTGGCGCCGTCGGCCAGGTCGGCTACGGTCACGTTCCAGGTCTTGTCGTCGTTCTGGCGCAGCGCGCGCACTTCGTGCTGCAGCTTGAGCGTGAAGTTGGAGCTCTTTTGCAGGCTCTGCATCAGCTGGTTGGTCACCACGCCGTAGTTCACGTCGGTGCCGATGGGCATGTAGGTGGCAGCCACCTTCTGGGCGGGGTCGCGCCCTTCGATGAGCAGCGGGGCCCATTCCTTGATCTTGGCCTGGTCCTGCGAGAACTCCATGCCGTAGAAGAGAGGGTTCTTGGTCAGCGCGGCATGGCGCTTCTTCAGGTATTCGATGTTCGCGTCGCCCCACACGAAGCTCATGTGCGGCGTGGGGTTCACGAAGGTCTGGGGCTGCTGCATGTGGCCGCGAGCGATCTGGTGGGCCCAGAACTGGCGCGTCACTTCGAATTGCTCCGCGATGCCCACGGCACGCTTGGTTTCAATGGAGCCGTCGGGCAGTTCAGGCGTGTAGTTCAGCTCGGCGAAGCCCGAATGGCCTGTGCCGGCATTGTTCCAGCCGTTGGAGCTTTCCAGCGCCACACCGTCCAGGCGTTCGAAGACCTCGATCTTCCAGTCAGGCTGCAACTCTTGCAGGTAGGTGGCGAGCGTCGTGCTCATCACGCCCGCGCCGATCATCACGACATCGACGGGCTTGTCGTTCTCCGCGGCCGGCACGGAGCGGGGGAATAGCGGCCAAAACAAAAACAGTACCGTGGCCAGAACCAGCACGCCCAGGGCGGCCAGTACGGCTTTGATCGACTTCTTCATGACTTCTTCCAGGCAAAGTGAAAAAAAGCCTGCAGGCAGCGCGTGCAGGCTTCTTCGGAGGCGCGACAACACGAGCCTTTGTGAGCGCGCGATTTTGCCTAAACGACGAAGTTTTGACGATAGTCAATTGGTACTAATGCGGAGCTTGCCCGTGATTTTTTTCGGCAGTTGACTGGGGTTCGCACTTTCCTCCCCCCCGGGGGTGAAAGGAGGCACCAACGAAAAAACCGCCCGAAGGCGGTTTTCCGTTTTTCTTTGCTGACAGCGCACCCGTTACAAACGGCGGGCGGCAGGGCCGCCCGGGCTGTTTGCCTGAAGGGTCAGGCGGCCAGGGCCAGGGCTTTCACCTTGGCGGACAGGCGGCTCTTGTCGCGAGCAGCCTTGTTCTTGTGGAAGATGCCCTTGTCGGCGATGGTGTCGACAACGGCTTGCATCTTCGCAAACAGTTCGGTGGCCTTCGTCTTGTCGCCGGCCACGACGGCCTTCTCGACATTCTTGACGGCGGTGCGGTACTTGGAACGCAGCGAGGTGTTGGCGGCGTTCAGCTTGACGTCCTGGCGGGCGCGCTTGCGGCCAGACGCCAGACGGGGGTTCTTTTTCTTGGGCTTGGCAGATGCCATGGTATGGATTCCTTAAATGTCTGCGGATGTTGTCAGCAAAGCCGGCGATTATAGCCCAGCCCACCGGCGGAGGGCTGCCCGCCCCCGGGCTGAGCCTTTGAGCGCATACACTCGCGCCCTGTGTCCCTGCTCAAATCTGCCTCCACCGTTTCGCTGCTGACCCTGGCCTCCCGCGTGACGGGCCTGGCGCGCGACCTGCTCATGGCGTCGATGTTCGGTGCCAACGCGCTGACCGACGCCTTCAACGTCGCCTTCCGCATCCCCAACCTGTTCCGCCGTCTGTTCGCCGAGGGCGCATTCAGCCAGGCCTTCGTGCCGGTGCTCGCCGGCCACAAGGCACGCCTGGGCGAAGAGCCCACGCGCGCGCTCGTCGCGCACGTGGCCACAGTGCTCTTCTGGGCCCTGCTGCTGACCTGCGTGCTGGGCGTGCTGGGCGCGCCGCTCCTGGTGTGGCTGCTGGCCAGCGGCCTGCGGCAGGATGGCGGCGCCTACGACGCGGCGGTCCTGATGACGCGCTGGATGTTCCCCTATATCGGCTTCATGTCGTTGGTGGCCTTGTCAGCCGGCGTGCTCAACACCTGGAAGCGTTTCGCGGTGCCGGCCGCCACGCCGGTGCTGCTCAATGTCTGCATGATCCTGGCGGCGTGGTTCGTGGCGCCGCAGTTCGCCGCGCGCGGCATCGAACCCATCTACGCCATGGCGGCCGGCGTGATGGCCGGTGGCGTGCTGCAGCTGGCGCTGCAGCTGCCCGCGCTGCACCGGCTCAGGCTGCTGCCGCGCATCGCCGTCACCTGGAGCGGTGTGCGCGTCGCGCTGGCCGATCCGGCCGTGCGGCAGATCCTGCGCCTCATGGCGCCGGCCCTGCTGGGCGTGGGTGTGGCGCAGATCTCGCTCATGATCAATACGCAGATCGCCTCGTACCTGGCGCCGGGCAGCGTCACCTGGCTGTTCTATGCCGACCGGCTGATGGAGTTCCCGACCGCGCTGCTGGGCGTGGCCCTGGGCGTGGTGCTCACGCCGCAGCTGTCGGCCGCCAAGGCGGCGGGCGATGCCGAACGCTATTCCTCCATGCTCGACTGGGGCTTGCGCATCGTCGTGCTGCTGGCCGTGCCCAGCGGCGTGGCGCTGCTTACCTTCGCCGAACCGCTGGTGGCCACGCTGTTCCACCACGGCGCGCTGCAGGATCGCGACGTGGGCCAGATCGCGCTGGCGCTGGCCGGCTATGGCGTGGGCCTGCTGGGGCTGGTGGCCATCAAGGTACTGGCGCCGGGTTACTACGCCAGCCAGGATATCCGCACGCCGGTGCGCATCGCCATCGCGGTGCTGATCTGTACGCAGCTGCTCAATCTGGCCTTCGTGCCCTGGCTCGCGCACGCTGGGCTGGCGCTGTCGATCGGCCTGGGGGCGTTGCTGAACGCGCTGTGGCTGTTGATAGGGCTGCGCCGGCGCGGCAGCTACCGGCCCGCGCCGGGCTGGTACAAGTTCTCGCTGCAGGTCGTGGCCGCCAGTGCGCTGCTGGCGATCTTCCTCGCCTGGGGCTCCCAGCATTTCGACTGGCTGGCCCTGCGAGCCCAGGGGGGGCGGCGCGCTGGCCTGCTTGCACTCTGGCTGGCGGGGGCGGCGGTGCTGTATTTCGGCGCGCTGGCTGCTTCGGGCCTGCGGCTGAAGGAACTCCTGCGGCGATGACGCAGGCCCCGTCGGGCTTGACGCTGCCGCTGCGCTGACCGTACAACCCTCGCCATGCCCCTTCGCTACGACCTTCCGACCCCGCTCGAATATTTCGCTGCCCTGGTGCAGGAGGGCGAAGAGATTCCGCTGCTGGAGGCCGCCGCCGCGATTGCGCACGACGAATACCCCGAGCTGGACGTGCAGCAGCTGCTGGGCGACGTCGATCAGCTCCAGGCCCGCGTGCAGCGGCGCCTGCCAGCTGATGCATCCGCGCTGCAGCGCCTGCGCACGCTCAACCAGTTCTTCTTCAGCGACCTGGGCTTCGCCGGCAATCTCAACAACTACTACGACCCCGACAACAGCTATCTGAATGCCGTGCTGCGCACGCGGCGAGGCATTCCCATCTCGCTGGCCGTGCTCTGGCTGGAGCTCGCCCAGGGCCTGGGCCTGCAGGCGTACGGCGTCGCGTTTCCGGGCCATTTCATGCTCAAGGTGCTGCTGCCCAACGGCCAGGTGGTGATGGACCCGATGACAGGGCAGTCGCTATCGCGTGAAGACCTGAGCGAGCGGCTCGAACCTTTCCAGCGCAATGGCGGGCCTCAGCGCGATGCGGACGACGAGGTGCCGCTGGGCCTTTACCTGCAGGCGGCGCCGGCGCGCGACATCCTGGCGCGCATGTTGCGCAATCTCAAGGAAATCCACCGTTCCCAGCAGGACTGGGCGCGGCTGATCGCCGTGCAGAACCGCCTGCTGTTGCTGCTGCCCGAGGCCTGGGCCGAATGGCGCGACCGGGGCCTGGCCCATGCGGAGCAGGGCAACACCCGGCAGGCGCTGGACGATCTGGAAACCTATCTGGCACGCGCGGAGCACGGGACGGACACCGATCGCATCGCCGAGCGGGTCGGCATGCTGCGCCGCGGCCAACCCGGGTCCCACTGAAGTTCACGGGGCCGGGCCGAGGCATCCGGGCGCGGGCGCGTCAGAACGTTTCCCAGTCGTCCTCGCTCTTTGCCGCGGGGGCGGCGGCACGCGGGGGCGCAGCCGAAGCCAGCGCAGCCGGCTTGGCCGCCGGTGTCACTGCAGCGGGTGCCGCAGCCCGGGGCTTTGGGGCAGCAGCCTGTGCCACGGGCTTGCGTGCCGGCGGCGGTGCGACGGCCGGCGCCGCAGGTGCCGGCGAAGGTGCCGCCGCGCGGGTCGGCGCTGCAGCACGCAGCCCCTGGCCGGCCGCTGCATCCACCTGGAACACGCTCACCAGTTGCACCAGGCGGTTGGCCTGCGCGCTCAGGCTGCCGGCCGCAGCGGCCGACTCTTCCACCAGCGCCGCGTTCTGCTGCGTCACCTGGTCGAGCTGATTGACCGCATCGCCCACCTGGGAAATGCCTTGCTCCTGCTCCTGCGTGGCCGCACCGATCTCGGCGATGAGGTCCGCCACGCGCCGCGCCTGGTCCACGATCTCGCCCATGGTGGTGCCGGCCGTGCCCACGAGCTGGGAGCCCGCTTCGACCTTGGAGACGCTCTCGCCGATCAGGTCCTTGATCTCCTTGGCCGCCTGCGCCGAGCGCTGCGCCAGGCTGCGCACTTCGGAGGCCACCACGGCGAAGCCCCGGCCCTGCTCGCCCGCGCGAGCGGCTTCCACGGCGGCGTTGAGCGCCAGGATGTTGGTCTGGAAGGCGATGCCGTCGATCACGCCGATGATGTCGGCGATCTTGCGCGAGCTGGCGGTGATCTCGTCCATGGTGCGCACCACGCTGCCCACCACCTCGCCGCCGCGCGTGGCGGTGGCGGAGGCCGAGGAGGCCAGCTGGGCGGCGGTGCGCACCGTGTCGGCGTTCTGCTTGACGGTGGAGTTCATCTCCTCCATCGAGGCGGCGGTCTGCTGCAGGTTGGAGGCCTGCTCTTCGGTGCGCTGGCTCAGGTCGGCGTTGCCGGTGGAGATCTGGGTGGCGCCGGTGGCGATGGATTCGCTGGACAGGCGCACCTCGGCGACCATGCGCGAGAGGCTGGCGCGCATGGCGGCCATGGCGGCCAGGACGCTGGAGGTGTCGCCGGGGCGGACCTCGACGGCCACGGCCAGGTTGCCGCGGGCGACTTCCTGGGCGATGCGGGCGGCTTCGGCCGGCTCCCCGCCCAGCTGCCCCTTGATGCGACGCGTGATCGCCCAGGACAGCAGGCCGCCGATCAGGCCAGCCACGACGGCCAGCAGCACCATCAACGTGGCCGCACTCTTCGCCTGCCCCTGCGCCTCCCGGCTGGTTTCCAGCATCTCGCGCTTGTGATAGCCCACGAACTTGTCCATCGCGTCGAAATAGACGTTCTGCAGGCTGCGGAGGTCCTTGAAGACCATCTCCCGCGCGGCGTTGGAGTCACCGCTCTGAGCCGATGCTGCGATCCGCAGCACCATGGCGTTGTAACTACTGCGCGACTGCAACAAGTCCTGCAGCAATCGGTGCCCCTCTTCCGACTCCGTGCTGGCCTCCAGCAATTTGAAGAGCTCCCCGTTCTTGTCGGTGGTCTCCTGGATACGCTTTCTCTCGCCCGCCATCGCCTCGGTGTCCTGCAGCATCACGATGTTGCGCACGATGCGAGCGACCAGATTCACGTTGTCCTTGATTTCCTGAGCCCGCATCACATCGGTCATGCGCAACGTGGCCAGAGAGTCGATGCTGTTGCTGAGCTTGTTCAGCCGCAGGTTCCCCACCACGGCAATGAACGTGCCGAGCAGAATCACGATGATGAAGCCCATGCCCAGCATGGCACCAACTTTCATGTGACGGAATGCATTCATGGGGCACCCTTTTCAAAATGACATTTTTTACATTGGACAACTCAATCGAAATTTATTCTCACATTAAATAACTTGCAGCAATATATCCATTGCCCGCCCTGGGCTATGGCGCGACAGCCGGGCTCTGGCGTCAGCCGCTGCGGCAGAGGGGAAGGTCAGCGTGTGTCCGCCGTGGCGGATGCCGCTCCTGTGCGGCGGGAGCTGCGGGGTATATGACCGCGGTGGCCGGCTCAATCCGCTTTGATGCCTGCACTCTGGGCAATGGCGCGCATGCGCGGCAATTCATCGGCAATGCGCGCAGCTACGGCCTGTGCGAGCGCGGGGGCAGGCTCAAGCCCGCTGGAGAGCAGTTGGGCGCGGACGTCCGCGTCCGACATCGAGTCGGCCAGCGCCTTCTCCAGCCTGGCCTTCGCTTCCGCCGGCAAGCCGCGGGGCGCCACCAACGCCAGCCAGGAATCCGCTGCGAAGCCAGGAAAGCCGCTTTCCGCCACGGTAGGCACGCCCGGCAGCTGCGGCGCCCGCGTGGCGCCCGTCACCGCGATGGCCTTGATCTTGCCGCTCTTGAGCTGAGGCAGCGCGGCAGCCACGGTATCCACCGTGAAGGGAATCTGTCCGCCGATCAGGTCGCTCATCGCCGGAGCGCTTCCTCGGTAAGGCACATGCGGCAACTGGATGCCCATGGCCGACCACATCAGCTCGCCCGCAAAATGCCCGGTGGTGCCGCTGCCGAAGGAGCCATAGACGAACTTGCCGGGCGCCGCCTTCACGGCCGTGACCAACTGGGCCACGCTGTTCACCGGCACATCACGATGGGCCAGCAGCACCAGCGGCACCCGCGCGACCATGCCGATGGGCTCGAAGCTCCGGATCGGGTCGTAGGGCAGCTTGGACTGCAGCGCCGGATTGATGGTGAACGTGGAGCCCGAACTGATGAGCAGCGTGTAGCCGTCGGCCGGCGCATTGGAGACGTACGACGCTCCGACGATGGTGCCGGCGCCGCCCTTGTTGTCGATCACCACCGCCTGCCCTAGCCGCTCGCCCAGCGGCTTGGCGATCAGCCGGGCGGTGATGTCCACGGCGCCGCCTGGCGGGAAGGGCACAACGAGCTGCACCGGCTTGGCGGGATAGCTTTGCGCGTGCGCGGCCGTGCCCGGCAGGCCTGCGGCGAGGGCCACGGCGGCCATCGACAGGAACGCACAGGCTTGCCGGCGCGATGGGAGGGACGGACAGGTCGTTGTCTTCATCGCGAAGCTCCTTGGAGGAACAAAAAAAGCAGCCGGCCCCTTTCCGCCCTTCAGCGCGCAGCCGGGCGAAGCGCGAGGCCCCAGCCCCGCGCGCTGGGTTAGCCGTTGCGGAAAAGGAAGCTGTAGGCGTTCAGCGCTGGCACTCCGCCCAGGTGGGCATAGAGCACCTTGGAGCCGGCCGGGAATTCGCCCAGGCGCACTTTCTCGATCATGCCGTGCATGGACTTGCCCTCATAGACCGGGTCGGTCAGCATGCCTTCCATGCGGGCGCACAGGCGGATGGCCTCCAGCGTGCCCTCGTTGGGCAGGCCGTATTCGGGGCCTCCGAAGCGTTCGTCCAGCACGACGTCGGCGTCGGTGATGTCGCGGCCCAGCTCCACCAGCTTGGCCGTGTTCTGCGCGATGCGCAGGATCTGGGCGCGGGTCTGGGCGGGTTTGGCCGAGGCGTCGATGCCGATCACGCGGTCCGCACGGCCATTGGCCGCGAAGCCGACGGTCATGCCGGCGTGCGTGCTGCCGGTGACCGAGCAGACCACGATGTAATCGAAGCGGAAGCCGAGTTCCTCTTCCTGCTGGCGCACTTCCTCGGCGAAGCCGACGAAGCCGAGGCCGCCGTAGGGATGCTCGGAGCAGCCCGCCGGGATGGGGAAGGGCTTGCCGCCGGCCTTCTTCACGTCTTCCATGGCTTGCTCCCAGCTGGGGCGGATGCCGATGTCGAAGCCCGCGGAGTCCAGCCGCACGTCGGCGCCCATGATGCGGCTCATCTCGATGTTGCCCACGCGGTCATACACCGCGTCGGAATAGTTCACCCAGTTCTCCTGCACCAGCACGCACTTCATGCCCAGGTGCGCCGCCACGGCCGCCACCTGGCGGGTCTGGTTGGACTGGATGCCGCCGATGGACACCAGCGTGTCGTAGCCGCCCGCGATCGCCTCGGGGATCAGGTACTCCATCTTGCGGGTCTTGTTGCCGCCGAAGGCCAGGCCCGAATTGCAGTCCTCGCGCTTGGCATAGAGCTCCACCTTGCCGCCCAGATGGGCCGACAGGCGCTTGAGCGGCTGGATGGGCGTAGGGCCGAAGGTCAGGGGATAGCGTTCGAATTTCTGCAGGTTCATGGAAGGTCTTCCGGCGTTGCGAAGCGGTGGATGAGAAGGTGGACGGAGTGCGCACGAAGCGTCCATCCGGTGAGCAAATGGTATGAAAATGCTTGCGCAACAGGGCTGCGAATCGAAGCTCATCTACCTCATCGAAATCCGCCAATTTCTAATATCACGCACTGCAATTTCTTAAATATCACCATGCGCGCAACAAAAGTAAATCGTACGACTGACGCCAGGGCGGTAGATCGCACGAACGATCTGGACCGCACGGACAAGGCCATCCTGCGTGCGCTGCAGCGCGATGCCTCCATTTCCAACGTCGCGCTCGCGGCCAAGGTGCATCTGAGCGCGCCGGCCTGCCTGCGGCGGGTGGAGCGGCTCAAGCGCCTGGGCTTGATCGACGGAATCGTGGCGCTGCTCAACCCGCGCGCGGTGGGCGCGGGCATGCTGGTGCTGATCGGCGTGGTGCTGGACCGCTCCACGCCCGACTCCTTCGCAGCCTTCGAGAAAGCCGCCGCGAAGATCTCGGGCTGCATGGAATGCCACGTCGTCACGGGCGAGTTCGACTACTTCATGCTGGTGCGCACGCAGGACAGCGAGAGCTTCAACCGCCTGCATGCGGAGCAGCTGCTCTATCTGCCGGGCGTGCGGCAGATACGGTCGTTCATGACGATCCGCAACGTGCTGTCCACCACGGAGCTGCCGCTGGCCCTGTGACGTTCGAATGAGCGGGCAAACAGGGGGGGCGCAGGCGCGCGAGGCGCCCGCGCGTCAGCCCCGCTGCAGCAGCAGCTCCACGCGGCTGCGCAGGGTCTCCGGAGTGAGCGTGGCGGCGTCCAGCGGCGCGCCCACGTTCAACCCCACGCGGTTGAACATGCCGCGGCGGAAGGGCCGCACCATGGCATTGCCCTGCTCCACCCGGCTGAAGAACGAGCCCCACAGATGGGTGAGCGCCATGGGGATGACGGGCGGCTCCAGCCCATCGGCACGGGCCCGCTCGACGATCTTCATGATGCCGCCCTTGAAGGGCTGCAGCGTGCCGTCGCGCGTGATGCCGCCTTCGGGGAAGATGCCCAGCAGGTCGCCCGCGCGCAGCACCTGGGCCGCGCGCTCGAAGGCGGCCTCATAGACGGCGGGATCGTCCTTCTGCGGCGCAACCGGAATGGCGCGGGCCAGCCGGAAGACGGCGCCCAGCACGGGCACGCGGAAGATGCGGTGGTCCATCATGAACACGATGGGCCGGGGGCTGGCGGCCATCAGCAGCACCGCGTCGATGAAGCTCACGTGGTTGCAGGCCAGCACGGCCGCGCCCTGCACGGGGATGTGCTCGTCGCCCGCCACGCGGAAGCGGTAGATGCAGCGCGAGAGCACCCATGCCAGGCAGCGCAGCAGGTATTCCGGCACGATCAGGAAGATGTAGAGCGCCACCACCGCATTGGCGATGCCGGTGAAGAGAAAGACCTGCGGCACCGTGAAGCCCGCGCCCAGCAGCGCGCCGGCGATGAGCGAGCTGGCGATCATGAACAGCGCGTTGAGGATGTTGTTGGCCGCGATGATGCGCGCGCGGTGCGTGGGCTGGCTGCGCAGCTGGATCAGCGCGTACATGGGCACGCTGTAGAGCCCCGCGAACAGCGACAGCAGCGCCAGGTCGGCCATCACGCGCCAGTGCGCGGGCTGCGCGAGGAAAGCCGCCAGCCCCATCACCGGCGAGGGCGGCAGGCCGCGCGAGGCGAAATACAGGTCGATGGCGAACACGCTCATGCCGATGGCGCCCAGCGGCACCAGGCCGATCTCCACCTGCCGGCGCGAGAGCACCTCGCACAGCAGCGCCCCCGCACCGATGCCGATCGAGAACACCACCAGCAGCAGCGAGGCCACACGCTCGTCGCCGTGCAGCACCTCCTTGGCGAAGCTGGGGAACTGCGACAGGAACACCGCGCCGAAGAACCACATCCAGCTGATGCCCAGCAGCGAGCGGAACACCACCGGGTTGCCGTGCGCCAGCCGCAGGTTGCGCCAGGTTTCGCTGAACGGATTCCAGTTGACGGACAGCCCCGGATCGGTGGCCGGTGCGGGCGGAATGCGCTGCGCCGCCAGCCTGCCGGCCAGGGCCAGTGCCAGGCAGGCCAGCGCCACGGCGCCGTGGCCGATCTCCGGGATCGCCACCAGCAGCCCGCCGGCCACGTTGCCCAGCAGGATGGCGACGAAGGTACCCATCTCCACCATGCCGTTGCCGCCCGTGAGCTCCCGCTCGTGAAGCACCTGCGGCAGATAGGCGAACTTGACCGGTCCGAACAGCGTGGAATGCACGCCCATGAGGAACACGCAGGCCAGCAGCAGCGCAGGCAGCGCCAGCACGAAGCCGGCCGCGGCCGCCAGCATGATGGCGATCTCCAGGTTCTTCACGAAGCGGATGAGACGCGTCTTCTCCAGCTTGTCGGTCAGTTGCCCCGCCGTGGCCGAGAACAGCAGGAACGGCAGGATGAACAGCGCACCGATGACCAGCCCCGCCAGGCTGGGCGGCATCCACGCCACGCCGAGCTGGTAGGTCACCATCACCGTGAAGGCGAACTTGAACAGGTTGTCGTTTGCCGCCCCCGCGAACTGCGTCCAGAAAAAGGGCGCGAAGCGGCGCTGGCGCAGCAGGGCGAACTGGTTGGGGTGCGCGCCGCCACCGTTCCCCGCGGGGATGGCGTCGGAGGCGGTATCGGCGGTAGCCCTCATGGGGGCCTGCTCCTGGCTCATGCCATGCTCCTATGGAATTGGGGGGCGGGTGGACGTGCTGCGGCGCCGAGGCTACCTGCTGCCCGGGCCATGCCGCCCGTGCCGACGACGATGGTGCCCGCGCGGCCGATGGTATCGGGCTCTGATCGCCACGGGAAACGCACACGCAGCTTGCGAATTGCCGGTCCGCAACGGGCGGCGCGGAGCGCAGTGGGCGAGTGCACAGCGATCACCAGCGCGCAGCAGGAAACCATCGCGACCTCGCTCCCGCGGTGCGAGGCGCCTGCTGCGCAGCCTGCCTGCAAGGCGAAGTCCAGCATGACCGCCGCCCGAAAGCCCCGCGCCGCAGGTGAGAAGGGCCGAACCAATGGGTACCGTAAAGCCATGGCCCCGCACTGCGGGGCGGCCGCAGCGGCAATCAGTCGATGAGCAGCTCAGCGCGGCCGATACCGGGGAAGTCCGCCAGCACCCTATCGCCCCGCATCACCATCGGCGTGCCGGTCCACGATCCGGTGGTGACCCACTGCCCGGCGCGCAAGCCGCCCAGGCTCTGCGCGCCGAAGTTGGCCAGCCACAC
>JBHIWE010000053.1:0-20446 GCA_041987645.1 Acidovorax sp. | reverse complement strand
CCTACGACGTGCTGCTGATCGGAAAAAACGGTAGCAGCACGGTCTACCAGTCCCACCGCTGACCATCCATCAACCCTTCTCCGTGGAGATATGCCGTGCATGCAGCATCAGCGCACTCAGATCCCCTGCGATCGTTCCGGCTCTGGCAATTGCGCTACCGAGGTCGCGTTCCTGCTCGTCGCCCTTGTCGCCGCGTATTTCCTGCTCAAGGACCATACGGTGCAAGTAGCGGGCGATCTCCCGACCCTGCTCTTGGCGACTTGTCCGTTGGTGCACCTGTTCGGGCGCCGGGGTCGGAGTCACAGCCACGGCGGACAACGTCATGCCACGCGGCGCGGCCAAGGCGGCGCCGCAGCCTCCAGGGAGCCGAATCAGTGAGTCAATGCAACCGATCCGTACGAGACGCTGCAATGCGCGTGGCTATCGGCCTGCGGGCGGCCATCAGCGCGCAACGACCACCAACGGCTCACCGCCAAGGTCGCTCACTGCCATGAACTCATCCAGCAAGACCTCGCAACAGGGCCACGCACATGCAGGCATGCCCCTGGATACTGCGGCGCCGCGCGCGCACACGCAACACGATCACGCCCCCCCTACTGGGAGTGGTGGCGAAGCTGAAATCTCAGCCCGCTCTCAGGCCGATGCGCCACAGCGGGACCCCGTGTGCGGCATGGCAGTAACGGCGGAGTCGGAGCACCGATCCGCTCACCAAGGGAACACGTACCGGTTCTGTAGCCCGGGGTGCAAACGGGCGTTCGACGCCGAGCCGGCGCGGTATGCCGGTGACAGGGCGGGCGCGGGCACAGCGCATCATTCACCGCATCGCCACGCCCGCACGACGACTGCCGCGCCGCCCCCATCGCCTGCGGCACCGGGAACAATCTACACCTGCCCGATGCACCCAGAGATCCGCCAGGATCATCCGGGGAACTGCCCGAAATGCGGAATGACGCTCGAGCGCCTGCTGCCCGAACTCGAGGACGACAACCCGGAGTTGCGTGACTTCTCGCGTCGCTTTTGGACGACCTTGCCATTGACGGTCGTGGTTCTGGCGCTGGCGATGCTGGGCGATCCGCTTCACCTGATGGACATGGCCACGCAGAGCTGGGTCGAGCTGGTGCTGTCATTGCCGATCGTATTGTGGGCTGGCGGGCCCTTCTTCTCGCGCGGCTGGCTGTCCGTGGTCAACCGCAGCCCGAACATGTGGACGCTCATCGGCCTGGGGACGGGGGCCGCTTTCATCTACAGCGTCGTGGCCACCGTTGCGCCAGGTGCATTTCCAGCATCCTTCATGTCCATGGGACGGGTCGGCGTGTATTTCGAGGCCGCCGCAGTCATCATCTCGCTGACCCTGCTCGGCCAGATGCTGGAACTCAGGGCGCGCTCCCAGACTTCGGCAGCCATCAAGTCGCTGCTGGGGCTCGCGCCCAAGACCGCTCGGCGCATCAATGCGGACGGGAGCGAGGAAGACGTGCCGCTCAGCCATGTGCACGTCGGTGACCTGCTGCGCATCCGACCCGGCGAGAAGGTACCGGTGGATGGCCTCGTGCATGAGGGCAGCAGTGCGATTGACGAATCCATGCTGACCGGCGAACCGCTGCCCGTCAGCAAGCATGCGGGCGACAAAGTCATCGGAGCCACACTCAACACCAGTGGCGCGCTGGTCATGCGTTCGGAGCGGATCGGCTCGGACACCGTTCTCTCGCAGATCGTGCAGATGGTCGCCCAGGCACAACGCTCCAAGGCGCCTATGCAACGCATGGCCGATGTCGTCGCCGGCTATTTCGTGATGACCGTCGTGGCCATTGCGGTCACGACGTTCTTGGTATGGGGATTCTTCGGGCCGCAGCCCGCATGGGTGTATGGACTGATCAATGCGGTGGCTGTGTTGATCATCGCCTGCCCGTGCGCGCTGGGTCTGGCCACCCCGATGTCGATCATGGTGGCTACGGGCCGGGGAGCCACCCAGGGAGTACTGTTCCGCGATGCTGCAGCGATCGAGAATTTTCGCAAGATAGATACCCTCGTCATCGACAAGACTGGCACCCTGACCGAAGGCCGACCGGCTTTCGACCAGGTCGTCGCAGCACCCGGCTTCACGACGGACGAGGTGCTGCGTCTCGCGGCCAGCCTGGACCAGGGCAGTGAACACCCCCTGGCCGACGCCATCGTTCAGGCAGCACGTGCCCAGGGTCTCCAACTCGCGAAGCCCCAAACGTTTGAATCGGAAACGGGCATCGGCGTGCGAGGGACCGTTGAGCACCAACAACTGGCGCTGGGCAATACGGCCCTGATGGAGCAGTCCGGCGTGTCAGTGGAACCACTGGTGCGCCAGGCCGAAGCTCTGCGGGTCGAGGGGGCCAGCGTCATGTACCTGGCTGTGGACGATCGGCTCGGGGGCCTGCTCGCCGTGTCCGACCCGATCAAAGGCACTACCCCTGAGGCACTGGGCGCGTTGAAGGCGGCTGGCCTGCGCGTCATCATGGCCACCGGGGATGGGCAGACCACCGCCAAAGCGGTTGGGGCACGCCTGGGCATCGACGAGGTGCATGGTGAAGTGAAGCCGGCGGACAAGCTCATGTTGATCGAGCGGTTGCAGAAGGAGGGCCGCATCGTGGCCATGGCCGGGGACGGCATCAACGACGCGCCGGCATTGGCCAAGGCAGACGTGGGCATTGCCATGGGAACCGGAACCGACGTGGCGATGAACAGCGCGCAGGTCACGCTGATCAAGGGCGACCTGCGAGGTATCGCGGTCGCTCGTGCACTCTCGGAGAGCACCGTGCGCAACATGAAGCAGAACCTCGTGTTCGCATTCGCCTACAACGCGCTGGGCATCCCCATCGCCGCCGGGGTGCTCTACCCCGCCACGGGCTGGCTGCTGTCACCCCTGATCGCAGCCTTGGCCATGAGCTTGAGTTCGGCGTCGGTCGTGGGCAACGCCTTGCGCCTGAGAGCCAGCCGACCGTGAGCGAATCGCTTTTCCGAATCCACAGGGGCCTTCTGTCGCCCACCTCCCTTTTCTTTCTTTCCAGCCCGCGGCGAAGGTGAAAGCCTTGTCTGGGCATCTCTTTCTTAAACCACCGTCAAACATCACGATAGGAATCTCATGACCCGTTCATATTTCATCCCCAAGCTCGTTGCGCCGATCGCTGCAGGCCTGTTCGCCACCGCCGCATTCGCGCATCCTTCGCTCGTGTCTTCGACGCCGGCCGACAAATCGCAGGTATCCGCGCCAGCCACCATCGAACTGAAGTTCTCCGAAACGCTGGTCCCGCAGTTCTCGGCAGCGAGTCTTGTCATGACGGGAATGCCCGGCATGGCGAACCACGGGCCGATGAAGATCAATGCCCGCGTCACCGGCGCCGCCGACGGAAAAACCATGGTCATCACCCCCGCACAGGCGCTCCAGCAGGGCGACTATCGCGTCGAATGGCGTGCGGTTTCCTCGGATACGCATCCGATCACGGGCAATGTCACCTTCAAGGTGAACTAAGCACATGGCAGGGGACTGGTTGACCGTCGCCCTGCGCCTGGCGCTGTATCTGGACATGGCAGCGGCGTTTGGCGTGGCCATGTTCGGTCTCTACGCTCTGGGCAGGGACGAGCGCTCCTCGGCGGTCTCGCGCCGCTATCGCATCTTCGTTGGCTTATCCGCTGCCATCGGCATCGCACTGTCGATGTGGGGCATGACAGAGATGGCCAGGGCCATGTCCGGTGCGTCAAGCTACGCCGAGCTGTCAACGCACGTGTTGGACATGCTCATCACGGGCACGCCCATGGGCATCGCCTGGTGCATTCGCATCCTGGCGCTGGGGGTGTGTGCGCTCGCCGCAATGTCGAAATTGAACGCCACTGCGCGATTTGCGGTGATGGCGCTGTCCACGGGCGTGGCACTGGCAACCCTTGCATGGACCGGTCACGGGGCGATGGACGAAGGCGTGCGTGGGTATATCCACCTTGCGTCGGATATCACGCACCTCTGGGCCGCTGGGGCCTGGGTGGGTGCATTGGTGGCGTTTTTGATGCTTGCAGCCCGCAAGTCGGATCTGCCCCCAGACCCGATAGCGATCCTCAGTCGGACATCCAATGGGTTCGCCCGCATAGGTACAGTGATCGTGGCTGCGCTCGTCGTGAGCGGAATCCTCAATTACGTATTGATCGCCGGGCCGTCTTTTGATTTGCTCTTCTCTACGCTGTATGGCCGGGTGCTGACGGCAAAGCTCTTGCTTTTCGCAGGAATGCTGGCACTGGCTGCGGCCAATCGGTATCGGTTGAGTCCGGGCCTGGAAGCCGCATTGCGGTCTGGCAATCGCGCGAAGGCCGTCCGCCAACTTCGACACAGCCTGTTCACGGAAGCGAGCTTGGCCGTTCTGGTCCTGGCGAGCGTTGCTTGGCTGGGCATCCTTTCTCCCCAAGGCACCTAATCATTGACTGGCGCTCTGACGCGCCCGGGCACGGCGCGCCCCGCCCGTCGTTCATGCGGCACCGGGCTGCGACCACCGGGGTGCCCGCTGGTGTAATCTTGCACCGTGAGCCGGGCGCCAGCGTGTCCGGCAGTTCAACAGCTTGCGCCTGGGGATACGCCGCTTCCACGGCCGTCTTGGTGAGATTGATCTCCTCCATGATGAGCCCTCAGAGCGGCCCCATTCTGAGCAGCCTTGCAGGGGCCAGCAGAGAAAAAGCCGGATCTGGTTCCGGAGGCACCGGCCTATGTTGAACTCGCCCCAATTATTGATAAACCCGCTGTATCGGGCTTCGGCGTAGTCCAGCGAAGTTCGGTGCTGGAGTCATGGTGAAATGAAAAATAACCCTTCCGACGTTCAGTCCAGGCCCAGTGTGCAGGTGCTGGAGCGAATGTTCACCCTGATCGACGTGCTTGCTTCGCGTGAGGAGGCGATATCGCTCAAGGAGATCAGCGAAAAAACGGGCCTGCATCCTTCCACCGCACATCGCATCCTCAACGACCTGACCATCGGCCGCTTTGTGGACCGCCCGGAATCGGGCAGCTACCGCTTGGGCATGCGGCTTCTGGAACTAGGCAATTTGGTCAAGGCACGGCTGAGCGTGCGCGATGCCTCGCTTGCGCCCATGCGCCAATTGCACAAACTGATCCAGCAGCCAGTGAACCTCAGCATGCGCCAAGGCGACGAGATCGTCTATATCGAGCGCGCCTACAGCGAACGCTCAGGGATGCAGGTCGTTCGCGCCATCGGGGGCCGTGCCCCTTTGCATCTCACCTCCACAGGCAAGCTCTTTCTTGCAACCGACGATCCGCAGCGCGTGCGCTCCTACGCCACACGAACCGGGCTAGCCGGCCACACGCGCAACAGCATCACGCAGTTGCCGATACTGGAACGCGAGCTGGGCAAGGCGCGCCAGTACGGCATTGCACGGGACAACGAAGAGTTGGAACTGGGTGTGCGCTGCATGGCCGCGGGGATCTTCGACGACCAAGGCCAGCTGGTGGCGGGTCTTTCCATCTCGGCACCAGCGGATCGCCTGGACGAAGACTGGCTGCCCAAGCTGCAGTCCACTGCGGACGCGATCTCCCAGGCCTTGGGCTATGTCAGCGGCAGGCGTACGGCGCTGACCCAGGCGATCGCAAACTAGAACTGATCAGGGAGCGCCGGGCGTCTGCGGGCGTACGACCACAGAATAAGGCAACACGCTCCCTCGAATGCGCCCCCGTGCAGGGCCGCTGGGCGCGGCAAAGGTCTGCCGCGCCAATCCACGACCGGGTTTTACTTCATCGAAGGGGTCGACACCCCAGCATGAAAGCTCTTGTCGCTGCCCAGCGCCGGCAGCGATTCCACCCAGTTGCGCACGCGTTCGGCATCACCCAGGCGGCTGAATTTGCCTGCGGAATCGAGGAACACCATGATCAGCTTGCGGCCAGCGATTTTTGTCTGCATCACCAGGCAGCGCCCAGCTTCGGAGATGTAGCCCGTCTTCTGCAGGCCGATGTCCCAGCTGGGGTTCTTCACCAGACGGTTGGTGGTGTTGAACTGCAGAGTGCGATGGCCGACTTCCACAGCATAACTGGGCGAAGTGGTCAGCTCACGAAGCAACGGATCGCCGTGTGCCACATTCACCAGAGTCGCCAAATCGCGCGCGCTGGATTGATTGCGGCTCGACAGGCCCGTGGGCTCCACATAGTGCGTTTCGGTCATGCCCAGCAGCTTGGCCTTGAGGTTCATCTGGGCCACGAAGGCGTTCAGGCCACCGGGGTAGGTGCGGCCCAGGGCGTGGGCGGCGCGGTTCTCGCTGGACATCAGCGCCAGGTGCAGCAGTTCACCGCGCGTGAGCGTGGTGCCCACTCGCAGCCGCGAGCTGCTGAACTTCTCCATGTCCACGTCTTCTTGGGTGATGGTGATGGATTCATCCATCGGCAGGCGAGCCTGGGAGATGAGCAGGCCGGTCATCAGCTTGGTGATCGACGCGATCGGCAGCACCGCATGGTCGTTCTTGCTGAGCAGCACTTCGTTGGTGTCCTGGTCCACCACGAGGGCCACGCTGGACTTCAGGTCGAGCGGATCGGTCACCTGATGCAGACCGGCCTGCTGGCCGAAAGACTGGCGTTCAGGCACGAAGGCCGCAGCGCGAACCGGGGCCGCAGCGCTGCGAGACACGACGCGCGTCGCCTTCACCCGCGTCACCGTCTTGCGCGACACCTTGGTCGAGGAGCTCGCCACCGCGCGCTTGGCCGTCGCCGAAGTGGCCTGTTTCTTCACCACGACCTTCTTTCGCTCGGCCGCATGGGCTGCGGGAGACGCGAGCGCGAAGCTCAGAGCGAGAAAGGCCAGGGCGTGGGCGAAACGGGCGGCGATGCCAGGGCGTGCATGCATCAGAGTGCTCCAAGCGGAAAAATTTGTATAGCAGTGTACGAAATCAAAAAAAGTCGCGCAAGATCAAGGCCTTGCGCGACTCTTTTAGAAACTGCCTGAATTATAAATTTGCGGATCAGCCTTGGGCCGCAACCCGCTCGGCTTTACTTTGTAACTTGTTCAACGCGCTGAGGTAGGCTTTGGCTGACGCCACGATGATGTCGGGGTCCGAACCGACCCCATTCACCACCCGCCCACTGCTTTGCAGGCGCACAGTGACCTCGCCCTGGCTCTCTGTGGAGCCGCTGATGGCATTCACCGAATAGAGCACCATCTCGGCACCGCTCTGGACCTGCGTCTCGATGGCCTTGAGCGATGCGTCCACCGGGCCGTTGCCTTCGGAGGTGGCGCGCACCTCCCGGCCCCCGACTGTGAACACGATGCTCGCCTGCGGGCGTTCCCCGGTCTCGCTGTGCTGGGACAGCGAGACGAATCCATAGGTCTCGCGCTCGGCCGTGACGCTCTCATCGCTGACCAGCGCCAGGATGTCCTCGTCGAAGATCTCGCTCTTGCGGTCGGCCAGTTCCTTGAACTTGGAGAAGGCGGCGTTGATCTCGCCTTCGCTCTCCAGTTGCACGCCCAGCTCCTGCAGGCGCTGCTTGAACGCATTGCGCCCACTGAGCTTGCCCAGCACGATCTTGTTGGCAGACCAGCCCACGTCTTCGGCGCGCATGATCTCGTAAGTGTCGCGGGCCTTGAGCACGCCGTCCTGATGGATGCCCGAGGCGTGGGCGAAGGCGTTGGCGCCCACCACGGCCTTGTTGGGCTGCACGACGAAGCCGGTGGTCTGGCTGACCATGCGGCTGGCCGCGACGATGTGCTGCGTGTCGATGCCGAGTTCAAGGTTGAAGTAGTCGCGGCGCGTCTTGACGGCCATCACCACCTCTTCGAGGGAGCAATTGCCGGCACGCTCGCCCAGGCCGTTGATAGTGCATTCCACCTGGCGCGCGCCGCCGATCTGCACGCCGGCCAGCGAGTTGGCCACGGCCATGCCCAGGTCGTTGTGGCAATGCACGGACCAGATCGCCTTGTCGCTGTTGGGAATGCGCTCGCGCAGCGTCTTGATGAAGTTGCCGTAGAGCTCGGGCACGGCATAGCCCACGGTGTCGGGCACGTTGATGGTGGTAGCGCCCTCGGCGATCACGGCCTCCAGCACGCGGCAGAGGAAGTCCATCTCGCTGCGGTAGCCATCTTCCGGGCTGAATTCGATGTCGCCCACCAGATTGCGCGCAAAGCGCACCGATTGCTTGGCCTGCTCCAGCACCTGCTCCGGCGTCATGCGGAGCTTCTTTTCCATGTGCAGCGGGCTGGTGGCGATGAAGGTATGGATGCGGGCGCTGTTGGCGCCCTTGAGGGCCTCGACCGCGCGGCTGATGTCGCGGTCGTTGGCGCGCGAGAGCGAGCAGACGGTCGAATCCTTGATGGCCTGCGCAATGGACTGCACGGCCTCGAAGTCACCGTTGGAGCTGGCGGCAAAGCCCGCTTCGATCACGTCCACCTTGAGTCGCTCGAGCTGGCGGGCGATGCGCAGCTTCTCGTCGCGGGTCATCGATGCGCCGGGCGACTGCTCGCCGTCGCGCAGGGTGGTGTCGAAAATGATCAGTTTGTCAGCCATTTTTTTACTCCTCTGGTGGGGTTCCGCTCGCCGGGGCGGCACTGCAACGTGCAGCCGCGACGAACTCGTCACACAGACAAAAGGCCCGCTGCGGAGGCAGACGGGCCTTGGGGTTTGCGCTCGGGCGCCCGGCGGCATAGCCGGGCAATGTAGCACAACGGCTACTGGCGATTCACTTGTGCAGCCCGCGCTCGTCCGGTTCGTCGGTGGAGATGCTGATAACGCTGCTGTGCTGACCGTTGGCCTTGCGCCAGGCATAGACCCCATAGCCCGAGAGGCCATACAGGACGAACACACTGAAGAGCACCGTCGGCGGATGGATATTGATCACCGCGATCACAAGCGCGATCAGCACGATGGCGGCGAAGGGCACGCTGCGCTTCATCTGGATGTCCTTGAAGCTGTAGAACGGCACATTGGTCACCATGGTCAGACCCGCATATAGGGTGAAGCCGAAGGTGAGCCAGGTGATCTGCGTCCAGGTGAGCCACCCATCGCTCATGCCCGGCTGCACGCCGATCGCGCTCATGAGCCAGATGAAGCCGGCCACCAGCGCCGCCGCCGCGGGCGATGGCAGGCCCTGGAAGTAGCGCTTATCCACCACGCCGGTGTTGACGTTGAATCGCGCCAGCCGCAAAGCCGCGCAGGCGCAATAGACGAAGGCAGCGATCCAGCCCCAGCGCCCCAGGCCGCGCAGCGACCATTCGTAGGCGATGAGCGCGGGCGCGGCACCGAAGGACACCATGTCGGAGAGCGAATCCATCTGCTCGCCGAACGCGCTCTGGGTGTTGGTCATGCGCGCGACGCGGCCGTCGAGGCTGTCGAGCACCATGGCGCAGAAGATGCCGACGGCCGCCATGTCGAAACGGCCGTCCATCGCCATCACGATGGCATAGAAGCCGCCGAACAGCGCGGCCAGGGTGAAGAGGTTCGGCAGGATGTAGATGCCCTTGCGCCGCCGGCGCACCAGCACGTCCGCCGAGCGCGCACCCTCATTTTCTTTATGCATTAAATTGGCCTCCAGCGCATGCAAAACCTGGGCATGGCGCTATCAAAATCATACTCATCGGCACCGACTGCCAGCGCGCGAAGTGCGCAGTGTAGGGCTTGTGGCCGGCTCGGCCGGGCCCCGAAGCCGTGCGCCCATGAAAAAGGCCACCGCAAGCGGTGGCCTTCGAGGTCGCGGCGCCCGGGGGCTCCGGCCGGTGGAGACGCGATCAGATCAGTTGCGCGTCTGGTCCACCAGCTTGTTCTTGGCGATCCAGGGCATCATGGCGCGCAGCTTGCCACCCACCACTTCGATGCTGTGGTCGGCGGTGTTGCGGCGGCGGGCCGTCATGCTCGGGTAGTTCAGGCGGCCTTCCTGGATGAACATCTTGGCGTAGTCGCCGTTCTGGATGCGCTTCAGGGCGTTGCGCATGGCGGCGCGCGACTGCTCGTTGATCACCTCGGGGCCCGTCACGTACTCGCCGAACTCGGCGTTGTTCGAGATCGAGTAGTTCATGTTGGCGATACCGCCTTCGTAGATCAGATCGACGATGAGCTTGAGCTCGTGCAGGCACTCGAAGTAGGCCATTTCAGGCGCGTAGCCGGCTTCGACCAGCGTTTCGTAGCCCATCTTGATCAGTTCGACGGCGCCGCCGCACAGCACGGCCTGTTCGCCGAACAGGTCGGTCTCGGTCTCTTCCTTGAAGGAGGTCTCGATGATGCCGGCCTTGCCGCCGCCGTTGGCTGCCGCGTAGCTCAGGGCCAGGTCACGGGCCTTGCCGGACTTGTCCTGGTGCACAGCCACCAGGTGGGGCACGCCGCCGCCCTGGCTGTAGGTGTTGCGCACGGTGTGGCCGGGGGCCTTGGGCGCGACCATCCACACATCCAGATCGGCGCGGGGCACGACCTGGTTGTAGTGGACGTTGAAGCCGTGGGCGAAAGCCAGCGATGCGCCTTGCTTAATGTTGGGCTCGACGTTGTTCTTGTAGACGGCTGCGATGTCTTCGTCCGGCAGCAGGATCATGACCACGTCGGCGGCCTTCACTGCGTCGTTGACTTCCATCACCGTCAGGCCGGCCTTGCCGACCTTGTCCCACGAGGCGCCGCCCTTGCGCAGGCCGACCACCACCTTCACGCCGCTGTCGTTCAGGTTCTGAGCATGGGCATGGCCTTGCGAGCCGTAGCCAATGATGGCCACGGTCTTGCCCTTGATGAGGCTCAGGTCGGTGTCTTTGTCGTAGAAAACTTTCATGGGTCGCTCCGGTTGATATGCGTTGTCAGGGGGAAATTGAAAAAGGAAGGGATGTCAGACGCGGCTCACACGCGCAGGATGCGCTCGCCCCGGCCGATGCCGCTGGCGCCGGTACGCACCGTCTCCAGGATGGCCGTGCGGTCGATGGCCTGCAGGAAGGCATCGTTCTTGGACTGGTCGCCCGTCAGCTCGATGGTGTAGCTCTTCTCGGTCACGTCGATGATGCGGCCGCGGAAGATGTCGGCCATGCGCTTCATCTCCTCGCGCTCCTTGCCGACGGCGCGCACCTTGACCATCATCAGTTCGCGCTCGGTGTAGGCGCCTTCGGTCAGATCGACCACTTTCACCACCTCGATCAGGCGGTTCAGGTGCTTGGTGATCTGCTCGATCACGTCTTCCGAGCCATGGGTCTGGATGGTCATGCGCGACAGCGATGCGTCCTCGGTGGGTGCCACGGTCAGCGATTCGATGTTGTAGCCCCGCGCGGAAAAGAGGCCGACGACGCGCGACAGCGCACCGGGTTCGTTTTCCAGCAGGACGGCAATGATGTGTTTCATGGATGCAGATTCCTCTTTTTGCTGCCCTCCCCCGGCGCCGGTAAGCGTCGGGCTTGGCAGGCAATAGATTCGTCGATTCTTCGAAGTGATTTTGCTATCTATTCGATAGCTGATAGCGCTTGATGGACAAGCGCTGCAGACCGATTCGCCTCAGAGATCTTCCGATCCCAGCAGCATTTCGGTGATGCCCTTGCCGGCCTGCACCATCGGGAACACGTTCTCGGTGGGGTCGGTGCGGAAGTCGATAAAGACGGTGCGGTCCTTCAGGCGGCGGGCCTCGCGCAGCGCGGGCTCCACATCCTCCGGGCGCTCGATCAGCATGCCGACGTGGCCATAGGCCTCGGCCAGCTTCACGAAGTCGGGCAGCGAATCCATGTAGCTGTGGCTGTAGCGGCCGGAGTATTCGATCTCCTGCCACTGGCGCACCATGCCCAGGAAGCGGTTGTTGAGCGCGCAGATGACGATGGGCGTGTCGTACTGGCGGCAGGTGGCCAGCTCCTGGATGTTCATCTGCACCGAGCCTTCACCCGTGATGCAGAACACCTCGGACTGGGGCTTGGCCAGCTTGATGCCCATGGCGTACGGAATGCCCACACCCATGGTGCCCAGGCCGCCGGAATTGATCCAGCGGCGCGGCTCGTCGAAGCGGTAGTACTGCGCGGCCCACATCTGGTGCTGGCCCACGTCGGACGTGATGTAGGCATCGGCGTCCTTGGTCATGTTCCAGAGCGTCTCGACCACGAACTGCGGCTTGATGACTTCCTGGTTGCCACGGTCGTACTTCAGGCAGTCGCGCTTGCGCCAGCCTTCGATCTGATCCCACCAGGCGGCCAGCGCGCCGGCGTCGGGGCGGGTCGTGGTCTCGCGGATCATGGAAATCAGCTCGGTCAGCACGTCCTTGACGTCGCCGACGATCGGGATATCGACCTTCACGCGCTTGGAAATGGACGACGGGTCGATGTCCACATGGATGATCTTGCGGTCGTTCTGCGCAAAGTGCTTCACATTGCCGATCACGCGGTCGTCGAAGCGCGCGCCCACGGCCAGCAGCACGTCGCAGTGCTGCATGGCGTTGTTGGCCTCAATCGTGCCATGCATGCCCAGCATGCCCAGGAACTTGCGGTCGCTGGCCGGATAGGCGCCCAGGCCCATCAGCGTGTTGGTGACCGGATAGCCCAGCATGTCCACCAGCGTGCGCAGCTCGTTGGTGGCATTGCCCAGCAGCACGCCGCCGCCGGTGTAGATGTAGGGGCGCTTGGCGGTCAGCAGCAGCTGCAGCGCCTTGCGGATCTGGCCGCCGTGGCCCTTGCGCACCGGGTTGTACGAGCGCATTTCCACCGACTGCGGGTAGCCGCTGTAGGGCACCTTCTTGAAGGACACGTCCTTCGGGATATCGACCACCACCGGGCCGGGACGGCCGGTGCGGGCGATGTGGAAAGCCTTCTTCAGCGTGGACGCGAGATCGCGTGCGTCCTTGACCAGGAAGTTGTGCTTGACGATGGGGCGCGTGATGCCGACGGTGTCGCATTCCTGGAAAGCATCCAGGCCGATCGCGGCCGTGGGCACCTGGCCGGAAATGATCACCATCGGGATCGAATCCATGTACGCCGTGGCAATGCCGGTGACCGCATTGGTCAGGCCGGGACCGGAGGTCACCAGGGCCACACCCACTTCGCCGGTAGCGCGGGCATAACCGTCGGCGGCATGCACCGCAGCCTGTTCATGGCGCACCAGAACGTGCTGGATGGTGTCCTGCTTGTACAGCGCGTCGTAGATGTACAGAACGGCGCCACCGGGATAGCCCCAGATGTATTGGACGTTCTCGGCCTGCAGGGATTTGATGAGGATTTCGGCGCCCATGAGGTCCTGGGAGCCTGCGGCGCCTTGGGCGGCGGCCGTTGCCGATGCGATTTCGGCCTTGGAGATTTCCATGATCAACCTTTGCGAATTTCTCTGACGAAAAACCTTGGGTGCCCCTTGGACCGGCTCTTGTGAAGCCGCCTCAGAACTTGAGGCCGCGGCCATGGGCGAGATGATTGCTGCGCCGGACCGGGACCCGTTTGCCTTTTGACTTGCAAGGCGGATTATGTCACTGCCGGCCCTGGGGTAGTCCGCATGTCGGAAAAATAAACGGCCAATGCCATAATCGCGGGCTTCGGCGGGACTGCGGCACAGGCAGCCTGCCTCGCCCTTTCGCCCGCCCAACGCGGGCTCTCCGACTCTTGGCCACCGAACGAGAACTGTCAGACTTCCTCAAAGGCGTTGAAAAGCGAGCGTTCAAGCGCTCGCTCTACCATGTTCGCAACGAGGAAGCCGCCCTGGACATCGTCCAGGACAGCATGCTCAAGCTGGCCGAGCACTATGGGGACAAGCCGCCCGGCGAGTTGCCCATGCTGTTTCAGCGCATCCTCTCGAACTGCACGCTCGACTGGTTCCGCCGGCAAAAGACCCGCAACGCGCTGTTCTCCAGCATGAGCGACTTCGAGGGCCCCGACGACGACGGCGGCGATTTCGACCTGCTGGAAGCTTATTCCGGCGCCGAAGACGGCGAAGCCGCGCAGAGTGCCGAAGACCTTGCGCGCCGCGCCCAGGTGTTCCGCGACATCGAGGCCGAGATCCAGGAACTGCCGCCCCGTCAACGGGAAGCCTTCCTGATGCGTTACTGGGAGGAAATGGATGTTGCAGAAACTGCAGCCGCGATGGGCTGCTCAGAAGGCAGCGTGAAGACACACTGCTTCCGCGCAGTCCAGACCCTGGCCAAGGTGCTCAAGGCCAAAGGAATCGAACTATGAACCGCCCACCCTCCGTCTCTGCCGAACTCTTCGCCGACCGCTATGCGCGCCGCGTTGCCGCGCGCCTGACGGAAGGCACGAGCGCCCTGCCCTACGACATTTCCGAGCGCCTGCGCGCCGCGCGCATGCAGGCGCTGGACAAGCGCCGAAAGCCGGTGGCCGCCCCCATGCGGCAGACGGCCACTGCCCCTTCGGTGGTGGCCGCCGGCAACGGCGTCGCCACGATGGGCTGGGGCGGCGAAGGCGGCAACTGGTGGCGCGCGCTGGTGTCGGCCGTGCCGCTCACGGCCCTGCTGGTCGGCCTGGTGTTCATCAACGTCACGCAGGACGAATCCAGCACCTCGGAGATCACCGAAGTGGACACCGCCTTGCTCACCGACGACCTGCCCCCTCAGGCCTATGCCGACCCGGGCTTCCTCCAATACCTCAAGACGGCCAACGAGAGCCGCTGAACCTGCACGACCCCACTGCATGCACTCCAGCCTGACCGACGCTCCCCGCATCCTGCCAGCCGCCGTGCTGGCTTTTGCATTGCTGGGCGCACTGAGCTGGGGGGGATGGCGTGCGGTGACGCAGGTGCGCATGGCGCCCGGCACGGCGATTCCCGCCCAGGCCCTGTCGCCGCAGCCGCATGCCGCCCGCAGTTCCACCGTGCGCCCCGTGCGGGCGCCTGAACCCACTGAAACCGGTGGACCGGCATGGGACGACCTGACCACTGCCCAGAAGGAAGCCCTCGCGCCGCTGAACGAGCGCTGGCCCGTGCTGAGCGAAGCGCAGAAGCGGCACTGGCTGAACCTCGCGGCCAGCTTCAGATCGCTCCCCCACGAAGAGCGCCGCAAGATGGTCGAACGCATGACCGAATGGGCCAACCTCAGCATCCAGCAGCGCAACCAGGCCCGGTTCAACTATGCTGCCACCGCTCGCCTGACCGCCGACAGCAAGCGCGCGCAGTGGGAGGCCTATCAGGCCTTGAGCCCGGAAGAAAAGCACCGACTCGCAGCGCACGCCGCACCCAAGCCGTCGGGCGCTGCCACGGCCTTGCGCCCCAGTGCAGCACGCAAGCTGGCCAAGGTGCCGGCGGCCACGGCCGCAGCCGCCAAATCGGCTAGCACCCCCAATCTACCCAAGATCCCGCGCGTGACCGCAGCCCACACACTGCAGGCACTGCCGGTGCCCGCGGCCTGGCCCATGATGCCGGCCTCCGCCAGTGGGGCAGGCGTTGAAACGGCCCCCGTCCACATGCCGGCGGCCGCCGTCGTGACTCCGCTGCCGCCTGGCGGAACGTCTGGGGCACCTGCGGCATCACAGGCCGAACCCCTGGCACGGGACCTCTCGCCGCTGCACCCGCCACAATAAGTGCTGCGCCGCTTCCAGCGTGTCGCATTGCTTCGCTGTTTCCGCCGATCCGACCCGCCGCCCATCCGCCGCATGCCCGCCTCACCGATCTCCAGCCCACCCCAGGCCACCAAACCGGCAGCCCCACCCTTGGGTGCCGCCCTCATCCTCCGCGCCCCGCCCCTCTGGCGCCGCATGGCCTGCTGGCTCTACGAAGGCATGCTGATGTTCGGCATCGTCTTCATCGCAGGCTACCTCTTCGGCACGCTGAGCCAGACCCGTAACGCGCTGGACAACCGGCATGCGCTGCAGGCCTTTGTGTTTGTGGTGTTCGGCATCTATTTCACCTGGTTCTGGGCGAAGGGCCAAACGCTGGCCATGAAGACCTGGCACATCCGCATCGTGGGCCTGGACGGGCACGCCATCAGCCAGCGGCGCGCGTTGGCCCGCTACGCGCTCAGCTGGCTGTGGTTTTTGCCGCCACTGGCAGCCATCGCGCCGTTCCAGCTGCCGGCGGGTGAATCCACGGTGATCGTGCTGGGCTGGGTGGCCGTCTGGGCCCTGCTCAGCCGCTTCCATCCGGAGCGGCAGTTCTGGCACGACGCCCTGGCCGGCACGCGACTGGTGCATTTCCAGCTGCCGCGCACGTTGCGGCGCTGAATGCCTGGAGCAAAGCCCGCCTCTTTCCTCCCACCGCGTTGCACGCCTTGGCGCTGGCGACGGCCCCGCCGTCATCCATCGCCCGCTTTCCTGCGACAAAATAGCTTTCCCGCGCCCATGTCATCCCTGCCCCACACCCCCCACCCTCACAAGGCCCGCACCGGCTTGCGCCGCGTCTGGCACGCCACCGGCTACTCGCTGCAAGGACTGCGCGCGGGCTGGTCCGAAAAAGCCTTTCGATCCGAGATCGCCCTGTCCTGCGTGCTGCTGCCCATGGCGTGGTGGGTGGGCGGCGACTGGGTCGAGGTGGCGCTGCTGGTCGGCGTCGTCGTGCTGGTGCTGATCACCGAGCTGCTCAATTCGGCGGTGGAATCGGCCATCGACCGCGTGGGCCCTGAACTGCATTCACTGTCCAAGCGCGCCAAAGACCTGGGCAGTGCGGCAGTCCTGTTGAGCCTGCTGCTGTGCTTGGGCGTATGGGCGGCAGCCCTGTACCAAAGGTTTTTCATCCATGCCTGACACCGCCGAACCCGCTTTCTCGATCTGCGTCTATCTGGGCTCGCGCCCCGGCGATAACCCGCGCTTCGCACAAGCGGCCACGGCCGTGGGCCGCTGGATTGGCGAGCGAGGCGGCCAACTGGTGTATGGGGGCGGCCGCAGCGGCCTGATGGGCACCGTGGCCGAGGCCACGCGCCTGGCCGGTGGCCGGGTGCTGGGCGTGATTCCGCAGGCGCTGGTGGACAAGGAGCTGGCCAACCATCAGTGCGATGAGCTTCACATCGTGAAGAACATGCACGAGCGCAAGGCCATGATGGCCGAGCGCTGCGATGCCTTCATCGCTCTGCCAGGCGGCATCGGCACGTTCGAGGAATTGTTCGAGGTCTGGACCTGGCGGCAATTGGGCTACCACGACAAGCCTCTGGGCCTGCTCAACGTCGATGGCTATTACGACGGCTTGCTGGCGTTTCTGCGCACCAGCGTGCAGAGCGGCCTGATGAGCGACTGGCAGATGGGATTGCTCTCCACCCACACCGAGGTCGATGCGCTGCTGCGCACGCTGGTGCAGCAAGCGGGCAACAACATGGACGAGGTCCCGCTGCGCGAAGTAATCTGACGTCGGGCGCGGCGGATCGGCAGCAGGCGGCGCTCCGGCGCTCGCCCCTGCAGCCGACGATCAGTGCCCAGCGTCAGACGGCAGCTTCGTCCAGGTCGCCCGTGCGAATGCGCACCACGCGCTCCACGGCGGTCACGAAGATCTTGCCGTCGCCGATCTTGCCGGTGCGCGCCGCGCCCACGATGGCGTCCACGCAACGCTCCACGTCTTCGGTGCGCACCACCACCTCCACCTTCACCTTGGGCAGGAAGTCCACCACGTACTCAGCGCCACGGTAGAGCTCGGTATGGCCCTTCTGGCGGCCAAAGCCCTTGACCTCGGTCACCGTCAGGCCCGTGACGCCGCAATCGGCCAGCGCTTCGCGGACCTCTTCGAGTTTGAAGGGCTTGATGACGGCGGTGATCATTTTCATGGCGGGTCTCCTGGAAGTGGGAAAGAAAGGCTGCGCCTTGCGATGCTGCGCGGGCCCCTGGGATGAGTGATCCAGCCGGCCGCGTCAGGCGCGAAAGCGGCTGGTGATGGGATAGCGCCAGTCCTTGCCGAAGCTGCGGTGCGTGACGCGGGTACCCACCGGCGCCTGGCGGCGCTTGTATTCGTTGAGCTTGATCAGGCGGGTGACACGCTCCACGTCGGCGCGGTCGTAACCCGCGTCGATGATGGCTGCGATAGGCTCGTCGTTCTCCATGTAGCGCGCGATGATGGCATCGAGGACCTCATAGGGGGGCAGGCTGTCCTGATCCTTCTGGTCCGGCCGCAACTCGGCGCTGGGCGGGCGCGTGATGATGCGCTCGGGGATGGGGCTGGCGCCCGTCCCGAACGGGTCGTTGGCATTGCGCCAGCGCGCCAACGCAAAGACCTGGGTCTTGACCACATCCTTGATGGCCGCGAAGCCGCCCGCCATGTCGCCATAGAGCGTGCAGTAGCCGGTCGCCATCTCGCTCTTGTTGCCGGTGGTGAGCACCAAGGCGCCGAACTTGTTCGAGAGCGCCATCAACAGCGTGCCGCGGATGCGCGCCTGCAGATTCTCTTCGGTAGCGTCTTCGGGCAGACCGGCGAATTCGCTGGCGAGCGCGGCCTTGAACGCCTCGAACTGCGGGGCGATGGAGATCTCGTCGTACCGCACGCCAAGACGCTCCGCCATGTCGCGCGCGTCGATCCAGCTGATGTCGGCGGTGTAGGGCGAAGGCATCATCACGGCGCGCACCTTGTCCGCACCCAGGGCATCGACCGCGATGGCCAGCACCAGGGCCGAATCGATGCCACCCGACAGGCCCAGCAGTGCGCCAGGAAAGCCGTTCTTGCCCACGTAGTCGCGCACGCCCATCACCAGCGCGGACCAGAGATCGGCCTCCAGCGAGGGTACGGGAGCGATATCCGCTCTCAATTCAATAGCATCCTGTGCAGATTGCACGTGCACGGAGAGCAGTTTTTCCTCGAAACCCGGAGCGCGGAAGGCAACAAAGCCGTCTGCGTTCAGGCCGAACGAGCGGCCCTCGAACACCACCTCGTCCTGGCCGCCGACCAAGTGGGCATAAAGCAGGGGCAGGCCCGTCTCGGTGACCCGGTCGCGCATGATCTGCTCACGGTCGGCGCTCTTGCCGATGTGGAACGGCGAGGCATTGATGCTGACCAGCAGCTGCGCCCCCGCATCGGCGGCGCGGCGCGCCGGGCCGCTGAACCAGGCGTCTTCGCAGATCAACAGGCCCACCCGCACGCCTTCGATCTCGAACACACAGGTATCGCTACCGGGCGTGAAATAGCGGCGTTCGTCGAACACGCGGTAGTTGGGCAATTCCTGCTTGACGTAGGTCTGCTCGATGCGGCCCGCGCGCACCACGCTGGCCACGTTGGCACAGCGCCCGGCCGGGTCGTCGGGCAGGCTGCGGGGGTGGCCGACGACGATGGCCATGCCGTCCAGCGCGGCAGATGCCTGCACCACCTCGGCCAGCGCGGCATCGCAGGCGGCGAGGAAGGCCGGCCGCAGGAACAGGTCCTCGGCGGCATAGCCGCACAGGGCCAGCTCGGGCGTCAGCAGCAGGCGGGCGCCGGCGGCGTGCGCATCGCGCGCGGCCTGGATGATCTTCTGGGCGTTGCCCGGCAGATCGCCCACGATGAAGTTGAACTGGGCGATGCTGATGGCGAATGGCATACGTGGAGAAGGAAGCGGAGCGCGAATAAGAACTCGGCTCATTATGTCATCCGGGGTCCGATTCAGCCGGCGGAGCCGCCGTCCACCGACTTGCCCGGCAGCAGGTAATGGCCACCCGCCACATGGTGCAGCGTGCGCAGCGCGTCATGGCCCTCGAAATGCCAGCGGCCCGCCGAATACACGCGCTCGTCGGCCCAGGCACCCACGATCTCCCCCAGGAAGAGGTCGTAGGTTTGCTGGATATGCGGCTCCGGCAATAGCCGGCACGCAAGCCAGGCCACGCAGCCCTCCACCAGCGGCGCGGGGCTTTCTGGCTCATCGATCCATGCCAGGCCCGGCAGGGTGGCGGCCTTGTCCACGTCCTTGCCGCTCACGCCGCCGATGGCCGTGGTGAGCGCCGCCTGCGCGCTGCAGGGCACGCTGAGCGCGAAGTGGCCCGAGGATTCGATCAGGCCGCGCGTGAAGGTTGCCTTGTCGATCACCACCGCCGCCTTGGGCGGCATGAAGTCGAGGGCCATGTTCCAGGCGGCCGCCATCACGTTGGAGCGCCCGCCGTGGGCGGCGCTGACCAGCACTGTGGGGCCGTGGTTGAGCAGGCGCGTGGCGCGATCGAGGGGAACGGGTCTGCGATAGGTCATGCGCCATTGTCGCGGCGCGCCGGTGGCGGCGCTGGCGCCCTCGGGCTTGCCCCTTTTCCTCTTTCTCCTTCTGGATGAGAACGCCGATCAGGTTCTGCATCGCCTGGCGCGGGCAGTCGTCGGACGCTTGCCGCAGGCATGCCCGGATCGCCAACGATCACAACAGCGTGCCTCGCGTCCACGGCAAGGGCTGCAGCACGCCGATCTGGGCTTCCCGAAGCGGTCCCAGGCCAACCCCGCGCCGGGTGTACGAATTCCTTTCCGGCTAGGCACTCACCAAGGCCGAAGCGCGGCGCCATGACCGCGACCTGGTCATGCACTACGAGGCGGGCACCGGGCCATGAACGGCGAAAAGAGCCAGGGGCCGGTGAAGGCCCGCAACACCCCCCCGCCGAACGCAGTCGTTGATCCGACAGGCCCTTGGGGGCCTTCCGCCAGCGCGAGCGCGAGCGGCACCCCG
>JBHIWE010000052.1:0-20461 GCA_041987645.1 Acidovorax sp. | reverse complement strand
TTTCCTGGTGTTTGCAGTGCTCATGTTGCCTGCCGCTGCACGGGTGCTGGCAGCGGCGGGAAGTTCATAACACGCTCTAGACTTGCTGCATCTCTAGCCTGAAAGTGAAGCAGTCATGTTCCTGAAGAAAGCCCTCTCCACCCTCGCGCTGGCCACGCTCGCCCTCAGCGCCCACGCCGCCGACGTGGTGCTCAAGGTCGCCGCCTCCGCCGTGCCGCATGCGGAGATCCTGAACTTCGTCAAACCTCAGCTCAAGGCCCAGGGCGTCGATCTGCAGGTCCGTGAATTCAGCGACTACATCCAGCCCAACGCCGCGGTGGAAGACAAGCAGCTGGACGCCAACTTCTTCCAGCACCAGCCCTACCTGGACAGCTACAACAAGGACCGCAAGAGCAGCATCGTCGCGGTGCCAGGCGGCAAGGTGCATGTAGAGCCCTTCGGCGCGTACTCCAAGAAGATCAAGTCGATCAGCGAACTCAAGGACGGCGCGACCATCGCCATCCCCAACGACCCGTCGAACGCAGGCCGCGCACTGCTTTTGCTGCAAAAGCAGGGCCTGATCACGCTCAAGGACCCGCGCGTCATCACGTCCACGCCCATCGACATTGTGAAGAACACCAAGAAGCTGAAGTTCCGCGAGCTCGAAGCCGCCCTGCTGCCCCGCGCGCTGGACGATGTGGACCTGGCTCTCATCAACACCAACTACGCCATCGAAGCCAAGCTCAACCCGACCAAGGATGCGCTGTTCATCGAATCGGCCGATTCGCCCTACGCCAACTTCGTCGCCGCCCGCCGCGACCGCATCAACGACCCCGCCATCCAGAAGCTGGTGAAGGCGCTGCACACGCCCGAGGTGAAGAAGTTCATCGAAGAGAAGTACAAGGGCGCCGTCGTCCCGGCGTTCTGATCACCCTGAGGCGCGCCGGTGTTCAGCCGCCCGCCGGCACAGAGGCCGCGCCGATGCGCCCGTATTCCATGGGCAGCTTGACGTAGAAGACCGTGACCGGCTCCTGGGCCAGAGCGGTGAGCAGCCGTTCGGCCACCTCCTCGGTGGCCGACACGATGACCATCACGGGCTGCTCGGCCAGATCGAAAAGATGGGTCGAATGCATGCGGCCGGCCGCACCGAAGCCCTCGGCGGCGCCCAGCAGGCTGCCGCCCATGGCGCCCTGCTCCTTGGCGAACTGCAGCAGCCAGTCGCCCAGAGGGAGATGGCCATGCCGATGCTCCTGCTCCGCAAAGAACGTGATCTGATAACCCTTCATGGCGGATTCCCTGTCTGGCTGGGTGGAGGACCACAGCATAAGCCTGACGCGAGCACTCCCGACGCGTCAGGCTGCGCATCCGACGACCTCAATCAGCCCCTGTCAGCCCGCTCGCAACCCACCAGGCCAGCGCGAACATCATGGTGCCCGTCAGCGCATCCAGCCATCGCCAGGCCCGGGGATTGGCGAAAACGCCCTGCAGTTGGCGGCCTGCCACGGCCAGCAACACGAACCACAGCAGGCTGGCACAGGCGGCCCCCGCAACGAAGACCCACTTCAGCCCGCCGTCCTGCCGCGCGCCGATGGAGCCAATGAGCACCACGGTGTCCAGATAGACATGCGGGTTCAGCAGCGTGATGACGGCCAGCGCCCCCAGCACACCCATCACGCCGCGCTCGGCCCGCCCGCTCACCTGCAGGCCCGCCTGTGGCGCGAACAGCGCGCGGTGCCAGGCGAAAACGCCATAGGCGAAAAGGAACATGGCGCCGCCCAGCGTGAGGTAGTGGGCCAGTACGGGCGAATTGCCCAGCAGCTGCGCCATGCCCGCCACGCCCAGGCCGATCAGCACCGCGTCGCTCAGCACGCACCAGAGGACGCAGGCATGCACATGCCGCCCCTGCACGGCCTGCCGCAGCACATAGAGGTTCTGCGCGCCGATGGACACAATCAGCGACAGGCACACCGTGAAGCCGGCCAGCCACGAGGCGGAAAGAGACGAGGAAGAAGAAAGGGTCCACATGCCGTCGATTGTCAAAACTCGCAGCATTTAAGTAAACTTAAATCCTCTAACCAATGTGAAGCAAAACTAAATGCTCGACTACGCCGGACTGGAGGCCCTCGCCGCCGTGGTGCGCGAAGGCAGCTTCGAGCGCGCCGCGCGCAAGCTGCATGTCACGCCCTCCGCGATTTCGCAGCGGGTCAAGCAGCTGGAAGAGCGCGTGGGCCAGGTGCTGGTGCTACGCGGCACGCCCTGCACCGGCACCGACGCAGGGCGACGCCTCTGCCTGCACGTGGAGCAGGTCGCACTGCTGGAAAACGAGCTGCGCCGCAGCAACCCCAGCCTGATGCCAGACCGCGATGCACCCGCGCCGGCCCTGAAGCTGGCCGTGAATTCCGACTCGCTCTCCACCTGGTTCATGGATGCCATGCGCGCCTTCACGGCCGGCGGCAACGAACTGCTGGACATCCGCATCGACGACCAGGAGCACACCGCCCAGCGCCTGCGCGAAGGCGAGGTGCTGGCCGCCGTCACCGCCACCGGCACGGCGATCGCCGGCTGCAACACCTGGCCGCTGGGCACCATGCGCTACGTGGCGGCGGCCAGCCCCGCCTTCGTGGCTCGGCACTTCCCGCGAGGCCCCTGCCCGCAGGCATTGGCCGCTGCGCCCATGATGGCCTACGGCCGCCAGGACCGGCTGCAGGACCAGTGGATGCAATTGCACGGCATGGCACTGCCGCGACGGCACCCGCCGCGCCACTTCCTGCCCAGCAACTTCGCCTACGTGCGCGCCTGCGAGTCAGGCATGGGCTGGGGCATGCATCCCACGGTGATGATCGCCGAGCAGCTGGCGCAGGGCCTGCTGGTGGATTTCGCCCCCGGCCTGACACTGGACTTGCCCATGTACTGGGCCCACCCGCGCAACGCACAGGCGGGGCTGGAGCGCCTCACGCACTGCGTGATGGCCGCCGCGCATGACTGGCTGGGAGACGCCGAATGACTGCCGATGCAACCCATGACCTGATCGCCACGCCCGATGCCGAGAGCATCACCCGGCTGGTCCACAGCTTCTACGCCGAGGTGCGGCGCGATCCGCTGCTGGGCCCGGTGTTCGAGGTCGCGCTGCACGGCCGCTGGGAGCCGCACCTGCAGCGCATGGTGGATTTCTGGAGCACCGTGGCGCTGGGCGCGCGCAGCTACCGCGGCAACGTGCTGGCCAGCCACCGGCCGCTGCAGGGCGTGACGCCCGCACACTTCGCGGCCTGGGTGCGGCTCTGGGGCGAGCACACCAGCCGCCTCTTCGTGCCGGACGTGGCGCTTTCGCTGCAGCAGGCCGCGCACGGCGTGGCGCGCAACCTGTTCCGCGCGCTCATCGGGCGGCTGCCGGATTTCGCGCTGGAGAGCGCCCAGGAACACGAACGCGAACACGGACGCGAGCACGGCCACGGCGGACCAAGCGCGCTGACGCCACGGCGCTGAGGGCGCTTAGCCGCCGCGCGCTCGTCCCCGGCCTGCGCGCAGTGGCGCGAGCAAGTCGCCCAGGCCGTTGTGGTCGATCTCGTGCATCAGCGCCAGCAGGCGGCCGATGTCGCCGGACGGAAAGCCTTCGCGGGCGAACCAGTTCAGGTAGTTGCCCGGCAGGTCCGCGATCGCCGTGCCCTTGTGCTTGCCGAAGGGCATGGTCACCGTGAAAAGTCGTTCGAGCTGTGCGGGGTCCATGGAAACGCTCAGCCTCCGGCCCGCTTGACCGTGTGGCCTTGCGCCTTGAGCGCCTGCATCACGCGTTCCACATGGTCGCCCTGCACCTCGATCACGCCGTCCTTGACGGTGCCGCCCGTGCCACAGGCGGCCTTGAGCTGCTTGCCCAGCTGCGCCAGCTCGGCCGCCGGCAGGGCCACGCCCTTGACCAGCGTCACCGCCTTGCCGCCCCGGCCCTTGGTCTCGCGCGAAACGCGCACGATGCCGTCGCCCGCCGGCACCGCCGCGGCCCGTGCCGCGGCGCAGGCACATTGCGCCACGGGCTGGCGGCAGTCGGGGCACATGCGGCCGGATTCGGTGGAATAGACGAGGCTGCCCAGATCGCTCAGGCGCATGGCAGAAGGCTCCAGAAAAACAGAAGGGGCGGACGAGGCGGGCAAGCGGGTGTGCACACCCCGAGGGCCCGATTATCCCGGCGCCCGGCCCATGCCCCACAATCGCGGCTTCGTTCCCACATGCCTTCGCACCCGGCGCACACGGCCTTTTCTGCCGCGCTGCGGTCGCCCGGCTCTCGTCTGCCTGCCCATGCCCTTTGCCGCCCTCGGCCTCTCCCCTGCCCTCGTCCACGCCGCCAGTGCCCTGGGCTTCACCACGCCCACGCCCATCCAGGCCGAGGCCATTCCCGCCGTGCTCCAGGGCCGCGACCTGCTGGGCTGCGCGCAGACCGGCTCCGGCAAGACCGCCGCCTTCGGCCTGCCGCTGCTGCAGCAACTCCTGCCCCAGGCGCAAATGGCCGCATCCGGCCACGGCCCGCGCCGCCTGCGCGCGCTGGTACTGGTGCCGACTCGGGAGCTGGCAGCCCAGGTGGGAGAGGTGCTGCGCGAGCTGGCGGGCCACCTGCCCGGCCAGGCGCTCAAGGTGGCCGTCGCCTTCGGCGGCGTGTCGATCAACCCGCAGATGATGGCGCTGCGCGGCGGCGCCGACGTGATGGTGGCCACGCCCGGCCGGCTGCTCGATCTGGTGGACCACAACGCCCTCTCACTCGCGCAGGTGGACACGCTGGTGCTAGACGAGGCTGACCGCCTGCTGGACCTGGGCTTTGCGGACGAGCTGCAGCGCGTGCTGGCCCTGCTGCCCGCACGGCGCCAGAACCTGCTGTTCTCGGCCACCTTCCCGGCCGGCGTCGCCACGCTGGCCGAGGGCCTGCTGCGCGAGCCGTTGCGCATCGACGTGCCGCAGGCGCCCGAAACCGCACCCGACATCGCCCAGCGCGCCATCGCGGTGGAAGCCGCCCGCCGCACGCAGCTGCTCAAGCAGCTGCTCAAGAACGAAGCCGGCTGGAGCCGCGTGCTGGTCTTCGTGGCCACGCAGTACGCGGCCGAGCACGTGGCGGAAAAGCTCTACAAGGCGGGCATCTACGCGTCGCCCTTCCACGGCGGGTTGAGCCAGGGCACGCGCCGGCAGGTGCTGCAGGAGTTCAAGGACGAGCGCTGGCAGGTGGTGGTGACCACGGACCTGGCGGCGCGCGGCATCGACATCGCCGGGCTGCCGGCCGTCGTGAACTACGACCTGCCGCGCGCCGCGGCCGACTACGTCCACCGCATCGGCCGCACGGGCCGGGCGGGCGCGAGCGGCACGGCGGTGAGCTTCGTCACGCCGGAAACGGCGCCGCACTGGCGGCTGCTCGCCAAGCGGCACGGCCTGCTGGCGCTGCCGGTGGAACAGATCGCGGGATTCGAGGTGGCGCTGGAGCCGGCTGCTGGCGCCGCGCCAGACGCGGCTGCGGGGGGCGCCGGCGCAGATACCGGCGCAGATACCGGCGATGCGGCCCAGGCAGTACAGGCGCCGCAGCGCCCCGGCAAGCTGCCGCCCGGCACCGGCGGCATCAAGGGCAAGCGCCCGAGCAAGAAGGACAAGCTGCGCGCTGCAGCCGCTGCCGCACAGGCCGGCGGCACCGGCAAGCCCGCAGCGGATTGAGGCCGGCGGGCCTGCCGGCCATTCGGGCTGTGAGGGAGCCGGGTCAGTCCCCGCCACCTCCGTCACCGCCATCTCCCGCGCCATCGGCGCCTTCACCGTCTTCGTCGTGCGGGCCGTCGCCTGCCGCGCCATCCTTGCGCGCCGCCGGCTTGCGGGGCATGCCCTCGCCCGGCTTGGCGACGATCTCCACGTAGAACTGCGCGGCGCCCGACTGCGCCACCTCGTCGATCAGGCGCGTGATGTCTTCCACCTGCACGCTCTGGGCATCGTCCTGCGTGCTGCCGAAGCGGCAGTCGAAGTCCCAGAAGCGCACGCCTTCGGGCAGGGCGCGACGACGTTCGCGACGCAGGTAACGGTGGATGTCATGACGGGCCGCGTCCAGCAGCCGGTCGCGGTTCTTGCCTTCGATATGGAGCACATAGGTTTTTCGCATGCGCCCATCGTAACCGCTGCGGTGGCTCTACTATGATTTCAATAGCGCATGGCGCTTATTTCAAAAGGGCTAGAGGGCATTTTCGCTGCCCAAATCGACCCTTTCACGCCGATCCGCTCAGTAATGTGGCGGGAGTTCGTCGCGCAGATTGCGCGCGCCCGCGCCGCCACCGGCCTCGGGCATTTGCTGGCGCAGCTGGGCGACGGTGCGGGCCAGCGCGTCGATCTCCTGCTGCTGGCGGTAGATGACCAGGTTGAGCTGGTCGAGCAGGTCTTCGGTGTAGCTGGCCTTGATTTCCAGGTCGGTCAGGCGCTGCTCGGTGGGGTGGGGTTCGGCGGACATGCGGCGTATTGGACCGCAAAAAAAGGGCGCCACCGTGACGCCCTTGCAAGAAAGACAAAAGCGCTGGCGCGCCGCTCAGCCCCCCAGCGCCTGGCCCAGCCGGGCCACGCCTTCGCGGATGCGCTCCACGTCGGCCGTGGCGAACGACAGGCGCAGCGTGGCGTGGTCGGGGTGGGCGCAGAAGAACGGCGTGCCGGGCACGAAGGCCACACCCTTGTCGATGGCGCGGCGCGCCAGCTCGTTGCCGTCGGCCACCTTGCCACCCGCACCGGTCAGCCGCACCCAGAAGAACATGCCGCCGCGCGGCCGCACGAATTGGGCGGCATCGCCCAGTTCGGTCTGCAGCGCATCGCCCATGGCCTGGGCGCGCTGGGCATAGACGGTGCGCACCTTGTCCAGCGTGGCGGGCATGCGGCCGGCCTGGAGGTATTGGGCGGCCGTGGCCTGGGCGAAGGTGCTGGTGTGCGCGTCGCTGAACTGCTTGCACATGGTGGCCTTGGCCAGCAGCTCGGGCGGCGCGATCATCCAGCCCACGCGCAGGCCGGGCGCCAGCACCTTGCTGAGGGAGCCGCAGTGCACCAGCAGCTCGCGGCTGCCCGGCACGTCCGCCGACAGGTTCAGCAGGCTGGGCGGGGGCGCTTCGCCGAAGTACAGGTCGCCGTACGGGTCGTCCTCCACGATCACCGTCTGGTGGCGCACCGCCATCTCCAGCACGGCCTTGCGGCGCTCCAGGCTCAGCGTGGCGCCGCTGGGGTTGCCGAAGGTGGGAATCAGATACACGAACTTGGGGCGGTGCTCCGCGATGAGCTTTTCCAGCGCATCGGTCTGGACGCCGTCGCCGTCGATGGGCGCGCTGATGAGTTCGGCGCCGTAGAGGCGAAAGCACTGGATGGTGGCCAGGAAGGTCGGACCTTCGACGATCACCTTGTCGCCGGGGCTGATGAGCGTTTTGCCCAGCAGATCGAGCGCCTGCTGGCTGCCGGTGGTGACGATGAGATTGTCCGGCGCCACGCCTGCGGCGCCCTTGGCGGTCATCAGCTGGGCCAGTTGCTCGCGCAGCGGGCCATAGCCCTCGGTCGCACCGTACTGCAGGGCCGCGCCAGGGTCTTCTTCCAGCGCACGGGCACTGGCGGCGCGCAGGCCTTCCACGTCGAACATCGCGCTGTCGGGGAAACCTCCGGCAAAGCTGATGATGCCGGGCTTGCCCAGCAGCTTGAAGAGTTCGCGGATGGCAGAGGTTTCAACGTTGTTCAGACGGTCGGCGAATTGCATGACGAGATGGCTCCTTTGAGCGCGGGATTGTGGCGCAAAGCCGCAGCCGCCGACACCCTCCGCGCTGCATCAGGTTCCGGTGGACGCCGGATCGGGCGAGCCCAGAACCCGCGCATGCGGTGCCGACAGCGGGCAGCGCCGGCAATGCAGCGCCGCAGCGGGCGCCGCCGTGCAGAAGGGCGTCGGGCAGGCGCCGCTGCAGCACGGGTCGGCAGAAGAGGCACACAAGCGAAGGGGCGCATCGCCACCTTCTGCGGGCCCACGACACAGGCTGCGCGCCACGAGCCACCAGGCCAGCAGCAGCGGCACGAACACCACCGACAAGGCCACCATCAGCGGCGCTGCCGTCTCCATCGCGTTCACGGCGCGGTGCCGGACTCAGACCCGTCGGCGCGCCGCACAGGCGACGCATGCCGCACCACCTGGCCGAATTCTGCGCTGCGCAGACCCGCCGCCAGCAGCCGCATGCACGGCCCCAGATCGCCGCGGCGCAGGTTCAGGTCCACCCGCACCCAGCGGCGCGCCGCGTCGATGGCGATGCAGTAGCCCGACAGACGGTTGCCGAGAATCGCCTGCAGCGCGCGCCGGTAGGCCAGCGGGTCGGCCATCGGCAGACGCAAAGGCAGCACCATCAGCTCGCGGCCGGCATCGGTGCGATGCAGGGACCAGAGTGCCGTCTGCGGCATGCGATGCATCACGGCAGCGGTGGAAAGATCGATCATGTTCGTCAGGGGTGCCGCAGTGGCCGACAAAGCCATGGCGCCCGGCGGTAAAACATGCGAGGCAGTCTAGGAAAGCCGGTATCAAGATGGCGTAAAGATGCAGGCCGCCGGCATATATTCGGCGGCAATATCCGCCCTTCCCCATCGCTTCCGCCTGGCCCCGCCATGCGCCCCCGGCAGAGAAGGCAGCCCACGCAGCAGACCGCCCCCGATGCCATGAAAACCGCACACATCCCACCTTTCTTTGCCGCCCTCAAGGCCGCCAACCCACTGCCCAATACCGAGCTGGAATACACCACCGTTTTCGAGCTGCTGGCCGCCGTGCTGCTCTCGGCCCAGGCCACCGACGTGGGCGTGAACAAGGCCACGCGCCGGCTGTTCCCCGTGGCCGGCACGCCGCAGGCCATCCTCGACCTGGGCCTGGAAGGACTGGAGAGCTACATCAAGACCATCGGCCTTTACCGCAGCAAGGCCCGCCACCTGATGGAGACCTGCCGCATCCTGGTGGAACGCCACGGCGGCCAGGTGCCCCGCACGCGGGAGGAACTCGAAGCCCTGCCCGGGGTGGGCCGCAAGACCGCCAACGTGGTGCTCAACGTCGCCTTCGGCCAACCCACCATGGCCGTGGACACGCACATCTTCCGCGTGAGCAACCGCACCGGCCTCGCTCCCGGAAAGAACCCTCTGGCCGTCGAACTGCAACTGATGAAGCGCGTGCCGGCCGAATACGCGGTGGATTCGCACCACTGGCTCATCCTGCTGGGCCGCTATGTGTGCCAGGCCCGCAAGCCCCGCTGCTGGGAATGCGTGGTGTCGCAATGGTGCGACTACCGGCCCAAGACGCCGGCGCCCTGAGCCCGCCCGCTACTCCGCCACGAGGTTGGCCACCACGAGGTTCGCCGTCACGCCCTCAGCTGCTTGAGCAACTGATTCACATCCAGCCCCCGCGCCTTTTCCTGGATCTGCGGAGCGTAGCGCTGCTGCAGGCCCCGCGCCTCTTCCACCGTGCGCGAGAACGCGGCCTTGAGGGTGTCGGTATCCAGCGTGCGGCCGCCGGCGTAATAGCGGTGGGCGACCTTGCCCAGCGCGTAGGTGGTGGCGAAGGAGAACGCCGACCCGGTGGCGGCACTGCCCGCGGCGCGGCCGAGGCCGCCCATGACCTTGCCCAGGAGGCCGCCCACCAGCTTGCGGCCGAACTGCTCGACGTATTGCGATGTGAGCCCGACGCCCACGGTGGCCAGGAAATCGGCGATGTGGCCCTTGTCCAGCTCGTAGCCGTGCAGCTTGCCGATGCGATAGACCAGCCGGGTCTGCAGCGGGATGATGGCCATCGAGGCGAGCGACTGGGGCAGCAGTTCCAGCGCGCCATTGAGGATGGCGGCATTGAGGATCATCGAATCGACCTCGGCCTGCTGGACCGATGGCTGGGGCGCGCCGGCGGCCGGTGCAGCCGCGGTGACCGGGGCGGCAACGGCATCGTCTGCGCCGGCCTGCGCACCACGGCCCCACTGCTCCGCAGCCATGGGGGCGGCCACCAGCGGCGCGGCGGCCAGGGCATCGGCCTGGGCGAAGAGTTCACGGGCCTGCGCCGGCGCCAGTTGCAGGGCCGATGACAGGCGCTCCAGGAAAGCCTTTTCCTGGGCATTGCATTCGCCGTCGGCGTCGCACACGCCCACGGCCATCTCGTAGGCCAGCTGGCGCAGCGCGGGCGTGTCCAGATCGGCGGCGGCGTCTTCCAGGCGCACCCGCTGCAGCAGCACGTCCTGGTAGAGCTTCATCAGATCGACACCGCTGCCAGCGCTCAGCGACTGGGCGAGTTCACGCAGGTGGTCGCGCTCGCGTTCGTCCTTGTGTTCGTCGGCGAAGGCGGCCAGGAGGCCGATGGCCATCACGGCGCGGGTGTGTTGGGGCTGCAGGTTCATGGCAACGCTTTCCTCGTGGATGGCAAAAGGAAAAAAGAGACGGATGGACGGAGGACGACGCGGCCGGCGGCCAGGGTCATCATCGGGCCCCTGCGTTCTGGGCGTTGTTGTGTTGCAGGGTGGATCGCGGCGTTGCCGCAGGCGACAGGCACCTGGCCAAGCACGGATCAGGCTGGATATCTGGGGCCAGGATAGGTGTTTTCAACCGAAGGCGAAGCGGCAGCAGCAACAGCCGCCACGGAAAGCCCTCAGCCTTTGCGGGCGGCCGACGCGCTAACTGCGTCGGCCTTTTCTTCAGGCAACAGGCAGGCCTCGGCGACCTGCAGGTTGTTATCGCGGGCGAAGTTGATGACGAAATCCCAGGCCATGGGTTCATGGCCCTGCAGGTCACGGTGGACGACCACGCACTTGACCCCGTCGATGGTGGTGGGCACGCACCAGGGCGAATAGCTCAGATGGCTGCCAGGGCGCGCGCCACCGGGGCGGAACTGGCTCATGACCCCGGCCAGCCGCTCCGCCCAGTCGCTGGGGCGGAAGGTTTTCCCATCGTGGGTGACGCCTTGGATGAAGACTTCTTTGGAGGAGGGAGGAACCATCGGTGGGGATTCGTTGGGGCTGGGCGGCGGGGTCTGCCGGCAGGCGGCGATTCTAACTCTTATATAAGAGCTAACCCTGTAAGTTCCCCCAAAGCCCCGGGCTCTTGCGGTGGCGTGCCCAGGCGCGCACGCATGGCTGTGATGCGCAATCGTCAACATGCTGCCATGGGGCAGCGCCTAGAATCGTGCCTCGATTTCGCCGGTCACGCACCGGCACGCCATTCTTGTGCAACGTCTGGAGATCCCCGCAATGACCGCTTCCGCCCCGGCCGCCGCCTCGCCCCACGTGATGACCACCTACGGGCGCCTGCCCATCGCCCTCGAACGCGGCGAAGGGGTGCGCGTGTGGGACGTGAACGGCAAGCAGTACCTCGACGCGCTGGGCGGCATCGCGGTCAACACCGTCGGCCACAACCATCCCAAGCTGGTGCCGGCGCTGCAGGACCAGGTCGCCAAGCTGATCCACAGCTCCAACTACTACCACGTGCCGCTGCAGGAAGAGCTCGCGAAGATGCTGGTCGAGCGCTCGGGTCTGACCAACGTGTTCTTCTGCAATTCGGGCCTGGAGGCCAACGAGGCCGCCCTGAAGCTGGCCCGCAAGTACGGCCACGACAAGGGCATCGACAAGCCCGTGGTGGTGGTCTATGAGAAGGCCTTCCACGGCCGTTCGATCGCCACGCTGTCGGCCACCGGCAACCCCAAGGTGCAGGCTGGCTTCGGCCCGCTGGTCGAGGGCTTCATCCGCGTTCCGATGAACGACATCGATGCCATCAAGAAGGCCACCGAGGGCAATCCGAACGTGGTGGCCGTGTTCTTCGAGACCATCCAGGGCGAAGGCGGCGTGAACCCCATGCGCATCGAATACCTGCAGCAGCTGCGCGAGCTGTGCAACGAGCGCGACTGGCTGATGATGATCGACGAGGTGCAGTGCGGCATGGGCCGCACCGGCAAGTGGTTTGCCCACCAGTGGGCGGGCATCCAGCCCGACGTGATGCCGCTGGCCAAGGGCCTGGGCTCGGGCGTGCCGATCGGCGCGGTGGTGGCAGGCCCCAAGGCGGCCGGCATCTTCGGCGTCGGCAACCACGGCACCACCTTCGGCGGCAACCCGCTGGCCATGCGGGCCGGCGTGGAAACCATCCGCATCATGGAAGAAGAAGGACTGCTGCAGAACGCGGCCGACGTGGGCGCGCACCTGAAGGCCGCCCTGGAGCGCGAGCTGGGCGGGCTGCCGGGCGTGAAGGAAATCCGCGGCCAGGGCCTGATGATCGGCGTCGAGCTGGACCGACCCTGCGGCGCGCTCGTGGGCCGGGCGGCTGAAGCCGGCCTGCTGCTGTCGGTGACGGCCGACAGCGTCATCCGCATGGTGCCCTCGCTCACCCTCACCCGGGCAGAAGCCGACGAGATCGTCGCCCTGCTGGTTCCCCTGGTCAAAGCGCTGCTCGCCGAATGAACGTGCCCTCCATGAAGCATTACCTGCAATTCAACGATCTCTCGGCCGACGAATACAACTACCTGTTCAGCCGTGCCGCCCTCATCAAGGGCAAGTTCAAGAGCTACGAGAAATACCACCCGCTCGCGGACCGCACGCTGGCCATGATCTTCGAGAAGGCCAGCACCCGCACGCGCGTGAGCTTCGAGGCCGGCATGTACCAGCTGGGCGGCAGCGTGGTCCACCTGACCACGGGCGACAGCCAGCTGGGCCGCGCCGAGCCCATCGAGGACAGCGCCCGCGTCATCAGCCGCATGACCGACCTGGTGATGATCCGCACCTACGAGCAGTCCAAGATCGAGCGCTTCGCCGCCCATTCGCGCGTGCCGGTCATCAACGGCCTCACGAACGAATTCCACCCCTGCCAGATCCTGGCGGACCTCTTCACCTACATCGAGCACCGCGGCTCCATCCGCGGCAAGGTGGTGGCCTGGGTGGGCGACGGCAACAACATGGCCAACACCTGGCTGCAGGCGGCCGAGCTGCTGGACTTCACGGTGCATGTCTCCACGCCCAGCGGCTACGAGATCGACCATGCCGTGGCCGGCGTGCAGCACGGCAGCAGCAGCTGCAAGGTGTTCAAGGACCCGATGCAGGCCTGCGCCGGCGCCGACCTGGTGACCACCGACGTCTGGACCAGCATGGGCTACGAGGCCGAGAACGAGGCCCGCAAGAAGGCCTTCGCCGACTGGTGCGTGGACAGCGACATGATGGCCGTGGCCCAGCCCGACGCCCTCTTCATGCACTGCCTGCCCGCCCATCGCGGCGAAGAGGTCGAGGCCGAAGTGATCGACGGCCCGCAGTCGGTCGTCTGGGACGAAGCCGAGAACCGCATGCACGTGCAGAAGGCACTCATGGAGTACCTGCTGCTGGGCCGGGTGGACTGAAGCAAGAAGCCCCCGCCTTCAGCCCCAGACCGGCGGCGGTGCGAGCGTGAAAGGCCCAGCCATGTCACTCATCGACCGGTATCTGCCGCACTACCAGTTCGTGGAACGCCACGCACTGCGCGTGCAGGCCACGCCTGCCGCGCTGCTGGACCGGGCTGCGGACCCGGCGGTACATGAAGACCCGTTCATCGCCCGCTGCATCGCGCTGCGCGAAGCACCCGCCCGCCTTATGGCACGTTGCGGCATGCAGGCGCGGCTGCCTCAGCGCCCGTTCGGCTTGGTGGACTTCACTGGCCTGGGCCGCAGCGAAGGCGAGATCGCCTTCGGCCTGGCAGGCCGGTTCTGGCAGGCCGACTACGGGCTCGTGCGCTTCGATGACCCGCAGACTTTTGAGCAAGCCAGCTCACCCCAGTTCGATGGCGCCGCGCGGCTGGTGTTGAACTTCACGGCACGACCACTGCAGGACGGCAGCACCGTGCTGTCCACTGAAACCCGGGTGCATTGCCCTGATGCGGCCACGCAGCGGCACTTCACGCCTTATTGGCTACTGATTCGCCCGGTCAGCGGGCTGATACGGCGGCGCATCCTGCGGCGCCTGGAAGCAGCGGCCAGCGCAGCCGCGAGGGCCTAGGAGCGGTTGCCAGCCTCACATGCCGGCAAGCCTGTAGCGCTCGTAAAACCTCGACAGTACGCTACGAAAAAGAGAGCCACCTCCAAGGTCGCGGAAGGCTCAGCGCCGCGAAGCGGGCATGGCCACCGGCTTCTCGGCAGCCTCGCCCTGCGGTACGCCGGAAGACGAGGCGCAGGAGCCGCAGCTGCCACAGGCTCCATCGCTGCCCCCGCCGCAGCCAGGGGCCTGGGCCAGGCGGCCATGCACCCGCCCCAGGCGGCTGCGCCAGCGCTGGGGCATATAGCGCCACACGACATAGAGCGCCGCGCAGGCAACGATCAACGCAACGATGAGGTTCTGCACCATGGCGACTAGCCTCCGCCCATCGCCAGCGCGACGTGGTAGGTGATGAAGCTGGCGATGTAGGCCAGACCGAAGAGATAGGACGCCATCGCCAGCGGCCATCGCCAGCTGTTGGTCTCGCGGCGCACGGCCGCGATGGTGGAGATGCACTGCGGCGCAAAGATGAACCACACCAGCAGCGACAGCGCAGTGGCCAGCTGCGCAGCGGTTTCGTCGCCCGTGGCGGACAACGCGTACACCGTGCCCAGCGCGCCCACGGCCACCTCGCGCGCGGCCATGCCGGGCACGAGGGCGATGGATATCTGCCAGTTGAAGCCGATGGGCGCGAAGACCACGCCGAGCAGGCTGCCGATGCGGCCGGCGAAGCTGTATTCGATGGCCGGGCCAGTGGCGCCTTCGGGCGGTGCGGGGAACGACGAAAGGAACCACAGCAGCACGGTGACGGCCAGGATGATGCCGCCCACGCGGCGCAGGAAGATCAGCGCGCGCTCCCAGAGGCCCAGGCCCAAGCCGCGCAGACTGGGCCAGCGGTAGGCAGGCAGTTCCATCAGCAGGGGCGCTGCGGCGGCGCGGCCGCGCAGCAGCTTGGCCACACCGGCCACCGCCATGGCGCTCAGGATGCCGCCCAGGTAGAGCGCGAACAGCACCATCCCCTGCAGGTTGAAGAGACCGCCCACGGTGCGTGCCGGGATGAAGGCCGCGATCAGCAACGCATACACCGGCAGGCGCGCCGAGCAGGTCATGAGCGGCGCGATCATGATGGTCACCAGCCGGTCGCGCCAGTGCGGAATGGAGCGCGTCGCCATGATGCCGGGGATGGCGCAGGCGAAGCTCGACAGCAGCGGGATGAACGAGCGCCCCGACAGCCCCACGGTGCCCATGACGCGGTCCAGCAGGAATGCCGCGCGAGGCAGGTAGCCGGAATCTTCCAGCACCAGAATGAAAAAGAACAGGATCAGGATCTGCGGCAGGAAGACCACCACGCCGCCTGCACCGGCGATGATGCCGTCGATCAGCAGGCTGCGCAGTACGCCTTCGGCCATATGGGCGCCGACCCAATCGCCCGCCGATGCGGTAAGGCCTTCGATCCAGCCCATGGGCGTCTCGGCCCAGCTGAATACGGCCTGAAACATCAGGAACAGCGTGACAGCCAGCAGCATCAGGCCCCAGACGGGGTGCAGCACCACAGCGTCGATGCGGTCATCGCGGTGCAGGCTCACCTGCGGGCCACGCACGGCGAGGTCCATCACGCGGCGCACCTCCTGGTGCAGCTGCATCACCTGCTGCTGCGGATCGGTGGAGCCCGCCGGCACCGCAGCGGATGCGGCGGGAACGCTGGCGGCGAGCGCTGCGGGCTGCACCGCGTCGAGCCAGCGCACCAGCTCCTGCGCGCCGCCGCTCTTCACGCCCACGGTGGCGATCACCGGCATGCCCAGCTCGCGCGAGAGCGCCTCGCGGTCAATCACGATGCCCTGGCGCTCGGCCATGTCGCTCATGTTGAGCACCAGCACCATGGGCAGGCCCAGCGCACGAGCCTCCAGCACCAGCCGCAGGTTGAGCCGCAGATGGGTGGCGTCGGTCACGCAGACCAGCAGCTCGGGCGTGGGCTCGCCCGCCCGGCGGCCCGTGACGATGTCACGCGTGACGGCCTCGTCCGCGCTCTGGGCATGCAGGCTGTAGGCACCCGGCAGGTCCAGCACGCGCACGCGGCGGCCGCTGGCGGTGGTGAGCGAGCCTTCCTTGCGCTCGACGGTCACGCCGGCGTAGTTGGCCACCTTCTGGCGGGCGCCGGTCAGCAGATTGAAGAGAGCGGTCTTGCCGCAGTTGGGGTTGCCCAGCAGCGCGATGCGCAGCGGCTGGCTCGCGGGCTGCAGGGCGCTGGAGGATGCGGTCGCGGTATTCATGCAGCGGCGTGCTCCGGTTGAACTTGCACCAGCGCGGCCTCGTGCCGTCGCAGCGCGAAAGTGGCCTGCCCCACGCGCACGGCGATCGGGTCGCCGCCCGGCAGGCTGCGGGCCACTACGCGCACCGGTTCGCCCGGCAGGAAACCGATTTCCATCAGCCGCAGCACCAGATCCCGCTCGGCCGCGCTGCGTGCCGGCAACAGGGCCATGACGGTGGCGGGAACGTCGCGAGCCAATGTGTCGAGCCGGGCGCCCGGCGCGCTGGCAGCGGCTGGCGCCAGGGAGGCGGTAGCGCCATCCTGGAAAATTTTCATGTCGAAAGCAATATTGAAATGCTAGTAATTCTCATTTTACGCCCGCCGCGCGAAGACAGTCTGCCCACCCCGCCATGGCGGACAATCCGGCACCCATCCCGCGCGCCTGCGACCCCCGCTCTCCTGCCCCCGTGCCATGCCTGAACATCCTTGTCTGACCTGCGGTGCCTGCTGCGCCAGCTTCCGCGTCGATTTCTCCGCCTGCGAGACGCAGGCTGGCGGCGGCGACGTGCCCGACGGGCTGGCGGTGGAAGTCACCGGCCACACGGCGCGCATGCGCGGCACTGACCACGCGCAGCCGCGCTGTGCGGCGCTGACCGGCAAGGTGGGCGCGCAGGCGGCCTGCGGCATCTATGAATGGCGGCCTTCGCCCTGCCGGGAGTTCGAGGCCGGCAGCGATGCCTGCGAGCGGGCACGCAGACGCTTCCAGCTGCCGCCGCTGGATGCCGCGGCGTTGATCTAGTCCGCCACCGGAGGCACCGGTAGCCCGCCCACCTGGCCCTTGAATTCCTGCAGCGAGAAATAAGTGTGGGCATGGCGCACACCGGGCAGGCGGTGCAGCTTGCGCTGCAGCAGGTCCGAATAGGCGTCCAGATCGCGCGCCATCACGACCAAGAGGAAGTCTTCCGGCCCCGAGATTCCGTGGAACATGACCACCTCGGGAATGGCGCACACCGCATCTTCGAACGCCTTCGAGGCGATCTCGTTCTGGTGGTCGATGCCGACCATCACGAAGGCCATCACACCGTAGCCGAGCGCGCGGCGGTTCAGCGCCGCGTGGTAGCCGGAGATGACACCGTCGTCCTCCAGCTTCTTCACGCGCCGCCAGCAGGGTGACTGCGACAGATGCGCCATCTGCGCGAGCTCGCCCGAGGTGAGACGGGCGTTGTCCTGCAGCGCCTGGAGCAATTGGCGGTCGGTACGGTCGATGCGGTCGCTGGCGTTCTGCATAAAAATTCCCCCAAAAGATCCATATGGGTTGATCTATTCAATTTTATTAGAAACAGCACATAAGATGATGACTTCAAGGCATCTACAGGAATAGCATTCGCATTTCCGACCCCGCCGCACTCGCGACGACCCATTCCAGCAGCCCTGCCCCATGACGTCCACCTCCGCCCGCCTCTGGGACATCTCCGCGCCCGTGCATGCCGCCAGCCCCGTCTTTCCGGGCGATACGGCCTATGCGCAGCAGTGGTGCGCCACCATCGCCCCGGGCTGCCCGGTGAACGTGAGCGCCATCACCCTTTCGCCCCACGTGGGCACGCATGCCGACGCGCCGCTGCATTACGACCCGGCCGGCGCCAGCATCGGCGAGGTGGCGCTCGACGCCTTCATCGGCCCCTGCCGCGTGATCCACGCCATCGGCCGTGGCCCGCTGGTCGGCTGGGATGACATCGCCCATGCCGTCACTGCCGACCTGCCCGCCCGCGTGCTGGTGCGCACCTACGAACACATGCCGGTGGACCGCTGGGACGGCCAGCTCGCCGCCTTCGCGCCCGAGACCATCGAGCGCCTGGCCGACCGGGGCGTGGTGCTGGTGGGCATCGACACCGCCAGCATCGACCCGGCCGAGAGCAAGACGCTCGACAGCCACCAGGTCATCCGCCGACGCGGCCTGCGCGTGCTGGAGAACCTGGTGCTGGACGATGTGCCCGAGGGCGACTACGAGCTCATCGCCCTGCCCCTGAAGCTCACCACGGCCGACGCCTCGCCCGTGCGCGCCGTGCTGCGCGCCCTGCGCTGAGCGGGGCATCGACCTGGATCAAAACCGCCTGCAGCGCTCTTGATTCCTTCGCATACAGCTATCAAAACCATAGTAAACAGAGAACAGCCATGACGACCTCCATCACCCTGCAGGACTGCCAGGCGCGCGACGCCCGCGACCCGCTGGCGCCGCTGCGCGCGCATTTCGCGCTGCCCGCGGACACCATCTACCTCGACGGCAATTCGCTGGGCGTGGCGCCCCGGGCCGCGGCCGAGCGCGTGGCCCAGGTGGTGAAGCAGGAATGGGGCAACGACCTGATCCGTTCGTGGAACACCGCGAGCTGGTTCGATCTGCCCCAGCGCCTGGGCGACCAGCTCGCGCCGCTGATCGGCGCGGGCCCGGGCGAGGTGGTGTGCACCGACAGCACCTCGATCAACCTCTACAAGGTGCTGAGCGCCGCGCTCAACATCGCCCGCGAAGACAGCCCCGCCCGCCGCCGCATCGTGAGCGAGCGCAGCAACTTCCCCACCGACCTCTACATCGCCGAAGGCCTGTGCCGCGAACGCGGGCTGGAGCTGGTGCTGATCGAGCCCGAAGAGATCCCCGCCGCGCTGACCGCCGACGTGGCCGTGCTCATGCTCACCCACGTCAACTACCGCACCGGCGCCATGCACGACATGGCCGCCGTTACGGCCGCGGCGCATGCGGCGGGCATCCTCACCGTATGGGACCTGGCGCACAGCGCGGGCGCGGTGCCGGTCGATCTGCGCGGCGCGGGCGCCGATTTCTCCATCGGCTGCGGCTACAAGTACCTCAACGGCGGCCCGGGCGCGCCGGCCTTCGTGTGGGTGCATCCGCGCCATGCCGACCGCTTCTGGCAACCGCTCTCGGGCTGGTGGGGCCATGCGGCGCCGTTCCAGTTCACGCCCGACTACCAGCCGGCCCCCGGCATCACGCGCTACCTGTGCGGCACGCAGCCCATCATCAGCCTGTCGGCCCTGCAGTGCGGGCTCGACGTGTTCACCGCCGCCGAGGCACTGGGCGGCATGCAGGCGCTACGGCAGAAGTCGCTGGCGCTGACCGATCTCTTCATCGAGCTGGTGGAGGCGCGCTGCGCCGGCCACGGCCTGGGCCTGGCCACGCCGCGCGAGCACGCCCGGCGCGGCTCGCAGGTCTGCCTGACCCGCGACACCGGCGCCTACGCCATCGTGCAGGCGCTGATCGCGCGCAACGTGATCGGCGACTTCCGCAAGGGCGACGGCGGCGCGGGCCGGCACAAGGACATCCTGCGCTTCGGCTTCACGCCGCTCTACGTGGGCTTTGCCGATGTCTGGAACGCGGTGGAGCACCTGCGGCAGGTGCTGGACACGGCCGAATGGCAGCGCCCCGAGTTCAACCAGCAGCACGCGGTGACCTGAGCATGTGCCCCTTCCACACCAACCCGCCCGCACCGGGCCAGCCAGCCGCCGGGGCCGCGCCCAGCACAGCCCTGCCCGAAGCCATCGTGCAGGAAGAGCGCGCCCAGCTCGACTTCAGCCGCAGCATGAGCTATGGCGACTACCTGCAGCTCGACGCGGTGCTCACCGCGCAAAAGCCCCTGTCGCCCGCGCACGACGAGCTGCTCTTCATCGTCCAGCACCAGACAAGCGAACTCTGGATGAAGCTCATGCTGCACGAGCTGCAGGCCGCCACCGCCCACATCGCCCGCGACGACCTACCGCCCGCCTTCAAGATGCTGGCGCGGGCCTCCAAGATCATGGAGCAGCTGGTGCACGCCTGGGATGTGCTGGCCACCATGACGCCGCCCGAATACAGTGCCATGCGGCCCTACCTGGGCCAGTCCAGCGGCTTCCAGAGCTACCAGTACCGCTGCATCGAATTCGCGCTCGGCAACAAGAACCGCGCCATGCTCAAGCCGCACGAGCACCGCCCCGACCTGCTGGCCCTGGTGCAGGCCGCCTACGAGGCGCCCTCGCTCTACGACGAGGCGCTGCGCCTGCTGGCGCGGCGCGGCATCCCCGTGCCCGAGAGCCATATCCAGCGCGACTGGCGCCAGCCCTATGCCGAAAGCGATGCGGTGGAAGCCGCCTGGCTCACCGTCTATCGCAGCCCGCGCGAACACTGGGACCTCTACCAGCTCGGCGAAAAGCTCACCGACCTGGAAGACGCCTTCCGCCTCTGGCGCTTCCGCCACGTGACCACGGTGGAGCGCGTGATCGGCTTCAAGCGCGGCACGGGCGG
>JBHIWE010000051.1:0-20471 GCA_041987645.1 Acidovorax sp. | reverse complement strand
GCATCAACGAAAGCTCACGCAAGATCAGCGACATCATCTCGGTGATCGACGGCATCGCCTTCCAGACCAACATCCTGGCGCTGAACGCGGCGGTGGAAGCCGCCCGTGCAGGCGAGCAGGGCCGCGGCTTCGCCGTGGTGGCCAGCGAAGTGCGCAGTCTGGCGGGCCGCTCCGCCGACGCAGCCAAGGAGATCAAGAACCTGATCAACACCAGCGTGGAGCGGGTGGACCAGGGCACGGCTCTGGTGGACCAGGCCGGCAGCACCATGGCGGAAGTGGTGGGCGCCATCCAGCGCGTCACGGACATCATGGGCGAGATCAGTGCCGCCAGCGTGGAACAGGCCACCGGCGTGGGCCAGGTCGGCCAGTCCATCACGCAGATGGATCAGGCCACGCAGCAGAACGCAGCGCTGGTCGAAGAGATGGCGGCGGCCGCCGGCAGCCTGAAGAAGCAGGCGGACGATCTGGTCCGTGGCGTGTCCACCTTCAGCCTGGGCTCGGACCACGCACTGCAGCACACGCCGCAAGGAGGCTCCACCCATCCGGCACTGGCGCTGGAGCGTGGTTAGAAGCGGGTCAAACGCGCAGGGGGCTGCCCCCTGCCCGCAGCGGGAGCGCTCCATCGTCCGACGTCACTGCAGCCCCTCCCCGCAACGCGTTTGCGCCGCCAAAGACTTTCAACACGCTCTCAGACAGCCCTGTCCTACGCAGGGTGAGGAACTTTCGCTTTAGCACTCCCTCCAACAGACTGCTAAAGTGAAACCCATGGAAGAAAGGATTTCTGGAATGACGCTTCAGTCTGGAACCGCTGCGAACGCCCTGGCACCTGCCAGTCCGTGGGCCCTCATCCCCCCGCTGGGCAACCTCGACGCTTACATCTCGGCGGTGAACCGCCTGCCGATGCTGACGGCTGACGAGGAACGTACCTACGCTCGCCAACTCAAGGACAACAACGATGTGGAGGCCGCCGGCCGCCTGGTGATGTCGCACCTGCGCCTGGTCGTCTCCATCGCCCGCCAATATCTGGGCTACGGCTTGCCACATGGCGACCTGATCCAGGAAGGCAACGTGGGCCTGATGAAGGCTGTCAAGCGCTTCGACCCTGACCAGGGCGTGCGCCTGGTCAGCTATGCCATGCACTGGATCAAGGCCGAGATCCACGAATACGTGCTGAAAAACTGGCGCATGGTGAAGGTGGCGACCACCAAGAGCCAACGCAAGCTGTTCTTCAATCTGCGGTCGATGAAGCAAGGCTTCAAGGCCGATGCGGCCGCGCAGGACGCAGCGACCCACCGCGAGACCCTGTCCGACCAGGAGATCGACGCCGTCGCTGCACAGCTCAACGTCAAGCGCGAGGAAGTCATCGAGATGGAGACCCGGCTGTCGGGCGGCGACGTGCTGCTGGACCCGGCCCCCTCCGATGACGGCGAGCAGGCCTTCGGCCCCATCGCCTACCTGGCCGACGGCTCACACGAGCCCACCGCCATGATCGAGAGCCGCCAGCGCGACGTGATGGCGACCGACGGCATCGCATCCGCGCTGGAGAGCCTGGACGACCGCAGCCGCCGCATCGTGGAAGAGCGCTGGCTGAAGGTGAACGACGATGGCTCGGGCGGCATGACGCTGCACGAACTGGCAGCCGTGTATGGCGTGAGCGCCGAGCGCATCCGCCAGATCGAAGTGGCCGCCATGAAGAAAATGAAGAAGGCCCTGGCCGAATACGCCTGACCCGCAAGCCCCCGCTCCGTCACGGGGCCGGCCCATAATCGAGCGCGCAGACCCTACCGGCCTGCGCGCTTTTTTCATGGCCCCTGGCCTGCATTCCACTGGGGTGCGGCCCGCCGCGCCCCGCAGGAGATACCACCCCATGAAGCTTTCCCGCCGTACCTGGCTGGCTGCCAGCCTGGCCAGCACCGCCCTGCCACTGGCCCTCTTCGCCACCACCGCCCTGGCGCAGCAAGCCGGCGGCGCTACCAAGGCTGGCGCCACGCCGGCCCCCAGCGCCGTTGCTGCCACTCCGGGCTGGCCCGCCCGGCCACTGCGCATCATCGTGGGCTTTCCGCCCGGCTCTTCACCCGATCTCACGGCGCGCACCTTTGCCGATCCGCTCGCCCAGGCCCTGGGTCAGCCGGTCATTGTGGAGAACAAGGTGGGCGCAGGCGGCAACATCGGCGCCGACGCGGTGGCGAAGGCAACGGATGGACACACCATCGGCCTTTTCATCAACGGCAACCTGACCATCACCCGGCTCATCAATCCCCACGTTCCCTACGACCCGCACAAGGACCTGGCGCCGCTCAGCCTGATCGGCGTGTCGCCGCTGGTGCTGGCCGCTCCGGTGAGCCAGCCCGACGTGCCGGCCGGCGCGGACGGACGCGCCTTCCTGGAAGCGGCTCGCCGCGCGGGCGACCGCTGGAGCTACGGCACGCCCGGCGTGGGTACGGTCGGGCATCTGGGCACCGAACTGCTGAAGGCCCGCGCCGGCATCGCCCCGGTGCATGTGCCCTACCCCGGCTATCCGCAGGTGGCTACCGCCATGCTGGGCGGCCAGCTGCAGATGGCGCTGCTGCCCCCCGCGCTGGCGCTCGCGCAGGAGCGCGCCGGCAAGCTGCGTCTGATCGGCGTGACCTCCAGCGGGCGCAGCTCCCTGGCGCCGGGCGTGCCCAGCATGGCCGAGGTGGGCGTGAAGGACTTCAACCTGGAGATCTGGAACGCCTTCGCGGCGCCGGCCAGCATGCCGGCGCCGGTGCGCGCGCGGCTCGCGGCCACGCTGGCGAATATCGCCCGCACGCCCGACGTGCGCTCCAAACTCTTCCAGCAGGGCTGGCAGACCGTGGGCTCCTCACCAGAAGGCCTGGCCAATCGTATCGACACCGATACCGCCCTGCTGGGCCGGGTGATCCGCGAGCGCGGTATTCGGCAGGATTAGCCTCGGCGCCAGGCCTGGCGGGCCCGTTCACGGGCCTTTGATCCAGGTCATGCCCCCACGGCGCGGTCGCCGGCAGACTGCGGCTTTCGACCACGGGGAGAGTTCGCCATGCCAGGGTTCCGCATCGCAATCATCGGCGCCGGACAGACCGGAACGCCGCTGCTGCGCCAGTTGCTGAGCGCGCCGTTCGTGCAGATCGTCGGTGTAGCCGACCTGGACCTGTCCATGCCCGGCATCGCGCTGGCACGAGAACACGGCGTGCCGGTCACTGCGGACTTCATGACGCTGCTGCAACCGGACGGCTCGCCCGTCGATGTACTCATCGACACGACCGGCGTACCGGCCGTGCGCGACACCCTGCGCCGCCAGATGGTGGCCACGGGCAACTACCACACGCTGATCATGCACGAGCGCATCGCGCTGCTGCTGATGTCGCTGTCGGCGGGCGAGCTGATCACCAGCCGGCACACGGATCTGGCCTACACCTGAGGCGGCATGAAAGATTCCGCCATGCCCGTTACCCGCCGGGGAGATTGCTGCTATTTTCATAGCAATCAACCCCATCAGAAAAAGCGCCCACGGAACTTTTTATCCCCCATCTCAGAGCGGGCCTGCGCATGAACCCGCGCGCACTGGACCACAAGGCCTGCGCCGACTGCGCCAGCCGGCCGCACTGCCTGCTGGGCCGCCAGGAGAAAGCCTTGCGTGCAGCCTGGGAGCCGCACATCCGCGAACGGCGCGTGCAGCGCGGCGAGGTGCTGCAGCGCCAGGGCGCGGAGCAGGCCTTCGTGCAGATCGTGAAAGTGGGCACGGTGCTGTTGCAGCGCAGCGCAGGAGACGGCGTGCATCGCCCCATCGGGCTGGCAGGCTGCGGGCAGACGCTGGGAACGCCCGGCCTGCTGGAGCAGCCGGCGGACCTGTCCTGCGTGGCGGTTCTGCCAGGCCGGGTGTGTGAGATCGACGTGGCGACGCTGGCGCGCAGCGAGCTGCTGGCCGGCAACGCCCTCCTCGACCTGGCGCGGGAACAGCTGCGGGCTTATGCCTTGCTGGCCGACTGGGCGCGCATCCTGCGGGTGCGGGGCGCGACGGGCCAGCTGGCCGGCGCGTTGCTGCTCCTGGCCGATGCGCAGCGCAGCACGCGCGTGAGGCTGCCGAGCCATGCAGTGCTGGCGTCCCTGCTGGCAACGACGCGGGAGACGGTGGCGCGCAGCATCACCCAGCTCACCCGGCTCAACGGACTGGTGCGCCACGACCGTTGGCACTGCGAGATCGTGCGGGACACGCTGGCCGTGCTGGCGGAAGGTTGCCCCCCCGGCGGTGCCGCGACGACAGAGCTGCCAGAGGCGCCAGCCCAGCCGGTGGTCATCGAAACGGCGGAGCCGGTGGCCTCGGTGCCCCAGGTGGCTCCGGCAGCGCCGCCGCTACCCCCGATCGCGCCCCATGCAGCCGGGGCAGCCCCCGCACGGCTGCCGGCGTTTCGGCCGCTCACGCCCCGCAGCACACCGGCATCGCCTGCCAGACGCGAGCCGGCTGCCAGGCGTGCCGCCTGAGTGCCTGCCGCTGGGCCGTTTCAGCCAGCGGCGGTCGCCGGCTCCCTGAGCAAGACCTGCACGTCGTGCAACAGCGCCTGGGCGCCGCTGCCGTAGCGGTTGTAGACGCGCAGGCGGCCCTGCGGGTCGTACACGTAGCTGCCTGCCGAATGGTCCATGGTGTAGCTGGTGGGCGTCTGGCCGTCCACCTTCTTGTAATAGATCTTGAAGTCCTTGGCCACGGCCGCGAGCTGCTCGGGCGATCCACGCAGCGCGAGGAAGCCCGGGTCGAAGTTGGCCATGTAGGCGCGCAGCACCTCGGGGGTGTCGCGTTCAGGATCGACGGTGATGAAAATGCCCTGCATGCGGTTGCTGTCCGAGCCGAGTGCGCGCTTGACCTCGGCCAACTCGACCATGGAGGTGGGGCATACGTCGGGGCACTGCGTGTAGCCGAAGAACACCACCACGATCTTGCCGGCGAAGTCCTTCAGGCTGCGCACCTGTCCGTTCTGGTCGGGCAGCTGGAAGTCGCGGGCGTATTCGGCGCCGGTGATGTCCACCCCTTTGAACTCGCTCACCTTTTCTTTTTTGGAGCAGGCCGCCAGCAGGCCTGCAGCGCCCGAGGAAAGGGCGCCTGCAGCTATCAATCGGAGAGCATTGCGTCGTTGCGTCAACATGGATCGGTCAAAGTACGTAGTGGTCCACCAGCAGCGCCGCGAAGAGCAGGCTCAGGTGGATCAATGAAAAACGGAAGGTCTTGCGCGCCAGTTCGTCGGAGTAGTTGCGCCACAGCGCGAAGGCATAGCCGCAAAAGCCCAAGCTCAGCACCACGGCCGCGGCCAGGTAGATCCACGAGCTCATGCCATAGACGAAGGGCATCAGGCAGCCGGCGAACAGAATCAGCGTGTAGAGGAAGACCTGCAAACGGGTGAATTCGTTCCCGTGCGTCACGGGCAGCATGGGCAGGCCGGAGCGGCGATAGTCCTCCACCCGGTAAAGCGCCAGGGCCCAGAAGTGCGGCGGCGTCCAGAGGAAGATGATGAGAAAGAGGATCAGCGCCTCCGGGCCCACGTCGCCCGTCATGGCCGCCCAGCCCAGCACCGGCGGCATGGCGCCGGAGGCGCCGCCGATCACGATGTTCTGCGGCGTCAGCGGCTTGAGGATCACGGTGTAGACCACCGCATAGCCCACGAAGGTGGCGAAGGTGAGCCACATGGTCAGCGGGTTGATCCACACGTAGAGCAGCGCCGAGCCCGCCGTGCAGAGCGCCGCCGAGAACAGCAGCGTCTGCAGGTTGGACAGCTCGCCCTTGGCCGTCGGCCGCCAGGCCGTGCGCTTCATGCGCGCGTCGATGCCCTGCTCCACGATGCAGTTGAAGGCCGCTGCCGCGCCGGCCACCAGCCAGATGCCGGCCGAGGCCACGGCCATGCGGGCCCACTGGCCCGCATCGGGCAGGCCAGGCACGGCCAGCACCATGCCGATGAAGGCGCAGAAGACGATCAGCTGCACCACGCGCGGCTTGGTCAGCGCATAGAACTGCGACCAGCGCGACGGCAGGGACAAGGGGGGCGCCGGGGAATGGGGCGCGGGGGCGGGAGCGGCACTCATGCGGAAATTCTCGTGGCGCCATGCGATGGCGCCGGGGTCGATGTCGATGGCGGAACCGGGTCCGCCGGAGGGAAAAAGGAAGCGTTGCCAGCCACCTCGCCCGTCAGGGCCGAGCGGCTGGACGTGAGCGCCCAGGTCAGCACCACCACCAGCGCGGCGGCGCCGCCGGTGTGCAGCACAGCGGCCACCAGGGGCCAGTCGAGCACCACGTTGGACAGGCCCGTGGCGAACTGCATCAGCGCCAGGCCGGCCAGCCAGCGCGCCTGCGACGGCAGCGCCCCGGCGCGGCGCAGCCGCCAGACCAGCAGCGCCAGCGCCGCCAGTACCACGTAGGCCGCCAGCCGGTGGACGTAGTGGATGGCCGTGAGCCCGGCGAAGCTGATGTTGCTGCCGTCCTGCAGCATACCCAGCGGGCGCCAGATCTCGAAGCCCTGGGCGAAGGCCATGTCGGGCCACCAGCTGCCGTGGCAGGTGGGGAAGGTGGTGCAGGCCAGCACCGCGTAGTTGGTGCTGACCCAGCCGCCCAGCACGAGCTGCACCGCGACCAGCGCCGTCGTGCCTGCCAGCAGCCAGCGCAGGCCGGTGCCGATCGGCAGGCGGGCCGTGGCCTGCGCGGCCTGGGTCTGCCGCACGGCCTGCACGCACAGCAGGGCCAGCAGCACGATGCCGCCGATGAGGTGCAGCGTGACGATGGCCGGGAACAGCTTCATGGTGACGGTGAGCGCGCCGAACGCGCCCTGGAGACACACCCAGACCAGCGTGGCGGTGGGCCACCAGGGGCTGAGCGCCGGCCCGTGCGCGGCGACGCCACTGCGGCGAGCGCGCCGCCACTGGCGCCAGGCGATCACCGTGAGCACGATGATGAACACGCCCACGCTGGTGGCGAGGTAGCGGTGGATCATCTCGACCCAGGCCTTGCCGTGGGTAACGGGGCCGGTCGGCATGGCCTGCTGCGCGGCCGAGATTTCGGCATGCGCCCCCACCGGGCTCGCGTTGCCGTAGCAGCCGGGCCAGTCGGGACAGCCCAGGCCGGAATCGGTGAGCCGGGTGAAGGCACCGAACATGACCAGGTCGAAGGTGAGGAACAGCGTGAGCACGGTGAGCGCCTGCACGCGGCGCAGCGGCGAGCTGCGACGGTTGCGCAGCCACACCCAGGCCAGCGGCCCCAGGGCGATGAGCGCCCCGAGCAGCATGAGGCGCAGCAGCGGCGCCAGGTCGTAGAGCGGTTGTTGCACGTCGTTCATGGTTGGGCGGCGGTGGGCGCCGGCAGGTCGGTCTGCGGACGGCCGGGCTGATCCCAGGAGGACGAAGCGCGCAGCAGGCGATCCAGATCGCGCTTGGCCTTGGCGGCGCCGGCACGGTCCAGTCCGGCGGGAAAGCGCATCATCCAGTGGCCCAGCGGATCGACGAGGTAGAGGTGGTCGGCCAGCGCCTGGCCCGGCGCGGGCTGCAGCCACTGCGCAATGGCGGCCGCATCGGCGCGCAGCACGGTGGCGGTCTGCAGGCCGGGGGCGATGTCGGCGGGCACGGGAGCGGCGTCGGACACCAGCCAGACCCAGTCGAGCCGGTCCTTTTCCTTGCCCAGGCTCTCGCGCAGCTGGCGCTGCAAGTAGAGGTGATTGCGGCAGTCCTCACCGCAGGCGCCGGGCGCCACGCTCACCAGCACCCACTGGCCGGTCAGCTGGCCCAGCGTGCCGGCCTTGCCGTCCAGGGTGGTCACGGGCAATTGCGCGGGCAACGGCGGCTGCTGGGCGATGAGTTCGCCGAAGTTGCGCCGGCCCTCGGGGCGCAGCACGTAGTAGGTGAGATACGAGGCGATCACCGGCGCCGCGCAGACCAGCATGACGGCCAGCATCTTCCAGCGGCCGGCGCGCGAGCGCTGGGCATCGTCCAGTGCCGCACCGGTGCCGGGCAGGCTGTGGATGGTCAGCCCGAGCGGGTGCGCGCCGTCCGCCGCTTCAGGCGGAGGTGGCAGGCTCGCCGCGTGGGCGAAGGAGGCGTCGGACGATTTGGAACCAGACATAGAGGATTACCACCAGGCCGCAGAGCCCGAACCATTGGAATGCGTAGCCGTAGTGTTTGGCGACGCCGCTGTCGATGGCGGGCCAGTCGCGCCGCAGCCCCTGCGGGCCGGCATCGTCGCTGCCGGTCTGCAGCAGAGACAGGGGCGCCAGCGCCAGGCCGTGCTCGGCACCATAGGCGGCGAGGTCGAGATTTTGCCGGATGCGGGAAGACCCCTCGGGCGCGGCGGTTCCGCCGGGCTCGTAGAGGCGTGAAGGCGGTGGGGCGATGCGGCCTGCGATCTCGACGTCGCCCGCAGGCGTGGGCACCTGGGGCAGCCGGGTGCGGTCCTGGAAATCGCGCGGCACCCAACCGCGCTGCACGGCCACCACCACCTCGGGATGCGTCGCCAGCCTGAGGAGCGTGACCACGAAAAACCCCGGTCGGCCCTGCATCTGGCGGTTGTCGAGAAAGACGGTGGCCTGCGGCAGCCACTGGCCCCGCAGCCGCGCCTGGCGGTGCAGGAGTGCATCGACGGAATCGGCCGGCGCGCCCAGGGCTGCTGCGAGCTGGGCGGCGTCCAGGGGCGGCAGCGCCGCGCGCTGGTCCATGGCGGCTTGCAGGGCCTCCTTCTGCGCGGCCCGCTGGAGCTGCCAGCGGCCCAGCGATGCCGTCAGCAGCACGGCCGCGAACGCCGCGGCGGCGATGCACCAGAAGCGCAGCCCCAGGGCGGCGCGCCGGGGACGCGGAAGGGTGTTCACGGGATAATGCCTCGCATGCGATACATAGTGGTGCTGGCTTTTCTGGGCATTCTGGCCAGCCTGGGCTCGGCCCTCTTCTTCATGATGCGCAACGGCCGCGACAACCGGGCCCGCAGCGGCTACATGGCGCGGGCCCTCGCGCTGCGCGTGGCCTTGTCGATTGTGCTCTTCCTCGGCTTGCTCGCCGCGTGGAAGCTGGGCTACATCCAGCCCACGGGCCTGCCGGCCGGCAAGTAGCCCGGGACCTGACCGAGAAGGAAAAAAGCGAAAAAGCGCCCTCGGGCGCTTTTTCTTTTTCCCGGGCCCAATGAACCGGTCAGAACCAATAGACCAGCACGTAGAGGCCGAGCCACACCACGTCCACGAAGTGCCAGTACCAGGCCGCGCCTTCGAAGCCGAAGTGGCGCTCGGGCGTGAAGTGGCCCTTTTGCAGCCGTAGCGTGATGAACAGCAGCATCAGCATGCCGATGAACACGTGGAAACCGTGGAAGCCCGTGAGCATGAAGAAGGTGGAGCCGAACACGCCCGAGCTGAGCTTGAGGTTCAGGTCGTTGTAGAGGTGGTAGTACTCGTAGCCCTGCACGCAGAGGAACACGAACCCCAGCACCACCGTGGCCCACATGAAGCCGACGGCGCGCGAGCGGTGGCTTTCGCGCAGCGCATGGTGGGCGATGGTAAGCGTGACGCCCGAGGTCAGCAGCAGCGCCGTATTGATGGTGGGCAGCCAGAACGGGCCCACGGTCTGGAAGGGCTCGACGATCTCCGCCGGCGATGCCGTGGCGCCGGTCGCCATGCTGGGCCAGACGGCCTTGAAGTCGGGCCAGAGCAGCGCGTTGTCCAGGCTGCCCAGCGCCGGCACGGAATGGGCTCGCGCCCACCACAGGGCCGTGAAGAAGGCACCGAAGAACATCACCTCGGAAAAGATAAACCAGCTCATGCTCCAGCGGTACGAGAGGTCGATCTTGTGGCCGTAGAGCCCGCCCTCGCTCTCGCGCACCGCGTCGCTGAACCACTGGTAGAGCACGAACAGCCACCAGGCCAGCCCGAGGGCGAGCGAATACTTGCCCCAGTCGTGGCCGTTGATCCACTGGCCCGCGCCCAGGATCACGAAGAAGAGGCCCGCCGCCGCCATCACCGGGTGGCGCGATTCGGCGGGCACGTAGTAGTAGGGCGTGGTGCCGGGGGTGGATGCGCTCATGTCTCAGCTCCTCAGTCTCGGTATTTTTGTGTCGTCGTTCGGTCGTTTGGTCCGGGCCCTCAGGCGTGCACGACCCAGTTCACGGCCACCATCAGCAGCGCCACGAAGAGGAAGGCCGCCACCAGGCCGATCACGATGATGTGCAGCGGCTGGATCTTCTCAAGGTCCTGCCGGTATTCGGCCCCCTTGCGCACGCCCAGGAAGGACCAGGCCACGGCACGCACGGTGCGCAGCAGCGAGCCCTTGCGCGCCGGTGCGGCGGGTGGCGAAGGGGCGGCGCCGTCTTGCTTCATGAGCCCGCCTGGGGCAGCTGCGCGGGCGCGGCCGCGGTCGTCTGGGGCGCGGGCGGCGTCTTGCCGCCCACTTCGAAGAAGGTGTAGGACAGGGTGATCGTGGTCACGTCCTTGGAAAGCTTGGGGTCGATGACGAAGGCCACCGGCCACTGCTTCTTCTCGCCCGGCTCCAGCGTGTACTGGTTGAAGCAGAAGCATTCGAGCTTGTTGAAATGCGCCGCGGCCTGACGCGGCGCATAGCTGGGGATGGCCTGGGCCGCCATGCGGCGGTTCTGCACGTTCTGGAATTCGTACATCACCGTCGTCAGCTCGCCCGGATGGACCTTGACCGAGCGCTGCGCGGGCTTGAAATCCCACGGGCCGCGCGCGTTGGCGTCGAATTCGACGGTGATGGTGCGGCTCAGGTCCACCTGGGTGTTGGCCGGCAGCTTCACGTCGCGGCCGGCCGTGCCGTTGCCGGGCACCTGGCGCTCCGACAGCGACAGGATGTTGATGCCCGTCACCTCGCAGATGTGCTTGTAGATGGGGATGAGCACATAGCCGAAGGCGAACATGCCGGCCGAGATCACGGCCAGCTTGCCCACCATCTTGAAGTTCTCTCGGCGCAGGCTCATGGCGGGGCGTTCAGTGCAGCCAGAGGATCTTGGCCATGAAGCCGACGAAGAAGGCGATGGCGATGGACAAGAGGACCAGGGCCATGCGCAGGTTGGCTTTCTTCTGCTCGGGGGTCGCCATCATGTGCCTCGATTTCCTGCGGCGTCAGCCGATCACGCGGGTAGCGGAAGCGTCGAGCTTCGGCGGGGTCTCGAAGGTGTGGAAGGGGGCCGGCGAAGGCACTTCCCATTCCAGACCCTCAGCAGCTTCCCACGGGCGCTGGGGCGCAAGCTCGCCCTTGCCGCGCATGGCGGGCAGCACGACGGCGAGGAAGAAATACACCTGCATCAGCCCGAAGCCGAAGGCACCGATCGAGGCCACCATGTTGAAGTCGGCGAACTGCATGGGATAGTCGGCATAGCGGCGCGGCATGCCGGCCAAGCCCAGGAAGTGCATCGGGAAGAAGGTGATGTTGAAGGTGATGAGCGAGCCCCAGAAGTGGATCTGGCCGCGCCGTTCCGAATACATCACGCCCGTCCACTTCGGCGCCCAGTAGTAGTAGGCCGCGAACATGGAGAACAGCGAGCCGGCCACCAGCACGTAGTGGAAGTGGGCGACGACGTAGTAGGTGTCCTGCAGCTGGATGTCGATGGGCGCCATCGAGAGGATGAGCCCGGTGAAGCCTCCCATGGTGAACACGAAGATGAAGCCCACCGCGAACAGCATTGGCGTCTCGAAGGTCATGGAGCCACGCCACATGGTGGCGATCCAGTTGAAGATCTTCACGGCCGTGGGCACCGAGATCAGCATGGTGGCGTACATGAAGAACAGCTGGCCCGTGACCGGCATGCCCGTGGTGAACATGTGGTGCGCCCACACGATGAACGACAGGATGGCGATGGACGAGGTGGCATACACCATGGAGGCATAACCGAAGAGCTTCTTGCGGCTGAAGGCCGGCACGATCTGGCTGATGATGCCGAAGGCCGGCAGGATCATGATGTACACCTCGGGGTGGCCGAAGAACCAGAAGATGTGCTGGTACATCACCGGGTCGCCGCCTCCGGCGGGGTTGAAGAAGCTGGTGCCGAAGTGGCGGTCGGTCAGCGTCATGGTGATGGCCCCGGCCAGCACGGGCATCACGGCGATCAGCAGGTAGGCGGTGATGAGCCAGGTCCAGCAGAACATCGGCATCTTCATGAGCGTCATGCCCGGAGCGCGCATGTTCAAAATGGTGACGATGATGTTGATCGATCCCATGATGGACGAGGCACCCAGGATGTGCATGGCGAAGATGCCGGCATCCATCGACGGACCCATCTGCAGCGTGAGCGGCGCGTAGAGCGTCCAGCCCGCGGCAGGCGCGCCGCCGGGCATGAAGAACGAGCTGACCAGCATGAGCGCGGCCGGAATCATCAGCCAGAAGCTGAAGTTGTTCATGCGCGCGAAGGCCATGTCCGATGCGCCGATCTGCAGCGGGATCATCCAGTTCGCGAAGCCCACGAAGGCCGGCATGATGGCCCCGAACACCATGATCAGACCGTGCATGGTGGTGAGCTGATTGAAGAGCTCGGGGTTCACGATCTGCAGCCCAGGCTGGAACAATTCGGCACGGATCAACAGCGCCAGCACCCCGCCGATCATCAGCATGGTGAACGAGAACAGCAGGTAGAGCGTGCCGATGTCCTTGTGGTTGGTGGCAAACACCCAACGGCGCCAGCCCGTGGGGCCGTGGTGGTGGGCGTGGTCGTCGTGGTGGCCGGCGACATGCCCGTGGTTGTCGAGAACTGCGCTCATCTTGGATTCCTCAATGCGTGGGGGCGGCTGCCGGGCTTCACTTGCCGCGCTGGGCCAGGACTTCGGAAGGCTGCACCAGCTGGCCTGTCTTGTTGGACCAGGCGTTCTTGGTATAGGTGGCGACGGCCGCGAGGTCGGTGTCGCTCAACTGCGCCCAGGACGGCATGGCGCCTGCGGCCGCGCCCTTGAGCAGGATCTGGATCTGCTTGGCGTGGTCTTCGTCCTTCACGATGGCGGAGCCGTCAAGCGGCTTGATGGGGCCCGCGCCCTTGCCGTTGGGCTGGTGACAGGCCGCGCAGTTGGCGGTGTAGACCTTCTCGCCGCGCGGCAGCATGGCCTCCAGCGTCCAGACCTTGTTCGGGTCGTCGGCCTTGGCGGCAGCCTTCTTCTTCTCGGCGGTCACCCACTGGGTGTAGTCCTCGGCGGACACCACCTTGACGTGGATCGGCATGTAGGCGTGCTCCTTGCCGCAGAGCTCGGCGCACTGGCCGTAGTAGTCGCCCACCTGCTCGGCGCGGAACCAGGTGTCGCGCACGAAGCCGGGAATCGCGTCCTGCTTGATGCCGAAGGCCGGCACCGCGAAGGAGTGGATCACGTCATTGGCGGTGGTGATGACGCGCACCTTGCGGCCCACCGGCACCACCAGCGGATGATCCACCCGCAGCAGGTAGTCGGCCGGGGCGTTGGCGAGGTTGCCGCTGTCGGACATCTGGCGCTGGCCCACGTCGAGCGTCGAGATGTAGGCCAGCCCCTCGCCTTCGCCGCTCAGGTAGTCGTAGCCCCACTTCCACTGGTAGCCGGTGACCTTGATGGTCAGGTCGGCATTGGTGGTGTCCTTCTGCGCCACCAGCACCTTGGTGGCTGGCAGGGCCATCAGGATGACGATGATGAAGGGCACGACCGTCCAGGCAACCTCGACGGTGACGGATTCATGGAAGTTGGCGGGCTTGGCGCCGCGCGACTTGCGGTGCTTCCAGATCGAATAGAACATCACCGCGAACACGCCCACGAAGATCACCGTGCAGATGATGAGCATCATCCAGTGCAGGTAATGCTGCTCCTGCGCGATGCGGGTGACGGGCGGCGCCAGATTCAGCTGGCGCACGGCCGGACCACCGGGCAGGTCCTGCACCGCATGTGCGGCAGTGCCTACCCAGGCCCCGGACCACAGCAGCAAAGAAGCCAGCGTGTTGGAAATGCTCTTCATAGTTCTCACTTAACTTCCTGCCTCGATTTGGGGACCCGTCCCTCGCGGCGCCTGCGTGGGGTCAGGCGGCCGGCAAGGCCCTGCAAAAATCTCTTGCCAAACGGCCGATGCGCGCCACCGGGCAGCGCCACCGACACGCCATGGCGGCCCATCGGCCCGGCTTGTCTCCATCCGTTGGCAAGCATGCCCACGCCAGCGGGTGAATGCAATACGCAATAGCCCGAAACATGGGCACGGGGGCGACGCGAAGGGAAAGCACGGGGGCGCGGCATCGCCGGCAAGAGGGGAAAGCCGTTCCAGCAAAGCGCCCGACAGGCCCCGCGGGCGCTACAAACCGAAGGCATGAACGAACGACGGCCCACCGAAGCTTCGTCCACCGGCACCATCGCCCCGGCCCGCCGCGCGCACGTTGACGGGCGTTGGGCGCACAAAGACCGAAATTGTAGCCCGACCTGCCAAAATACGCGGCCTTCCCGGCACAGCGCGTTCAGCCGGTCAGCCCTGAGAGGCTGCCCGGCCGCTATGCAGCATGGCGCGCATGTCCTGCAGCGACACGGCGCTGCTCTCGCTCACCCGCATGCGGGGTGCCGGCTTGAAGGCGTGGCCGTAGATGATCTCGAAGGTCAACGCCAGCTGGCCATCGGCACTGGTGCGGCCCAGCTGGTCGGCCAGTGCCTGCGCCAGCCGCTCGCGCCAGGCGCGGCCGCGCAGGCCGGCAAACCGCTGTGGATGCAGGTTGCAGCCCAGCTCGCGCAGCTCCTGCAGCAGTCGCTGCGGGGTGGCGAAGGTCAGCGTGACCCTCTCCATGTCCATCACCGGCTCGGCGAAGCCGGTCTGCACCAGCATGTCGCCCCAGTCGTGCATGTCGGTCATGGCGTGTCCCGCGGGCGGCCAACCCAGCGCGGCATAGACGCCGTGCAGCTCGCGCACCGTGTCGGGGCCCAGGCAGGAGAACATCAGGTAGCCGTCCACCGCCAGAGCGCGGTGCCAGCGGGCGATCAGCGCCTGCGGGTCCGCTGCCATGTGCAGCGCCATGTTGGACCAGAGCAACTGCACACTGCCATCCGCCGGAATGCCGAAGCGCGGCGCCCCGCCCGTCCAGCGCGCCGGGTTCCACCACGGCGGCGCGAAATGCGCCTGTGCACGCGCCTGGGCAGCCGGTGACGAGGTTTCGGAGATGTGGCGCTGTGCCTGCGGGTAGCGCTGGCGCACCCGTTCATGGCCCTCCAGCCCGCCGCGCAGCGGGTCCCAGTCGCACCAGGCGGCAGGCGCCTGCCGGATCCACTGCAGGCGGTCGTCCATGCGCCGCGCGATCTCCTCGTGCAGCCAGGGAGAAGACGCCGGAGCGGCGGCATGCCAGCGGGCGGCGGCGACCGGGTCGATGGTGGGCGGCAGGGAATTGGACATACGTAAGAAGCGGGCAGGAACGGCACGGCCACGCAGCGTGGCGGACAAGGGCCGCGAGTATATTGAGCCCATGCCTACGACGCAGTCCCAAGGGATATCGACCACCTGGCGCCAGCGGCTGGCCGCTGCCCTCTCGCCGCGCGTGCCCAGCCAATGCGCGGTGTGCCACGCCTGGCCAACCGAGCGCGTCTGCGTCTCCTGCGTGGAACGCTTCACGGCGCGGGTCGCGCGGTGCCGCACCTGCGCCATCCCGTTGCCGCAGGGCGTTGCGCAGTGCGGAGACTGCCTGAGCCACCCGCAGGCGATCGATGCGTGCCTTGCCGCTGTGGACTACGGCTACCCCTGGGCCGACGTACTGGCCGAATTCAAGTTCCAGAGCGATCCCGGCTGGGCCGCGCCGCTGGCCGAACGGCTGCGGGCGGCCCCGGGCGTACCTGAGGCATTGGCCGCGGCCGACTGGCTGCTGCCCATCCCCCTCTCGGACGAGCGCCTGCGCGAGCGCGGCTTCAATCAGTCGCTACTGCTGGCGCGGCAGCTGGATGCGCGCCGCACCCGGGGCGACTGGCTGCTGCGCCTGCGCGCCACGGAAACGCAGAGCCGCCTGACCCGCGCCCAGCGCCTGCGCAATCTGCGCGGCGCCTTCGCGCTGGAGCCACTGGCCGCCGCGCAGATCGCCGGCCGCCGCGTGCTGCTGGTGGACGATGTGATGACCACCGGTGCCACGCTGCAGACCGCGGCGGCCGTGCTGCGCGATGCCGGCGCCGCGCACATCACGGCGCTGATACTGGCACGCACGCCCTGACACGCGGGGCGCGCCGCTGGCGTTCGCCAGCAAGGCAGACAGACGGGTGCATCCCGCAGGACAATGGCAGCATGTTCCATATCGTCCTGGTCGAACCCGAAATCCCGCCCAACACAGGCAACGTCATCCGCCTGGCGGCGAACACCGGCTGCACGCTGCATCTGGTCGAGCCGCTGGGTTTCTCGATGGAGGACCGCCTGATGCGCCGCGCCGGGCTGGACTACCACGAGTACGCCGACGTGCGCCGCCACGCCGGCTGGACCGCACTGCTGCGCGACGAGCAGCCCGACGCATCCCGCATGTTCGCCATGACCACGCACGGCTCGCAATCGGTGTACGACACCGGCTTTCGGCCCGGCGACTGGCTGGTGTTCGGCGCCGAAACGCGCGGCCTCCCCCCAGAACTACGCGAGACCTTTCCGCCAGCCCAGCGTCTGCGTTTGCCCATGGTTCCGGGCCAGCGCAGCCTGAACCTGTCGAACGCGGTCGCGGTGACGGTGTTTGAAGCCTGGCGGCAGAACAGCTTTCTCCAGCCCTCCGCCGCTGAAGGCGGCGACTGAGCCGCTCAAGACAGACAGCAGCTCTTGCGGCATCCACGCCGCAATGGCACGCGCCCTGCAGGCGCACGCCTGCTCGCAGCCACGCGAAGCCTCCCCTCTTCCCGCTCAGCTCCCCGCAACCACGAAAGCCTCAGCCCACCGGCTCGGCTCTTCTGCGCCCCCGTGGAATCTCCCTTTTAATTTGCCAATTTATCGAATAGCATAAATAAAGCAATTTAAAGCAGGCGAAAGGCGGGCAATTCATGAAGCTTTATCACGAAGTGCGTGGCTGCTCCCTCGCCGTGGATATCGTGGCGCGCGAGCTCGGCCATCCGCTCCAGCTGGAATGGGTCGATATGAAGACGAAGCGACTGCAGGATGGCTCCGACTATCTGCGCATCAACGCCAAGGGCACCGTTCCCACGCTGGAGCTGCCCGATGGCCAGCACCTGAGCGAAGGCAGCGTGATCACCCAGTATCTGGCCGACCAGTACCCTGGCAACACGCTGCTGCCGGCCGCCGGGCTGGCGCGCTACCGCGTGCTGGAGTGGATGAGCTTCATTGCGGCGGACCTGCACAAGGGTGGGTTCATGCCGCTCTTCAAGGCTGTCACCCCTCCGGAATACAAGGCGATCGCGCGGAGCTATCTTCACGCCCGGCTGAGCTGGCTGGACAGCCAACTACAAGGCCGCGACTTCCTCACCGGGGAGACCTTCAGCATCGCCGACGCGCACTGCTACACCATCGCGATGTGGACGCGGGCCCATGCCATCGACACCGGAGGCTGGCCGCATCTCGAGGCCTACCTGGAGCGTTGCGGCCAACGCGCGAGCGTCCGCGCTGCCGAAGCCGCGGCGGCGGCGCAGGGCTCGCGCGAACGATCGGCGGCAGTGGGCTGAACACCGGCAGGCCACCACCATGATCGCCCTTCGGCGCCTACTGCTCGCAAGCCTGGCCATGCTCCCTGCCACCGTTCTGGCCGGGGCCTACCCGGACACCACCATCCGCCTCGTGGTGGCCTTCCCGCCCGACGGCGGCACCGATGGCGCAGCCCGCCTGGTCGCGGAAAAGCTGGCTGCCGAGCTGGGCCAGGCCGTCGTGGTCGAGAACCGCGCTGGCGCCGGCGGCGTGATCGGCGCGCAGTCGGTGGCCCGTGCCCGGCCGGATGGCTACACCCTGCTCTTCGGCACCGGGGCCGAACTGCTGGTCAATCCGGCGACCCGCAAGACCGCACCCTATGAGGTGCTGCGCGACTTCGTGCCGATCGCGGAGGTCGGCCGTGTCGCCTTCGCGCTGGTGACTCCTGCAGCCTCGGCCACCCGCAGCCTGCCCGAACTCATCGCTGCGGCCAAGGCACGGCCTGGCGCGCTCAATTACGCATCCTTCGGCATCGGCTCCACCAATCACCTCATCAGCGAGTTGTTCCTCCGCGCGACTGGAATACAGGCCACGCACGTGCCCTTCCAGGGCAGCCAGCAGGCCATGGCCTCGCTGCTGGCGGGGGACATGGACTTTGCCTTTGACACCGCAGCCGTGGTGCTGCCGCAGATCCGCGCCGGCAAGCTGCGCGCCCTGGCCACCCCCTCACCCCATCGGCTGCCCTTGTTACCGGACGTGCCCACCCTGCAGGAGCTGGGCTACGACGGCCTGGTCACGGAAGGCTGGATGGGCGTGTTCGCCCCCGCGGGCACGCCTGCGGACATCGTCAAGACGGTGGCCACGGCCCTGGACAAGGTGCTGCGCGCGCCCGATCTGCAAGCCCGGCTGGACGGACGTGGCGTCGCCGTGAGCGCGGCCGATGGCCCGCAGTTCGCTCGCAAGCTGCAGGACGAACTGGGAACCTGGCGGCGCGTGGCACGCCAGGCCAACGTGTCGCTGGATTGACGGACAGGAAACCCCCATGCCCATTGAAACCCACCGCATTTCCCGCCGCGATGCACTCGGCCTGCTGTCGGCACTGGCCATGGCAGCTGCGGGGCCCGTACGGGCCGCCACCTGGGCGGAGCGCCCCGTGAGCCTTGTCGTGCCTTTCGCCGCCGGCGGCGGCACGGACACCTTGGCGCGGCTGATTGCGCAGCGGCTGCAGGGTCCGCTGGGCACGCCCGTGGTGATCGACAACCGTCCGGGCGCGAACGGCCTGATCGCCGCGCGCAACGTATTGCAGCAGCCTGCGGATGGCCACACGCTGATGTTCGGCAGCAATTCCACCCACGTCATCGCGCCGCTGGCATCCCGGCAGCCCGTGGCGCCGGGCAAGTCGATGCAGGACAGCTTCTCCATCGTCAGCGTGGTGGCCAATGCGCCGCTGGTGCTCGCCGTGCGCGCCTCCAGTTCCGCTCAGGATCTTGCGACCTTCCTGCGCGAGGCCGGGCAGAAGACGCTCAGCTACGGCAGCTTCGGCCCCGGCTCCTCGGCCCACGTGATGGGCGAGACGCTGGCGGAGTCGGCCGGCGTGCAACTGCTGCATGTCCCCTACAAGGGCTCCGCGCCCGCCCTCACCGATCTGCTGGGAGGCCAGGTGGATGCGGTATTTCTCACCGTCGCAGCGGTCGAGGGCATGGTGGCGTCAGGAGTCGTGCGGCCCCTGGCGATCACCGGGGAACGGCGCCTTCCCACCATGCCCGCCGTGCCCACCTTCGGGGAGCTGGGAGTTCGGGACATGGGCAACGCCGGCTGGTTCGCAGTGTTCGCGCCCGCCGGCACGCCCGCCACGGCGATCTCCTCGCTGGCAAAAGCCCTGCGCGACATCGTGGCGGATGCGCCAGTGCAGGCCCGCATGGTGGCGCTGGGGCTGGAGCCCGTACTGAGCACGCCGGAGCAGGCACTGGCCATCTGGCGCCGCTCGCTGTCGCTCGCCGCGCCCATTGTCCAGCGTGCGCACATCGTGCTCTGAGCCTCTGCCGGCGAGGATCGCCAGGAGGCGCCGAACGCGCAGCGGCTACGGCGCAGCGCCGTAGCTGCGCGTGAGCGACTCGGCGATGCACACTGGCTTGTCGCCGCCTTCGCGCTCCAGCGTGGCCAGCCAGGTCATCTGCACGCCGCCGGGTTCGGCGGGTTCCAGGGCCTGCAGCGTGAGGCGCGCCCGCACCCGGCTGCCGGCCGGCACGGGAGCGGTGAAGCGCACCCGGTTGAGGCCGTAGTTCACGCCCATCTGCGCGCCGACGATGGTGAAGGCCTCTTCGAAGAAACGCGGCAGCAGCGACAGCGTGAGAAAGCCGTGGGCGATGGTCGTGCCGAAGGGGCCCTTGGCGGCGCGCTCCGGGTCCACGTGGATCCACTGGTGGTCGCCGGTGGCGCGGGCGAAGAGGTCGATCTGCTCCTGGGTGACGGTGATCCATTCGGTCACGGCCACTTCCTGGCCCACGCAGGCCGCCAGTTCGGCATAGCTTTGGAAGGTCTTCATGCGGCCACTCTAGCGCCGGGGCGCTGCATGGGGCTGTCGGGCGGGCGACAACCGGCCGGCCGCCCTGCCCGGTGCCTGGGAAAGGTTCAGGCCGCGTCCAGCCACTCGCACAACGGCTGCCACTGCTCCAGGTCGCGCGCCACGCGGCCAGGGGCCACGTCGAAGAGCGTCAGCCCCTGCGCCGCCAGGTGGATGTAGTTCTGCGTGTCGCGCACGTAGCCCAGCACAGGCAGGTCCAGGCCCTGCACGAATTCCTGCAGGCGTTCGGCTGCCACGGTGCGCGCATCCACCCGCATGCCGACGAGGCCGATCTGCACGCGGCCAGCATGCCGGCTGCTGGCCAGGTCGTCGAGGAATTCGCGCGTGGCGAAGATGTCGAAGACGCTGGGCTGCAGGGGCACGA
>JBHIWE010000050.1:0-20481 GCA_041987645.1 Acidovorax sp. | reverse complement strand
AGCGGCCTGCCAGCGCCCGCACTTCACTCGCCACCACCGCAAAGCCTCGCCCCTGCTCGCCCGCACGCGCGGCTTCCACGGCCGCGTTCAGCGCCAGGATATTGGTCTGGAAAGCGATGGAGTCGATCACCCCGATGATGTCGCCGATCTTGCGGCTGGAGTCCTGGATGCCGCCCATGGTGGCCACCACCTCACCCACCACCTGCCCGCCGCGCTCGGCCACCTGGCCCGCCTAATGGGCCAACTGGTGCGCCGTGCGCGCCGCATCGGCCGACTGCCTCACCGTGGCGGCAAACTGTTCCATGCTCTGCGCCGTGCCGGCCAGGCTCGCCGCAGCGGACTCGGTGCGGCCCGAGAGATCCTGGTTGCCGGTGGCGATCTCGGCACTGGCATTGGTGATGCCGTCCACCGCAGTGCGCACCTGCTGCAGCATCTGCACGTAGCGCTGGCGCAGCCCTTCGACCTCGCGGATGAGCGTGCCCATCTCATCCTGCCGCTGCGTATTGAAGGCCTGCGTCAGGTCCCCCTGGGCCACCGTGGTGACGGCCTGCGTCAGCTCGCGCAGCGGCTGGCTGATGCCACGTCGCAGCACCAGGAAGAGACCCACGCCCAGCACCACCAGCGCACCGCCCATGACGGCCCACACCACCCGGAGCGCGCTGCGCTGGCCGGCCAGCGCCTCGTCATCCGAGACCTCAGCCACCACCCACCAGCCGGATTGCGTCTTGCTGCGCACGGACCAGGGGTGCGCGCCCTGCTCGGGCAACAGCGCCGGTGCGGGCTCGATGAACCGCTGGTCCTGCAGCGCTTGCAGATAGGCCCGCGCCTGCGGAAAGGCTTGCAGCACCTTCTTGCCGCTCTCCTTCGGGTGAGCGACGAAGACCGCCTCGTCCGGCGACGAGCGAGGATCGATCACGAAACCGCCTCCGTGCTCAAAGAAGTGCAGGGCCGCGATCTGCTTCTGGATCTGTTCGCGGAAGATGGTCAGGTCGGCGCCCACGAACAGCAGGCCGACGATCTGGCCGGACGCGTCAAGGCGCGGTTCGTAACTCGCCATATAGGGCCGCCCAAAGAGCGTGGTGCGACCGATGTAGGACTCGCCCTTGATCACCTTCGCATAGGCGGGGCTGGCGCGATCCAGCACCGTTCCCACGGCGCGCGCGCCTCGCTCGTCCTGCAAGGACGTGGTGATGCGCACGAAATCGTCGCCCTTGCGTGCAAACACGGTCGCGACGCCGCCGGTCATCCGCGCGAAGTTGTCCACCAGATCGTTGGAGCCATTGAGCAGCGTCCCGTCGCTGCGCAGTTCACCGCTGGCGGCATCCAACTGCATGACTTTCGAGAAGTTGGACCCGAACGAGCTTGCGTTGCTGCGCACCATTCCCACGTTGGCCTGGTACATGGCGTCGAGCGAAGCGCTCACGGCATCAATGCCATTGCTGACCCCTTCGACCGCCTGGCTGCGGGCCGTGCGAGTGGTGATATCCGCCACGGCCAGGCTGACCGCCAACAGCACGACGGACAGGAGGGCAATGGCCATCAGCGTGATGCGACGCGCCACGGAACCGCGCGATGCGCCGGTATGCATGGGGCCGGGGGTTTTACGGCTCATAGTTTTCATACTCCAAAAGGACAGGCGCTCAATCATGCTATTGAATTGTGTTTTTTGTAATTACTTGTTTGCGGATGCGGGGGCTGTCGAGCGCCCCGCAACCGTTATCGGTTGAAAGCGCCAAAAAGAGAGGGGTGAATGGGGGGCTTGATGCCACCCCCTGCCGTCAGCGCATCCTATGTGCTTCACCATCGAGCGCAAAGCCCGGCACAGCGAGCCACGGTAGCCGCACGGGCACGGCAGCGCAGGTCGGACGAAATGCGGTGCGCAGCGGGCGGCCCGCGGGCCGCTCATCCCCGCCGTCAGTCGTGTTCGAAGTGAAACACCGCCGTGCCGGCCAGTGCATTGGGCAGGCGGCGCACCTCCCGACCGTTCTGCAGGCCGAAGGCGTCGAGGATGCGCAGGCGGTTGCGTGTGGCCAGCACCTCGAAATCCTTGAACGTGCCCACACGGATGTTGGGCGTGTCGTACCACTGGTAGGGCAGGCGCCGCGTGACGGGCATCCGCCCGCGCAGCACCGACAGCCGGTTGGGCCAGTGCGCGAAGTTGGGGAAGGCGACGATGCCGCTCTTGCCGACGCGCGCGGTCTCGCGCAGCATGACCTCGGCATTGCGCAGATGCTGCAGGGTGTCGATCTGCAGTACCACGTCGAAGGCGTTGTCGCCGAACATGGCCAGACCCTCTTCGAGGTTCAGCTGCACGACGTTGACGCCACGCCGCACGCAGGCCAGCACGTTGGCGTCGTCGATCTCCACGCCGTAGCCCGTGCAGCCGCGCTCGCGCTGCAAATAGGCCAGCAAGGCGCCGTCGCCGCAGCCCAGGTCGAGCACCCGCGCTCCGTGCGGCACCCGGCGGGCAATGGCGTCCATGGTGGTGCGTTCGCTCATGCGCCCAGCTCCTCGGCAATGCGGTTGAAATAGGCGCCGATGACGCCGTGGTAGCGGGCGTCGTCCAGCAGGAAGGCATCGTGGCCATGGGGCGCGTCGATCTCGGCGTAACTCACGTCGCGGCGGTTGTCGAGCAGGCCCTTGACGATCTCACGGCTGCGCGCGGGCGAGAAGCGCCAGTCGGTGGTGAAGCTGACCAGCAGGAAGCGCGCCGTGGCACGGGCCAGCGCCAGCGTGAGGTTGCCGCCATGCGCCAGCGCCGGGTCGAAGTAGTCGAGCGCGCGGGTGATGAGCAGGTAGGTGTTGGCGTCGAAGTAGTCGCTGAACTTGTCGCCCTGGTAGCGCAGGTAGCTCTCTATCTGGAACTCGATGTCCTGCGTGCTGTAGCGCGGCGCCAGCCCTTCGCGCAGCTGGCGGCCGAACTTCTCGTTCATCACGTCGTCCGACAGGTAGGTGATGTGCCCGATCATGCGGGCGATGCGCAGGCCGCGCTTGGGCACGACGCCGTGGCGGTAGAAGTGGCCGCCGTGGAAGTCCGGGTCGGTCACGATGGCGCGGCGCGCCACCTCGTTGAAGGCAATGTTCTCGGCCGTGAGGTTGGGTGCGCTGGCCACCACCACGGCATGGCGCACGCGGTCGGGGTACTGCAGCGTCCACGAGAGCGCCTGCATGCCGCCTAAGCTGCCGCCCAGCACGGCCGCCAGCTGGCCGATGCCCAGGCGGTCAAGCAACAGGGCCTGGGCGTTCACCCAATCCTCCACCGTGACCACGGGAAAGTCTGCGCCATAGACATCCCCCGTATCGGGGTTGAGGTGCATCGGCCCCGTGGAGCCGAAGCACGAGCCCAGGTTGTTGATGCCGATGACAAAGAAACGGTTGGTGTCGAGCGGCTTGCCCGGACCGATCATGTTGTCCCACCAGCCCTCACTGCGAGACTGCCCTTCATAGACACCCGCCACGTGGTGAGAGGCGTTGAGCGCATGGCAGACCAACACGGCGTTGGAGCCGTCCGCATTGAGGTGGCCGTAGGTCTCGTAGGCCAGCGTGTAGCCGCGCAATGAGCCGCCGCCCTTCAGGGGCAGCGCTTCGGGAAAGCTCAGGAACTGGGGCGTGGCGATGAAGGACATGAAAAAACCCGGCATCGCTAAAAACGAGGCCGGGTCGGTGGGTGCCACTTCGCGGACGGGTCTTTAGCTGAATTTATAAAGCGCCCGCAAGCTGTAGCAAATCGGCGCGTGCGAAGACTATACCAAAGCCCTCGCACCGTCCCAGCGTCAGCCCATGGGGTGCAGCAGCGCCAGCAAGCCCAGCACCAGGAAGATCACCGCAGAGACGACATGCACGGCACGAATGGGCACGCGCCGCGTGATGCGCTCGCCCAGCCAGACCACCGGCGCGTTGGCCAGCATCATGCCCAGCGTGGTGCCGGCCACCACGGCGAAATAGGCGCTGTACTGCGCGGCCAGCATCACCGTCGCCACCTGGGTCTTGTCCCCCATCTCGGCCAGGAAGAACGCCACGACCGTGGTGCCGAAGACGCCCCAGCGCGGAGTGGCGGCCGCATCGTCCTCGTCGAGCTTGTCGGGAATCAGCATCCACACCGCCATGGCGATGAACGACAGGCCCAGCCCCCAGCGCAGCACGTTCGGTCCCACCACGGTGGTCACCCACGCGCCGACGGCACCGGCCAGCGCATGGTTGGCGAGGGTGGAGACGAAGATGCCCAGCACGATCGGCCAGGGCTTGCGGAACCGTGCAGCGAGAACCAGCGAGAGGAGTTGGGTTTTATCGCCCATCTCGGCGAGGGCGACGATGGCGGTGGAGACGAAGAAGGCTTCCATGGGGCGGGGGTCGTTATCCGGCCGGAGATACGACAGACGACATTGACTGCGCCCCGTCTCCGGCCTATGGAACGGTGCGCAGTCAATGGTCTCGCCCAGCATGTCGTGCCGTGAGCGCCCCGCACAGCCTGAACAAAGGCTGGCACAGGGCCGCGCTCAACCGCCGCAGGCACCATAGACCGAGAAGGTCCAAGTTTGTTGATGCATGCTCCCTGGGCACCGCAAGGCGCCGAAGGCGGGCTACTCCCCAAAGACTGGCGCGATTGTAGCCAAGACATTGCGTTCATTCGGGTAAACACGCACGCAAAGTGTTGCGGGAGCGCTGAATGTTTGCCACCGCCGGCGAAACTATGGTTAATAATGGTTCCTGCCTTTCTGCCTTGCAGGAATGCAAGCTGCGGTGTTTGGTCGGTTTCGCGTCTTTGAAGTCGTCACAGGTTTGTTGATTGCGTAAGGCTCATCGCGTTTTCATGGTTTTTTGTAGGAGTCCTTCATGGGCAACAAACTTTACGTGGGCAACCTGCCCTATTCCTTCCGCGATAGCGACCTCGAGCAAACCTTCAGCCAATTCGGCGCAGTGAACAGCGCCAAGGTCATGATGGAACGCGACACCGGCCGTTCGAAGGGCTTCGGCTTTGTCGAAATGGGCAGCGACGCAGAAGCCCAGGCTGCCATCCAGGCCGTGCACGGCCAAAACTTCGGCGGCCGTGACCTCGTGGTCAACGAAGCCCGTCCGATGGAACCCCGTCCCCCCCGCAGCGGTGGCTTCGGCGGCGGCAATGGCGGCGGCGGCTACGGCGGTGGCCGCAGCGGCGGCAACGGTGGTGGCGGCTACGGCGGCGGCAATGGCGGCGGTTACGGCGGTGGCCGCAACAGCTACTAAGCACGCGCTTGCCGTGCCGGAATGCGCTCTTGCAGCGCTCCGCACAATCTGAAAAAAGGCCCTCTCGAGGGCCTTTTTTCATGGGCTTTTCACATCACATCCCAGCATTTCAAGCCGAACAAGAAAGGCCTTGCTTTTTCCACGTTCTTGTGGCGCATAATGTTTCGCGCGGTGCTGCCGCGCCGAGGTCTGCGGTGATCCTTTCATTTCGCGCATAGGGCGTCTCTCGTGATTAACTGGCTGCGTTTCCGGGACTCCATCGCTTTATCAATGTGTTTTTGAGGAGTCCCTCAATGGGCAACAAACTGTACGTCGGCAATCTGCCGTACTCCGTGCGTGATGGCGACCTTGAACAGGCCTTCAGCCAGTTCGGCTCGGTCACCAGCGCCAAGGTCATGATGGAGCGCGACACGGGCCGCTCCAAGGGCTTTGGCTTTGTCGAGATGGGCAGCGAGGACGAAGCACAGGCCGCCATCCACGGCATGAACGGCCAGCCCCTCGGCGGCCGCAGCATCGTGGTAAACGAGGCCCGCCCCATGGAAGCGCGCCCCCCGCGCAGCGGCGGATTTGGCGGCGGTGGTGGTGGCGGATTTGGAGGCGGTGGCCGCAGCGGTGGCGGTGGTTACGGCGGTGGCGGAGGCGGCTACGGTGGTGGCCGTGAAGGCGGTGGCGGCGGTGGATTCGGCGGCGGCGGCCGGGGTGACGGCGGTTTCCGCAGCCCCTACGGCTCCGGCTCGCGCAACGGCGGCGGCCGCAGCGGCGGTGGTGGTGGCTACGGCGGTGGCAACGGCGGCGGTTACTGATAGACCGCCTCCCATAGCAGACGCCACCAGTGCGCCTGGCCCACAAAAAAGGCTCCCTCGGGAGCCTTTTTGCTTTTCAGCAACTGCGTGCGTTACCTGCCTCAGTCCCGCCCTTCGCCCTGGCGGTGCTTGCGCGGGCGGCCGGCGAGCACCCGGTCGAAAAGGGCGTTGGGCAGCAGGCGCAGGAGCTTGGCGACGACGCCCATCTGCCAGGGAATGACACGGTAGCTGGCCCCCGCCCGGATCGCATCGAACGCGCGGGCGGCGAAGTCTTCCGGCTGCATCAGGAACGGCATGGAGTAGCGGTTCTGCCGGGTGAGCGGCGTGTCGATGTAGCCCGGGCAGAGCGTGACCACCTTCACGCCCGATGGGCGCAGTTCGCCACGCAGGCTTTCGCAGTAGCTGATGACCGCAGCCTTGCTGGAGCAGTAGGCCCCGTGCCCGGGCAGTCCGCGGATGCCGGCCACGCTGCCGATGCCAACGAGCGCGCCGCTTCCGCGCTGCACCATGCCGGCGATGAACGGCTGGAAGGTGGCCGCCATGCCGAGGTTGTTGGTGGCGAAGGTCCGCGCCATCACGTCCAGATCGCCGCGCAGCGCCGTGTCCATGCCGACGCTGATGCCGGCGTTGGCGATGACTACGTCCGGCAGACCCTGGGCCTGAAGGCAGGCGGCGCCGGCGGCAGCGATGCTGTCGGGCACGGACACGTCTGCACTATAAATTTGATAGCTATCAGCGCTGATTCCATGTGCGCTAGCCCAGGATTCGATCTCTGACGTGCGACGCGCGACCAAGGCCAGCCGCCAGCCGGCCTGGTGAAAGCGCCAGGCCAGCGCCTGGCCGATGCCGCTGGAGGCGCCGGTGATGAAGACCAGGGAGCTGGAGGGCGCCATGCGATCGTTTCCGTGAAAGGGGGCCGGCGTGGTCAGCGCCCGGCGGGCGCGGGCTGGAAGGTGCCGCGCACCCGGCCGCGCAGCTGCAAGATCTGGTCGAGGTTGTCGTAGTCCAGATTGTCGGCCGTGAATACATCGTCGCCGCGCTTGAGCGTGACGGGCAGATCGGACTTCACGCGCTCGGAATTGACCCAAGCCTGCAGGAATTCGCCCCGGAACTCCAGGCGCGGGAGAGCGTCTCGGCCGCTGCGGGGCAGCGACTCCCGGATGACGATCGCATTGCCAAAGAGCTGGACCTCCGAGCCGTCGGCATTCGACAACGCCCTGTTGGCCGAGGCGGTGGTCACGCGGCCCTCAGGCGTGCTCGCGTGCAGGCGCATGCGGTCCACCTCCAGCGTGTCGGTGTCTACGTAGTGGCGGGCCATGTCGCCCCGCATCTCGCTGGCCAGGCGACCCGTGGCGTCGAAGCTCTTGACCGAGAGGTCACGCATGAAATAGTCCACCTCGTGTGCGGGCGCGCGGGTCGGCTCCGCCTGGGGTGGCTTGGGCGCGTTGCGCACCAGCCACCAGGTGCCCAGCGCCAGCACGAACATCAGCGCCACGGGCAGGTAGATGGAGAGCCGGTCCCAGCCCAGCCGCACGCGTTGCAGCAGCAGCACGCCGCTCATGCGTAGTCCGCCAGCAGCGCGGCGTAGCGGCCGCTGGCGACCATCAGCAGATCGCAGAATTCCCGCGCGGCGCCGGCGCCGGCCGCTGCCGTGGTGACGTGGTGCGCCACGGCACGGGCCTCGATATGGCCGCCGGCAGGCGCACAGGCCAGCGCAGCGCGGCGCATCACGGGTAGGTCGGGCCAGTCGTCGCCCATGGCGGCGGCCTGGCTCCAGTCCAGTCCCAGCTCGGCCAGGATGGCTTCGGCAGCGGGGCGCTTGTCTTCGGTGCCAAAACGGGCGTGCTCCACGCCCAGCGCCTTCAGGCGCAGGCGCAGAGCGGGCGCGTCGCGGCCGGTGATGACGGCCGGCACGATGCCGGCGCGCTGGAGCAGTTTGATGCCGTGGCCATCCAGGGTGTTGAAGCGCTTGAGGGTCTCGCCCGACTCGGAGAAGTAGAGGCCACCGTCGGTCAGCACGCCATCGACATCGAAGAACGCCACGCGCACGCCCTGCGCCTGGAGCAGCAGCTCGGGCGGGTGCTGAAGAGCCGGGCGCAGAGGAGGCAGGTCGGGGGCCGAAAAGGCCATGCGGTCGTCGGCCATCAGATCACCTTGGCGCGCATGAGGTCGCCGATATGCACCACGCCGACCAGCACGCCGGCCGTGTCGGTGACGAGCACGCTGGTGATGCCGTGGCGCTCCATGGCAGCGGCCGCGTCCACGGCCAACGCATCGGCGGCGATGGTGCGCGGGCCGGCATGCATGACTTCGCCGGCGGTGGCGGTGCGCAGATCGGCACCGGCCTCGATGCGGCGGCGCAGGTCGCCGTCGGTGAAGATGCCCAGCAGGCGGCCCCCCCCATCGACGATGGCGGAGGCCCCCAAGCGCTTGGCACTCATCTCGCGCATGAGTTCACTGAAGGTGGCCTCGGGACCCACGCGGGGCACTTCATCGCCCGCGCGCATGACGTCGCTCACATGGGTCAGCAGCTTGCGACCCAGCGCGCCGCCGGGGTGGGACCGGGCAAAGTCCTCGGGCCGGAAGCCGCGCGCATCGAGCAGCGCCACGGCCAGCGCATCACCCATGGCGAGCTGCGCGGTGGTGCTGGTGGTGGGTGCCAGGTTGAGCGGGCAGGCCTCACGCTCGACACCGCAATCCAGCACCGTGTCGGCATGGCGCGCCAGAGTGGAATGCAGCCCTCCGGTCATGGCGACGAGCGGCACGCCCAGGCGCTTGAGCACGGGCAGCAGCACGGTGAGTTCGTTGCTCTCGCCACTGTTGGAAATGCCCAGCACCAGATCGCCCTGGGTGACCATGCCCAGGTCGCCGTGGCTGGCCTCGGCCGGGTGCACGAAGAAGGCGGGCGTGCCGGTGGATGCGAGCGTGGCGGCGATCTTGCGGCCCACGTGGCCGCTCTTGCCCATGCCCATGACGACGATGCGGCCGGGGGTGCCCAGCATGCGGCGCACGGCCTCGACGAAGGGCTCGCCCAACCGCGCAGCGAGGCTACCCAGCGCGGCGGCCTCGATGGCGAAGGTCTCGCGGGCCAGGCGCAGGACCTCGGCAGCGTCGAAGGGTGGCAGAGCAGCGGAAGCAGATGACATGGCGAGCGATTCTATCGACCGGCCCCGGCCGGCGTACACGGACGGGTCATAGCCCCGCCGGGACGTGGCGGCGGCGTCCGACGGGCGGGGCCCGGCTGCTACCGGGCGGCACTGGCGCTCGGCTAGCATCGGAAGATGTCATCGCTTGCGCTCACTCTGCTCTACCTGCTGGCCGCCGTGCTGGGCGTGGTGGCCTGCCGCAGCCTGAAGCTGCCGCCCATGCTGGGCTACCTGGCGGCGGGCATCCTGATCGGGCCGCATGCGCTGGCCCTGGCGCAGGACTCGGCGGTCGTGAAGCACCTGGGCGAATTCGGCGTGGTGTTCCTCATGTTCGCCATCGGGCTCGAATTCAGCCTGCCCAAGCTGCGCGCCATGCGCCGCTACGTGTTCGGCCTGGGTCTGCTGCAGGTCGCGGGCACCATGGCGGCGGCCATGGCGGGCATGCTGCTGCTGGCGCGCTGGGCGGGCGGCGTGTGGGACGTGGGCTGGCAGACCGCGCTGGCGCTGTCGGGCACGCTGGCCATGAGCAGCACGGCGATCGTCGTCAAGCTGATGGCCGAGCGCGCCGAGCTGGAGAGCGAGCACGGGCGGCGGGTGCTGGGCATCCTGCTGTTCCAGGATCTGGCCGTGGTGCCGCTGCTGGTGCTGATTCCGGCGCTGGGCTCGTCGCCCGAGCGGCTGATGGTGGAAATGGGACTGGCGCTACTCAAGGCCACCGTGCTGGTGGGCGTGCTGCTGGCCGGAGGCCAGCGCGTGATGCGCTGGTGGCTCACGCTGGTGGCGCGGCGCAAGAGCGACGAGCTGTTCATGCTGAACCTGCTGCTCATCACGCTGGGGCTGGCCTGGATGACCGATCTGGCGGGACTCTCGCTGGCGCTGGGCGCCTTCATCGCGGGCGTGCTGGTGTCCGAGACCGAATACCGCCACCAGGTGGGCACGGACATCCGCCCGTTCCACGACGTGCTCCTGGGCCTGTTCTTCATCACCGTGGGGATGATGCTGGACTGGCACATCCTGCTGGATCGCTGGGCCCTGGTGCTGCTGCTGCTGGCCGTTCCCATGCTGCTGAAGATGGGCATCATCCTGCTGCTGGCACGCAGCATGGGCAGCACCACCGGCGTGTCGCTGCGCACCGGGCTCTACCTGGCGCAGGCCGGCGAATTCGGCTTTGTGCTGCTATCGCTCACGCAGAAGCACGGCCTGGTAGCGCCCGCGCTGATGAACCCCATTCTCGCGGCGATGGTGCTGTCGATGCTGTCCACGCCCTTTCTCATCCTCTACAGCAACCGCATCGTGATGAAGCTGGTGGCCAGCGACTGGCTGCAGCAGTCGCTGCAGATGACGACCATCGCGCGCAAGGCCATCAACACCGACCGGCACGTGCTGATCTGCGGCTATGGCCGCTGCGGGCAGAACCTGGCGCGCATGCTGCAGCTCGAAGGCATTCCCTACCTAGCACTGGACCTGGACCCCGACCGCGTGCGGCAGGCCGCAGCCGGCGGCGATTCGGTGGTGTACGGCGACGCCACGCGGCTGCAGGCGCTGGTGGCCGCCGGCCTGGCACGCGCCAGCGCCGTGGCCGTCGCCTACCTGGACCTGCCCGCCACGCTGAAGGTGCTGGCCCACACCAGCAGCCACGCGCCGCATGTGCCGGTGGTGGTGCGCACGCAGGACGATCAGTACCTGGACCGCCTGCAGGCCGCCGGCGCCACCGAAGTGGTGCCCGAAGCCATCGAAGGCTCGCTGATGCTGGCCAGCCATGCGCTGGCGCTGGTGGGCGTGCCCATGCGGCGCGTGCTGCGCAGCGTGCAGGAGCAGCGCGATGCGCGCTACCACCTGCTGCGCGGCTATTTCCACGGCGCCGATGACGACACGGCATCGGAGCGCGACCAGGAGCGGCTGACCTCCATCACCCTGCCTCCCGATGCTGCATCGCTCGGCCAGGCACTGGGTCAGCTGGCACTGCACGCCGTGGGTGCGCAGGTGGTCAGCCTGCGGCACGGCAACGGCCAGATGTCTGCTGCCAGCGACGAGGCCCTGCTGGCCGAGGGCGACACCCTGGTGATCTCGGGCCACCCCACGGCCTTGGCCCTGGCCGAGGACCGGCTGCTGCGCGGCTGAGGTGCCCCTCCTCCCTACGCAGCCAGCAGCTGCTCGGCCGGCGCTGGCCGACCGAACAGATAGCCCTGGAAGCGGCGGCAGCCGTTGCGCAGCAGGAACTCGCGCTGGCCCTCCGTCTCCACGCCCTCGGCCACCACGTCCAGCCCCAGGCTGTTCGCCAGCGCGACGATGGTGCAGGCGATGGCGGCGTCGTTGGGGTCGGTGAGCACGTCACGCACGAAACTCTGGTCGATCTTGAGCTGGTCCAGCGGCAGGCGCTTGAGATAGGCCAGCGATGAGTAACCCGTGCCGAAGTCGTCCAGCGAAAAACCCACGCCCTGGGTGCGCAGCTCCTGCATCTTGGCGATGGCATCCTCCACGTCGTGCAGCAGCAGGCTCTCGGTCAGCTCGATCTTCAGGCGCCGGGGGCTGGCGCCACTTTCCTGCAGGGCGACCGCCACCTGCTGCACGAAGTCCGGATGACGGAATTCGTGTGCGCTGACGTTGACCGACACGGTCCACTCCGCGGTCTCCGGCCGCTGCGACCACGCGGCCAGCTGCAGGCAGGCGGTGCGCAGCATCAGCTGGCCCAGGGGCATGATGAGCCCGGTCTGTTCGGCCACGTGAATGAATTCGTAGGGTGGCACCATGCCGCGCTGCGGATGGCGCCAGCGCACCAGGGCCTCGGCGCCCAGCACGCGGCCGTCGGCATCGACCACGGGCTGGTAGTGGGGCAGGAACTCCGCCCGCTGCAGCCCGAGCCGGATATCCGCCTCCAGCGCCGAGCGCGCGTTGGCGGTGGCCTGCATCTGCGGGTCGAAAAAGCACAGCGTATTGCGGCCCTGCGCCTTGGCCTGATACATGGCCAGGTCGGCGCGCTTGAGCAGGTCGTGCGTGGTTTCCTCGCGGCCGTGGAACAGCGCGGTGCCGACGCTGGCCGTGTTGTGGATCTCGCGCCCATCCAGCAGATAGGGCTGGTTCAACCGGCCCAGCAGCTTCTGGCCGATGGCGCGAACCTCGATGACCGCCTTGGCCTCGTTGTCCGGCAGGCCGGCAAGCACCACCACGAACTCGTCGCCGCCCAGGCGGGCCACGGTGTCGCTGGCACGCACGCTGCCGGACAGCCGCAGGGCCGCCTGCTGTAGCAGTTGGTCGCCCCATTCGTGGCCCAGCGTGTCATTGATGCCCTTGAAGTTGTCCAGGTCCAGGAACAGCAGTGCGCCGTATTGACCCGTTCGCACGCCTGTGGCCAGGACACGCTCCATGCGATCCATCAGCAGGCGCCGGTTGGGCAGCCCGGTGAGCTCGTCGAAGAAAGCCAGTCGCTCGATCTCCGCTTCGGCGCGCTTGCGGTCGGAAACATTGCGGCCCACACCCCGGTAGCCGAGGAAGCTGCCATCGGCACTGTAGAACGGCTCGCCGCTGACCCATACCCAGAGGGTCGATCCATCCGGCATGCCATATTGGACTTCCAGGTCATGGAAGACCTCGCGGGCCAGCAACCGGGCCCGATACGCCTGCCAGCTTTCCTCCGACATGCCGAAGTCCGGCAGCTGCCATGGGGTCTTGCCCATGAGGTCGGTCGCTTCCAGCCCGGTGAGCAGGCGGTTCGCACCCTCCACGCGCACGAAGCGAAAGTCGGAGTCCACCTCCCAGTACCAGTCGGAAGACAGCTGCGTCAGGCTGCGCCAGCGCGCCTCGCTGGAGCGCAGGGCTTCCTGGGTGGCGATGAAATCAGTGACGTCGGTGAAACTGCGCACGCGCCCGCCGTCGGGCAAGTGGCGCGTTCGAACCTCGACATGGCGGCCCGTGTGCGTGCGGCGCACATAACTGGCGGGCGTCTGCAGCGGCAGGCCCTGGGCCGCATATTCGCGGCGCATGTAGTCTCTGCCGCGGTCGTCCACATACTCGAAATCGGAGCCGAAATCGCCGCGCGCAGCCTGGTAGCGCACGACCTCCTCGACCTTGGGTTGGCGGGACATGAAGTCCTCGGTCATCTCCAGCAGCTCGAGGTAGCGGCGATTGAAGACGCAGATGCGTCCCTCGGCATTGACGTTGGTGATGCCCTGGTCCATGAAGTCGAGCGTGCTTTCCAGCACCTGGGTCTTTTCCACCAGCAGTGCCGTGGTGCGCGCCAGCTGCGCTTCAACGCTCAGGCGCGCGGCCTGGGCACGCTGCGCCATTGCCATCTGCACCAGGGTACTCAGCACAGGCTGCAGGGCACGCGGCAGCTCGGCGGCGTAGCCGCTCGTGCGCCCGGCCAGCAGCAGCAGCAGGACCGGCTCGTCGCCCCCCCACAGGGCCTGGGCGCAGCAGGTGCCCGTCACCGACCGGCCGTCGGGCCAGTCCTCGGATGGACACGCCGAAGCCCCCGGGTTGTGGACGACCAGGGAACGGCTGACCAGCGCACGAGCCAGCACTCCGGCCGATCCGCTGCCGGCCGGGCAGGCGGGCGCCAGCACCGTCCATTCCTCGCCCATATCAGGCGCAGCACGTCCGTCCGGCCATTGGCCTGCCTGGGCCAGCAGGCGCAGGTCGCGACGGGCATGCGCAGCGGCGTCCGCCTCGCCGGACGAGCGCACGCAGGCCAGAAAGCCGCATGGGCTGGAGGTATGGGTCAGAAGCTCCTGCAGCAGCACCGTGAAGGCGGCGCACGCCTGGCCGTCGATGAACAGCGACTGCGCGCGGGACATGGCGTTCAGCAGCCGGTGCTGGCGCGCCTGGAGGGTCTGGCACGCTTCGCGCGTCAGCAAGGTGCAGGATTGCTCCAGCACCTCCTCGATCTGCGCAGGCAGCGACAGCAGGTAGGCATGCTCCTCATCGCGCACGATGAAGTCGCGAAAGCCGTGCCGCAGCGCTCTGGCGGCGCGGGCCGCTCCGTTTTCGGGCACGGCCAGGATCACGGGAATCTCTTGCGCCACCTCCAGCACGTCGAAGGCGCTGCCATCGACGAGCTGCTCTGCCGCCACGATGACGTCGATGCCGCCGGCCGCCAGCCGCTGCAAGGCGTCAGCCACCGTGAGTGCAACATCCACCCGCCAGCCCAGCCATGCGTCGGCGAGGGCACGCACCAGGCCCTGAGAATGGGAAGAGTCGCCATCGACGAGCAGTACCGAGACAGGCATGGATTGCCGAGCTTTCATGCAGGGAGAAAAAGGGCCATGCAGCGCCCAGGCAGCGTTACAAGCTGCCCTGAGCAGTCATTATGCGATGGGCAATGGGCCTGTTTACACTGGCGGCCCGCCTGCCGTCCATCAACCAGTCCTCTTTGCCCCCCTGAGCCTTTCGCCATGCAGCAATTCAGCGTCAACCACTACCTGCGCCAGCACATCCGCACGGTGCCCGACTGGCCGGCGCCGGGCGTGCAGTTCCGCGACATCACCCCGCTGCTGCAGGACCCGAAAGTCTTCCGCGTGCTGATAGACGCATTCGTGCATCGCTACATGGACCGCGCCCTGCGGCCTGACGTGGTGGCCGGCCTGGATGCGCGGGGCTTCATCCTCGGCGCCGTGGTGGCCTACGAGCTGAACGTGGGCTTCGTGCCCATCCGCAAGAAGGGCAAGCTCCCCTTCACCACCGTCGAGGAAACCTACGAGCTGGAATACGGCAGCGCCACCGTCGAGCTGCATGCCGACGCCGTCAAGGCTGGCGACCGGGTGCTGCTGATCGACGACCTGATCGCCACCGGCGGCACGATGATGGCTGGCAAGAACCTGCTGGAGAAGCTGGGCGCCACCGTGACTGAAGGCGCCGCCATCGTGGACCTGCCCGAGCTGGGAGGCTCGCGTCGCCTGACCGATGCCGGCCTGCCGCTTTTCACGCTGGTGGACTTCGCCGGCCACTGACGTGGCCCGGCCCGCTGGAGCTCGGCCCCAGGCTCAGAGATCGCCGAACTGCGTCTTGCTGAGATGGTCCGACCACGGCGGCGACGCCTGAGGGCTCGACGCCCGGGTATCTTCGAAGCCCGTGCGTTGCGCGGCACCGCGCTCCTGCAGCGGCCCGATGCGGACTTTCCCCCGCGGCGGCTGCGGCGCCTGCGCGGTGGGCGCAGCGGGGGACTGCTTTGCCGCGCCGTCGCCCCCGCTACCGGGGGCCCCGGCCTGCAGCGCCTGCTTGAACGCTTCCACCTCGTCGGCGCCGATGGGCTCGAAGCCGCCCGCGACAGCGACAGCGCCCGCCGGCACCGGCGGCCCATCCTGGGCCGGTCGGGCCGGGTCAGGAGTGGCAGCGGGCGCCCGCGCAGCGGACCGTACTGCCGCAGCTTGCACGGCGCGGGCCCCCAGCGCAGCGGAGGGCACGCCTGCGCCGATCTGGTCGTTGATGCGCCAATAGACCGCGGTCACGCCGATCGCAAAGCGTGTGTGGGCCGTCTGCACGATCAGCGCCTCGATCGCGCTCAGGCGCACGGTCTCTCCGCCGTATTCGCGGCCGAGATCGACCATCACCATGAACTGCTGACCGCGCTGGTCCAGCGACAGCACCTTGAACTTGTAGCCGGCGGACAGCACGGCGGCCCGCATCATGGCCTCGCGCACCACCGTGTAGAGCAGTTCACGGCGCTGCGTGCGTTCGCTGCGCTGCGTGGCGGCCGGTTCGGGTGAACGCGCGTGGCCCTGCGCCTGATGGGTGCCGGCGCGATGCGGTTTGCGCGCGCCGATCAACCAGCGGAAAAAAGACATGCCTTACCTTCGCGATGCCCGGAGGAATCGATTCAACGGGAGGGGGGTGGCCCTGCGTGGCTCCTGAGGAGAGGCAAGATTCCGACGAGGGGCTGTGCTGCCGCAGCGCCCGGGCCTGGGGCCGACGCTGAACAAGAGGCATCCGCGACAACGTACCCGCGAATCCGCGCACGCACAAGCAGCGTTCCGTCCTTTTACAACTTTGACTGAATGGTAAGCGGCGCAAGAGGCGGGTCGCGCGCTGTCCGGCCCTCGCGGCACCCGCCCGCTCGCGCGGCTCACTTGCCGATACAAAAGCTGGAGAAGATCACGCCCAGCAGGTCGTCGGAGGTGAATTCGCCGGTAATGGCGTTGAGCGCGTTCTGCGCCAGGCGCAGTTCCTCGGCCAGCAGGTCGAGCGCCGGGCCGGCCGCGTGCAGTTGCGCTGCCGCTTCCATCAAATGGCCGTCCACCGCTTGCAGAGCAGCGATGTGGCGGGCGCGGGCGATGTAGAGGCCTTCGGGCGCGGCCTGCCAGCCGGCGACCTCCAGCAGCAGCCGGCGCAGCGCGTCCAGCCCCTCGCCCGTGCGGGCCGAGAGGCGCACGGCCGGGTGGCCGCGCTCGCCGCCCTGGCCGGCCGCCGCAGCCGCAGCCTCGCCACGGACGAACGCCACGCGGTCGATCTTGTTCCACACGTCGATGACCGGCACGCTGGCCGGCAGCTTCTGGGCGATGGTGCCGGCGATCAGCGCGTCGGCCGCCGCGTACTCGGGCGTTTCGGCGCGGCTCAGGTCGTGCAGGAAGAGCACCGCGTCGGCGGCGGCGATCTCGTCCCAGGCGCGGGCGATGCCGATCTTTTCCACCTCGTCGTCGCTCTCGCGCAGGCCGGCGGTGTCGATCACGTGCAGCGGCACGCCTTCGATCTGGATGGTCTGCTGCACCTTGTCGCGCGTGGTGCCGGCGATCGGCGTGACGATGGCCAGCTCCGCCCCCGCCAGCGCGTTGAGCAGCGAGCTCTTGCCCGCATTGGGCTGGCCCGCGATCACGACCTTGATGCCCTCGCGCAGCAGCGCGCCCTGGCTGGCGCGGCGCATCACGCCGGCCAGGGTCTGCTGCAGATTCGATAGCTGCCCGTGGGCGTCGGCCTTGCGCAGGAAGTCGATTTCCTCTTCGGGAAAGTCCAGCGTGGCCTCGACCAGCATGCGCAGGTGCACGAGCGCATCGCGCAGCGCGTGGATCTCCTGCGAGAAGGCGCCGGCCAGCGAGCGGCTGGCGCTGCGGGCGGCGGCCTCGGTGCTGGCGTCGATCAGGTCGGCGATGGCCTCGGCCTGGGCCAGGTCGATCTTGTCGTTGAGAAACGCACGCTCGGTGAATTCGCCGGGCTGGGCCAGGCGCAGGCCGACCAGCACCGGGCGGCCGCTGGCGGCGTCCGGCGCGGCGGCGGCTTCGAGGCAGCGGGCCAGCAGCAGCTGCAGCACCACGGGGCCGCCGTGCGCCTGCAGCTCCAGCACGTCTTCGCCGGTGTAGCTGTGCGGCGCGGGAAAGTAGAGCGCCAGGCCCTGGTCGATGGGCTGGCCCGCCGCGTCGCGGAAGGGCAGATAGGTGGCCTCGCGCGGCTTCAAGGCCTTGCCGCACAGGGCCCGCATCAGCGGGCCCAGCCCGGGCCCGAAGACCCGCACGATGCCCACGGCGCCGCGCCCCGGTGCGGTGGCGATGGCGGCGATGGGTTCGTTGTGGCGGGGCAGCATGGGGCAGTGGAAGGGCAGTGGGCGGCGCGGCGGGCCGAAGGCGGAACGGAGCGCGGATGATAGCCCCGGCCCCGCAGAAGCGGCCCCCGCCGCTGGCTCGGGGCGCCCAGAGGAGACCTTTGTGTCATCAAAAAAGAGCGCTGCCTGCGCAAGTCACCTGGGCTTTTACGATGCATTTCGCATCGCAATGCCCAGAGTGCCTTGGCAGGCAGCTATTGTTTCAGGAGCACTCCAGGCCTTCGCGGACCTGGCCGCCGCTGCTTAGTTGATGGTCGTCCAGGTCGGCATCGGGCGGTCGTCCGCGCGGTGCGGCGTCTCTACGCCCTTACGCATGGCCCACGGGCGGATCTGGTGGTGCAGCGGCAGGTAGTAGTACTCGTCCTTGACGCGCTGCAACGCCTCGTTGACGAGCGCGTCACGCTTGGGCGCATCCATCTCCACCTTGATCTGGTTGATCGTGCTGTCGAGCTTGGGATCGCTGATGCGCCCACCGTTGTAGACGCCTGCTGCCGTCTTGCCGTCCTTGGTGGACACCAGCGAGTCCAGCGTGTAGAGGGCATCGAAGGTCGCCACGCCCCAGCCGAAGAGGTAGGCGCTGACGTCGTTGTTCATCACACGGCTGACGAACTGCGACATGGGCGCGGTCTGCAGCGTGGTCTTGACGCCGATGCGCGTCCACATCGCCGTAACGGCCTGGCAGATGGCCTCGTCGTTCACATAGCGGTCATTCGGGCAGTCGAGCTTGAGCGCAAAACCTTGCGGATAGCCGGCGTCGGCCAGCAGCTTCTTGGCGGCTTCCACGTCGTATTTGGAGGCGCGCTCGTCGAGCTGCTTGGTCCAGCCATGGACCATCGGCGCGACCATGACGCCCGCGGGCACCGACAGGTTGCGCATGGTGCGGCTGTGGATGCCCGCCGAATCGATGGCCTGGTAGAGCGCCTGGCGCACGCGCTTGTCCTTGAGCGGGTTCTTGCCCGGGGTCCCCGCGCCGGGCAACTCGTCGCGGAACTGGTCCAGGCCCAGGTAGATGGTGCGGTTCTCGGCGCCTTCGACCAGCTTGAGGTCGGGACTGGCCTTCATGCGGGCCAAATCCTGCGGCGGCGGATCGACCACGAAGTCCACCTGGCCGGAAATGAGCGCCGCCGTGCGCGTGGCGGCCGACTTGATGGGCGTGAACACCACTTCATCGACGTTGCCGGCAGGCTTGTCCCACCAGTTCGGGTTCTTCTTGAGCGTGAGCTTCACGTCGGGCTGCCAACCCACCAGCATGAAGGGGCCGGTGCCGTTGGCGTTGCGCGAGGCGAAGTTCTCCTCCTTGCTCGCATAGTCCTGCGCCTTGGCCGAGTTGTTCTTCTCGGCCCAGGCCTTGTTCATGATGCGCGCCTCGGTCAGCTCGCGCAGCAGCACGGGGTTGGGGCCCTTGAGGATCAGATCGACGGTGAAGTCATCGACCTTCTTGACCTCCTTGACGCTCTGTACCGAGGAGATCATGTTCGACGGGGGCGTCATCACGCGGGTGATGGAGAACACCACGTCATCGGCCGTGAAGGGCGCACCATCGTGGAATTTGACGCCGCGGCGCAATTCGAAGCGCACCTGCGTGGGCGAGATCTGCGTCCACTTGGTGGCCAGCGACGGCTGGATCTGGTAGTTCTTGTCGTAGCGCACCAGGCTTTCGTAGATCTGCTGCAGAAATGCATGCGTCGTCTGATGGTTCTGGGCGTGCGGATCGACGGTGAGGATGTCGTTGGCGCCGGCCCAGCGCAGGGGGGCTGCCTGGGCGGCCCCCACGGCCATGCAGGCGGCCAGGGCCACTACGCCCAGGGAGAGGTTCAAACGCAGCTTCATCAATCAGGCCTCCAAAAAAGGATACGAAAGGATTCCGTTGTGGAAGCCAGCAGACTAGCAATGAACGTACCGAAATGACAGCGGCCGCCCGAGGGCGGCCGCTGGGGATTGTCCGAATGGCGCGCCGAGCAGGCGGCGCACCAATCTGGAGCACAGGCGTATCAGCGGAACTTGGGCAGGTTGAACTGCGGCGGCACGCCCATGCGCTTGTTGATGATCCACTGCTGTGCGATCGACAGCAGGTTGTTCGTCAGCCAGTACAGCACCAGACCGGCCGGGAAGAAGAAGAACATCACGCTGAAGATCAGCGGCATGAACCACATCATCTTGGCCTGCATCGGGTCCGGCGGCGCGGGGTTCAGGGCTGTCTGCAGCAGCGAGCTGGCCGTCATCAGCAGAGGCAGGATGAAGAACGGATCGGGCGAGGACAGGTCATGGATCCAGCCGACCCAGGGCGCATTGCGCATTTCCACGCTGGACAGCAGCACCCAGTACAGCGCGATGAACACCGGGATCTGGATGATGATGGGCAGGCAGCCGCCCATGGGGTTGACCTTTTCCTCGCGGTAGATGCGCATCATCTCCTGCTGCATCTGCTGGGGCTTGTCCTTGAGGCGCTCGCGCATTTCCATGATGCGCGGGTTGATGGCCTTCATCTTGGCCATCGAGGAATACGCCTTGGCGTTGAGCCAGTAGAAGGCGATCTTGAGCAGCAGCACCAGGGCCACGATGGACCAGCCCCAGTTGCCCAGGAAGCCATGCAGCTTGTCCAGCAGCCAGTACAGCGGCTTGGCCAGAATGGTCAGCCAGCCGTAGTCCTTGACCAGCTCCAGGCCGGGCGTCAGTGCTTCCAGGCGCTTTTCGATCTGCGGGCCGGCGAACAGGCGCGCTTCCACGCTCTTGCTCTGGCCGGGCTCGATGCTGCCCACGGGCGTGATCATGCCGACGGCGTAGA
>JBHIWE010000049.1:0-20518 GCA_041987645.1 Acidovorax sp. | reverse complement strand
CGGCGCGTGCTCTGCCACATAGGTCGCCGCGCCGCCGTACTCGCCGCCGAGAGCCAGGCCCTGCAGCAGCCGCAGCACGATCAGGATCACGGGCGCCGCCACGCCGATGCTGGCGTAGGTGGGCAGCAGGCCCACGATGAAGGTCGAGAGGCCCATGATGAGGATGGTCACCAGGAAGGTGTATTTGCGCCCGATCATGTCGCCCAGGCGGCCGAACACCAGGGCGCCGAAGGGCCGCACGATGAAGCCGGCCGCGAATGCCAGCAGCGCGAAGATGAAGGCCGAGCCTGCATCGAGGCCGCTGAAAAACTGCTTGGCGATGATCGCCGCGAGCGAGCCGTAGAGGTAGAAGTCATACCACTCGAAAACGGTGCCTAGCGACGACGCCAGGATGACTTTTCTTTCTTCCGGCGACATGGGCCGGGAAGCGACGTTGGTAGCCATGGTGCTTGTCTCCATGAATTGCGGGACGTGAACGGCGGCACCTCGGAGGTGCCTGCGGCCGCAATATGGGTGCGCCATCTGACCGAAAACTGACAGGCGCCGGCGGCATCGAGCGGACCGCGACGTGCGCTCCTTACGCGTCGCTGACGAAACCCGGTGCAACCCCTAGCGCTGTTTTCTTGATGTGGGAATGGAGGCGAAAGTGCCGCGCGGCACGTCCTCTGGCACCCCTGGCGGCCGGGGTAAACACCAAGGCGTTCGGGCGGGAAATCCCTGCCCGGGACAAACCCGCAGGGATGCCCCGCGCAGGGCCATCTTCAGCGCGCCGCAGGGCCTGCAGCCTGGTCCGGCAGTCCGCTGGGCACCTGCGCAGATGCCTCCCAGGCGGGGCCGTCGAACCACGAGTCCGAGCCATCCAAAGAGGCGCGCAGCATGGGGAGGCTGTCCAGGCCCCAGAAGAGCCGATCCCCCACCAGGAAGCTGGGCACACCGAAGACGCCGCGCGCCATCGCCTCGTCGGTGTTGGCGCGCAGCAGCGCCTTGGCTGCCGCGCCCTGGCCGCTGGCGTCGGGCCGCAGCTGCGATTGCAGCGCGGCCTGCAGCGCCTCCAGCCGGGCCGGGTCGAGCGCGTCGTGCCCGCCCAACCACACATGGCGCAGCACCGTACCGGCCACGAAGCGGTTGATGCAGCCGTCGTCGCTGCAGGCCAGCGCCAGGCGCAGCAGGGGCAGCGGGTTGAATGGGTGAATCGCCGGCAGGTCCAGACCGCAGCCCTGGGCCTGGCCCAGCCAGCTCGCATGGCGGAAGGTCCATTCGCGCTTCGGCGGCACGCCCGCCGGGCCTGGATTGGCATGCTGGTGCAGCAGCGCGCCCAGCAGCACCGGGCGGTAGCGCACCTCGCAGCTCAGCCCCTGCAGCGCGCGGGGCAGCGCATCGAAGGCCAGCCAGGCATAGGGCGAGACGAAGTCCAGGTAGCAGGTGATCTGGTGCATGGCGCGGCTCCTGTGGGGTGTTGAGGGAAACGGCCTGGGCCCGCCTTCAGCGGGGCGGCCGTGATGCCGCAGGCGCTGCGGCGAGCGCCTCCGGCACGGGCAGGCCGGCACGCTGCAGCAGAGCGGCCCAGATGGCACGGCGCTGCGCCGGGCCGGCGCCGGACCAAGCACCGATCTCCCCCAGCGTGCGGAAGCACCCCAGGCAGTGGCCGCCGTCGGCCGCCATGCGGCACAGGCTGATGCAGGGCGACGGCACCGTGCCGTCGCTTTTGGCATCGAAAAGGCCGGCAGCGACCGCATCACCAGCGCGAGCAGCTATTAAATTAGTAGCATTCACAGGAGCCAGCGAGTTCAGGCGACCGCGGGCGGCGGCTGCGTGACGTCGGCCACGGGCGCCTGCGTGAGCGCCTCCAGGTCGTGCGGGCGCAGCTGGAACACGCCGTGCGGGTGGCCGGCGGCCGCCCAGATCTCCTCGAAGCGGAACAGTTCGCGGTCAATCAGCGTGACGGGCGGCGTGGCATGCGCCACAGGCGAGACGCCGCCGATGGTGAAGCCCGTCTTGGCCTTGACGAAGTCGGCATCGGCGCGGCCGGTCTTGCCGACCAGCGCATCGACCTTCTTCTCATCGACGCGCCGGTCGCCCGAGGTGACGACCAGCACCGCCGCATCGTCGCTCTTGCGACGGAAGATGATGCTCTTGGCGATCTGGCCCACGGAGATGCCGAGGGCATCGGCGGCCTGCTGCGCGGTGCGCGCGGCACTGTCGAGCATGCGCGGGGCATGCGGATGGCCCAGCGCCTGCAGCGCGGCGGCCACGCGCTGCACGCCTTCGGGAAGGGTCTGAAGTTCAGCACCGCACATGATGGAAGCGTCCTGTCGTTCGATGGAAAACGCCGATCTTAGAACGTGTTCACGTTCTAAGATCGGGCAGCACGCCCAGGCTGCAGCGACGGCTGTGCGCTCAAGCCGCGCGCTCCCGCATCACCGATGACCCCTGCTCGGCCAGGTCCCAGAACAGGCCGGCCATGATCTCCAGCGATTCGCGCGTGACGTCGGCCAGGATGTGTTCGTTAGGCGCGTGCTGCGAGCAGGCCGGGTAGGAGTGCGGCACCCACAGCGTGGGCAGGCCCAGGGTTTCAGAGAACACGTCGTTGGGCAGGGAGCCGCCCAGGTTGGGCAGCAGCGCCGGGCGCCGGCCGGTGGTGCGCTCCATCGAGGCCAGGCCCCAGCGCACCCAGGCGTCGTCCGGGTCCAGCCGCGTGGCGGCCATGTGGACATCGGTGCCGCGCACCTCGACGTCGTCGAAGCCGTGCGCGGCCAGGTGGGCGCGGATGTGGTCGAGGAAGTGCGCCGCATCGCTGCCCACCACGTAGCGCATGTGGCAGTGCGCCCGCGCCGTGGCCGGAATGGCATGGACCGGCATGGCCGGGTTGCCGCAGGTGAAGGCCAGCACCTCCAGGCTGTTCCAGCCGATGACGCGCTCGGCGGGCGTGAGGCCGGGCTCGCCCCAGTCCGGGTCGATCTCCGGGTCGCCGGTGCTGCCGCCGACCTCGATGTCGCGCAAGGCCACGCGCACGCTCTCGGGCAGTTCCTCGGGCAGCAGGCCCGGCACCAGGATGCGGCCCTTCGCATCCACCAGGGTGGCGATGGCGTGTGCCAGGCGGATGCCCGGGTTGCGCAGCAGCCCGCCCCAGTTGCCGGAGTGGTGGCCGCCGTCGCGCAGATCGAGGTGCAGGTCGAAGTTGAAGACGCCGCGCGAGCCCAGGAACATCGTGGCCCGCGAGGCCGACACGCGGGGGCCGTCGGAGGCGAGGAACAGGTCGGCGGCCAGGAAGTCGCGGTGCAGTGCGCAGACCTCGTCGAGGCCGGGCGAGCCGTCTTCCTCGCCCATCTCCAGGATGATCTTCACGTTGTAGCCCAGCACGCCGTCGCGGGCCTGGAGCACCTGCTCCAGCGCGGTGAAGTTGATGGTGTGCTGGCCCTTGTTGTCGGCCGTGCCGCGGCCGTACCAGCGGTTGCCGTCCACCACGATCTTCCAGGGCTGCAGGCCTTCGCGCCACTGTGCCTCGTAGCCGCGCACCACGTCGCCGTGGCCGTAGGTGAGCACGGTGAAGGCGGCGCCGGCCTCGATGCGCTCGGCCAGCAGGAAGGGGCTCTTGCCCGGCAAGGGGTTGTCCACGATGCGGCAGCCGAAACCCAGCTGTTGCAGCAGCGGCGCGATCTCGTCGCGCAGGTAAGCGTACAGCTGCGGCAGGCTGGCGGCGTCCTGGCTCTCTGTGCGGAAGGCGACGCGGCGGTCGAGCGTTGCCTGGAAGCGCCCGTCGTCGAAGACGGCGACGGTGCGTGCGATGGCGGATTCACGGCTCATGGCGGGCTCTCGGGTGGCGGTAAAGAAGGTGGTGCGGTGTGTCAGGCGACGGCCTCGCGGCCGATGTCGGGCAGGCCCAGCCCGGGCTCGGGCGTCAGGGCGGAGGCCAGCAGCATGCGGGTGTAGGGGTGCTGCGCGGCGGCGAAGATCTGCTCGCGCGTGCCCTGCTCGACGATGCGGCCCCGGTGCATCACGGCCACGCGGTCCACCAGATGCTCCACCACGCCCAGGTCGTGGCTGATGAACAGATAGGTGAGGCCGAACTCGGCCTTGAGGTCCAGCAGCAGGTTCAGGATCTGTGCCTGCACCGATACGTCGAGCGCCGAGGTGGGCTCGTCGCAGACCAGGATCTCGGGCCGCAGCACCAGGGCGCGGGCGATGGCAACGCGCTGGCGCTGGCCGCCCGAGAGCTGGTTGGGGTATTGCCGGTGCGTGCGCTCGGGCATGCCGACCAGGTCGAGCATGGCCTTGACGGCGCGCTCCTGCTCGGCCGCCGTGCCCACGCCGTGCAGGCGCAGCGGCACGCCGACGATGTCGGCCACGGTGCGGCGCGGGTTGAGCGACGAGTACGGGTCCTGGAAGATGGGCTGGATGCGGCGGGCCAGCGGGCGGCGCTGGCGCGGGTCGATCTCCTTGCCTCCGATCAGCACGTTGCCCGACGTGGGCGGCAGCAGGCCCAGCAGCATCTTGGCCAGCGTGCTCTTGCCGCAGCCGGACTCGCCCACCAGGCCCAGCGTTTCGCCCTTGCGGATGCGCAGCGACACATCGCTCACCGCCTGGATGCTGCCCGCGGGCTTGAAGAGGCCGCGCTTGAGCTTGAAGGCGCGGCTGAGCGCGCACAGCTCCAGCGCGATGTCTTCGGAGCCGCCCACCGCCCCCGATTGCAAAGGCAGCTTCCAGGCCAGGGAATCGGTCATGGCGTTCATGCGGCCTCCGCCAGTGCCTGTGTTGCGGGGTGGACGGCGGCGACGCAGCGCACGGCGTGGCCCGGCGCCACGTCGGCAAAGGGCGGTGCCACGCTGCAGGCCGGCCGGACCTGGCTGCAGCGGTTGGCGAAGGCGCAGCCCTGCACCTCGCCGACGAGGCTGGGCACCACGCCGGGAATGGCCTGCAGCCGGCTGCCCGGCAGCGTCTTGCCACGCACCGGAATGCAGCGCAGCAGGCCCTGGGTGTAGGGGTGCGATGGCTGCTCGAACAGCTGGTCCACGGGCGCCGTTTCGACCACCTCGCCCGCGTACATCACGGCCACGCGGTCGGCGATGCGCGCCACCACGCCCAAATCGTGCGTGATGAACACCACCGCGGTGCCGAACTCCTGCTGCAGCTCGCGGATGAGGCGCAGGATCTGCGCCTGGATGGTCACGTCCAGCGCCGTGGTGGGCTCGTCGGCGATGATGAGGTCGGGCCCGCACATCAGCGCCATGGCGATCATCACGCGCTGGCGCAGGCCGCCCGAGAGCTGGTGCGGGTACTGGCGCAGGCGGTCGGCCGCCTGGGGCACGCCGGCGCGCTCCAGCAGGTAGAGGGCGCGCTCGCGCGCCTCGGCGGCCGTCACCTTGCGGTGGGCGCGCAGCGCCTCGCACAGCTGGTCGCCCAGCGTGTACGAAGGGTTCAGCGAAGTCATGGGTTCCTGGAAGATCATGGACATGCGCGCGCCGCGCAGCCGGGACATGCCGCGCTCGTCCTGCGCCTGCAGGTCGATGCCGTCGAACTGCAGGCGGTCGGCCGACCGCCGGGCCCTGGCGGGCAGCAGGCCCATCAGCGCCAGCGAGGTCATGGACTTGCCGCAGCCCGACTCGCCCACCAGGCACAGCATCTCGCCGCGCCGCACATGGAAGTCGATGCCGCGTACGGCATGCAGCATGCCGCGCTCGGTAGGCAGATCGACACGCAGGTTCTTCACATCGAGAAGGATGCTCATCGGGGGTTCTCCTCGGTTGCGTTCAATGGCGGCCATCAGGAGCGGCCACGTCGCGGATGCCGTCGCCCACGAGGTTGATGGCCAGCACCAGCACCGCGAGCACCACGCCTGGGATCATGATCACCCAGGGCTGGAAGAACATGTACGCCTTGCCCTCGGCCACCATCAGGCCCCACGAGGGCGTGGGCGGCTGCACGCCCAGGCCCAGGAAGGAGAGCGTGGATTCGAGCAGGATGGCGTGGGCCATCTCCAGCGTGGCCACCACGGTGAGCGCGCCCATCAGGTTGGGCAGCAGCTCGCGGACCAGGATGTAGGGCGTGGAGGCGCCCAGGCTCTTGGCGGCGGCGATGAACTCGGCATCGCGCAGCTGCTGCGTGGCCGATCGCGTGACGATGGCGAAGCGGTCCCACAGCAGCAGGCTCAGCAGCACGATCACCACCTTGAGCGAGCCGCCCACCAGCGAGGCCATGGCCAGGGCCACCAGCACCACGGGCATGGCCAGACGGCAGGTGATGACGTAGCTCACCACCGCGTCCACCCGGCCGCCGAAGTAGCCGGCCAGCACGCCCAGGGTGGTGCCGATCAGCCCGGCGACGAGCGCGGTGACGAAGCCGATCACCAGCGACACGCGCGCGCCGTAGAGCAGGCGGCTCAGGTAGTCGCGCCCCAGCTTGTCGGTGCCCAGCACGTGCTCCCAGGTGCCCCGCTCCTGCCACACGGGCGGGATGAGGCGCTGCGTCACGTCCTGCGCGAAGGGGTCGTGCGGCGCGAGCCAGGGCGCGAACACCGCGGCCAGCACGGCCAGGCCGAGCACGATGCTGCCGATCAGCAGCCCGCGGTGGCCAGCCGCGCGGCGCAGCGTGCGGCGCCAGGCCGGCACGGGCAGCGCGGCCAGCGCCGCGGTGCCGGGCAGGGGCAAGGAGGTCGTCGTCATGGAATGCCTTCTTTTCTCAGCGGGTGCGCATGCGCGGGTCGAGCGCGGCGTTGAGCACGTCGGCCACGAAGGTGAGCGCGATGTAGAACGTGGCGATGATGAGCACCACGGCCTGCACCACGGGGTAGTCGTTGCGGGCGATGGAGTCCCACGCGAGCTGGCCCAGGCCCTGCAGCGAATAGACCGACTCGATCACCACCGAGCCGCCCAGCATGAAGCCCAGTTCCACCGCCGCCAGCGCCACCACGGGAATGATGGCGTTGCGCAGCGCGTGCTTGAACACCACGCGCGCCGGCGAAAGGCCCTTGGCGCGCGCCGTGCGGATGTAGTCCGAGCCCATCACGTCCAGCATGCCGGCGCGGGTCAGCCGCATGAGCGAGGGCATGGCGTAGTAGCCCAGCGCCACCGCCGGCAGCACGAAGTTCTGCCAGCTGGTGTTGCCCGCCACGGGCAGCCATTTCAGCCCCACCGAGAACACCACGATCAGCGCCAGCGCGAACCAGAAGTTGGGCATGGCCTGGCCGATGGTGGCCACCAGCAGGGCCAGGCGGTCCACCCAGGTGTCGCGGTAGAGCGCCGCCGCCACGCCCAGCGGGATGGCCACGGCCACGGCCAGCAGCAGCGACACGGCACCGAGCTTGAGCGTGATCGGCAGGCGCTCGCCCACCAGCTCCATCACCGTGTTCTGGAAGTAGAACGAGCGGCCGAAGTCCAGCTGCAGGGCCGAGCCCAGCCATTCGACGAACTGGGTGACCATGGGCCGGTCCAGGCCGTACTGCACGCGGATCTTCTCCACGTCGGCAGCGCTCGATTCGGGGCCGGCGATGGCCGTGGCCAGGTCGCCCGAGAGGTGCAGCAGCAGGAAGCTCACCACCGCGACGGTGAGCATCACGGCCAGCGCCACCGCCAGCCTGCGCACGATGTAGGTCAGCATGGTCTTGTCAGCGTGGGGGTTGCAGGGCGTTCACCAGGCGCGCGGCGGCCGGTCACTTCCAGCGCGCCTGGGCGAAGCGCGGCAGCTCGTCGGGCCAGGCGTCGAAGGCCAGCTCCTTGGTGAAGGCGTAGTTGGTCGAGTAGGAGAAGATCGGCGCCCACATCGCCTCCTTGCTGATGCGCTCCAGCGCCTGGCCGTACTTGGCGAGGCGGTCGGTCTTGTCGGTACTGCTGTCGGCGGTCTGCAGCAAGGCGATGGTCTGCGCGTCCTTGGCCGTGTCGTCCGGCCCGCCCTTGAAGAAATTGCCGGCGAAGGCCGAGGCATCGCTGATGGAATAGGAGCCCCAGGCCTGGAAGGAGAGCGGCGCGCGGCCGGAACGGACCTCGGTGCGCAGCGCCGGGTACTGCACGAAATGCAGCCGGGCTCGGATGCCCACCTTGCGCAGGTCGCCGATCAGCGCCTCGGCGTACTCGCGCTCGCGGTAGGCCCACAGGTCGGTGTCGAATCCGTTGGGGTAGCCCGCCTGCGCCAGCAGCTCCTTGGCCTTGGCGGGGTTGTATTCGTAGCGAACCACCTTGCTGGTCACGCAGCCCACCTGCATGCGAAAGCACGGCGCATACACAGGCTGGCTGCCGCCGCGCACCAGGCTGTCAGCGAAGCCCTTGCGGTTGATGGCGTAGTTCACGGCCTGGCGCACGCGCACGTCCTTGAAGGGCGCGGACTCGGGCGTGGTGCCCACGTTGTTGATGGAGACGAAGCCCACGCGCATGGTCTCGCCGCTGAGCACCGTGATCTGGGGCATGCTGGCCTTCATGGACTCGGCCTGGTCGGCCGGCACGCGCCAGATCCAGTCGATGGCACCCGTCATGAGCTGGGCGGCGCGGGCCTCGGGGTCGCGTACCACCACGAACTTCACCGTGCCGATCTGCGGCTGGCCCACGGGGCTGTCCTTGAAATAGGCCGGGTTCTTGACCATGGTCACGCCCTGCCCGGGCACCACGGCCGTGATCTTGTAGGGGCCGGTGCCCACGGGGGCCTTGCTGAAGCCTTCCAGTCCCACCTTCTTGAAATACGCCGCGGGGTAGATGGGCGTGGGGCCGGCCAGGTATTCGAGCGCGGCGGGGAACGGCGTCTTGAGATGGATGCGTACCTGCAGCGGGCCCACCACCTCGACGTTCTTGATCCAGTCGGTGTTCTGGCGCGTGGCGATCTTGGCGTCAGGCCCGTTGACCACGTTGAAGGTGAAGGCCACATCCTCGGCACCGAACGCGTCGCCGTTATGGAACTTCACGCCCGGGCGCAGCGTGACCAGCAGCGCCGTGGGGGACTCCCACTTCCACGCGGTGGCCAGCAGGGGCTTGTGCTCGCCGGTCTTGGGATCGCGGTAGATCAGCGTGTCCCAGGCCATGTTGGCCAGGATCACGCCTTCGCGCATGTTGTTGTGGTAGGGACTCACGTTCTCGACCTCGTTGTCCGAGGCATAGACCAGCGTGTCGTTGGCCTTGCCCGCATGGGCTGCGGCAGCGAGGGACAAGGCCGTGAAAACCGTAGCGCAGCCGCGGCGCACCAGCGTGGAGGAAAGATGACCCATTTCGGAAACTCCTTCGTCAGACAAACAACGCAACGCGTGTCGAGGAGCAAGAATGGGACACAAAGGCCATTCGCACTACTACCGTTTTCGCAGCCCTGCGATGCTGCCGCGGCAACGGTCGATGTCATCGGGTTCCGCCATGCGTAATCACCCGCACACGCGCTGGCACGGTGCATGCAACCATGCAGGCCCATGAACCGCACCCCGCTCATCGCCCGCCAGCTGCAGGACACGGCGCTGCGCTACTTCCTGGAGGTCGTGCGCTGCGGCTCGATCAGCGAGGCCTCGGCGCGGCTGTCCGTGGCGGGCTCGGCCATCAGCCGCCAGATCGCGCAGCTGGAGGGCGTGCTGGGCACGGCCCTGTTCGAGCGCCATGCGCGCGGCATGGTGCCCAGCGCGGCCGGCGAGTTGCTGGCCACGCACGCGCTCAAGTCCGCGCACGATGCCGAGCGCGTGGTGCAGGAGATCCAGTCGCTGCAGGGCATGCGGCGCGGCCGCGTGCGCATCGCCGCGACCGAGGGCTTCGCCATGGAGTTCCTGCCCCGGCTCATCAGCGAATTCCACCAGCGGCACCCGGGCGTGCAGTGCCACCTGAGCGTGCATGCGCCGGGCGAATGCACGCGGCGCGTGCTGCACAGCGACGCGGACATCGGCATCGTGATGAGCCGCCATACCGAAAAGGACATCAAGGTCGAGCACCTGCAGCCCGCGCCAATCGGGGCCGCGATGCGCCAGGGCCATCCACTCGCGCGCTTCAAGCAGATCAGCCTCTCGCAGCTGCTGGCCTACCCCATCGCCTTGCCCGAAGCCGACACCACCGTGCGCCAGCTGTTCGACATCGCCTGCAGCCGCCAGCGCCTGGCGGTGGAGCCGACGCTGACGAGCAACTACATCGGCGCGCTGTTCGGCTTTCTGCGCCACCGCGAGGACGGCGTGACCGTCTGCGGCGAGATCTCCGTGCGCAACCAGGTAGACCGGGGCGAACTGGCCTTCGTGCGGCTGCGCGACAAGGGGCTGGACCTGCGCAACATCGAGGTGCAGACGCTCATCGGCCGCACGCAGCCCAAGGCGGCCCAGGCCTTTCTGGAACATCTGCGCGAGGGGCTGGGCAGCGTCGCTCCGCGGTGAGCGGCAGCGACCAAATGCTATGCAATGCATAGCACAATGCGAAGCAGCGGTGCGGGCCACGAGCCAAAAACACCCAGAACCTGGCCGACGATTGCGTCCGCGCCCGCGCCAGCGGACGCAACGCCCGGCCCGCAGGGCTCAGCCGACGCGCTTGTTCAGCAGCGCCGTGGCCGCGCGCGAATTGGGCTTGCGGCCCAGAAAGCCGCTGATGTAGTCGCCCGCGTCGATGAGCCCGTCCAGGTCGATGCCGGTGTCGATGCCCATGCCGTGCAGCATGTACACCACGTCTTCGGTCGCCACGTTGCCGGTGGCGCCCTTGGCATAGGGGCAGCCGCCCAGGCCGGCCACCGAGGTGTCGAACTGCCACACGCCCAGCTCCAGCGCGGCCAGCGTGTTCGCCAGGGCCTGGCCGTAGGTGTCGTGGAAGTGGCCGGAGATGTCGTCCACGGCGTAGTGCGCGAGCGTGGCCTCGATGGCGCGCTGCACCTTGACCGGCGTGCCCACGCCGATGGTGTCGGCCACGCCGATGTGCTGCACGCCGATGCCCTTCATCAGCCCGGCCAGGTAGCCCACGCGCTCGGGTGCCACCTCGCCTTCGTAGGGGCAGCCCACGGTGCAGCTCATCGCCCCGCGCACATGGATGCCCGCCGCGCGCGCGGCTTCCACCACGGGGGCGAAGCGCTCGATGCTCTCGGCGATGCTGCAGTTGATGTTCTTCTGGCTGAAGGCCTCGCTGGCCGAGCCGAAGACCACGATCTCGTCGGGCCGGTCGGCCACGGCCGCCTCGAAGCCCTTCATGTTGGGCGTGAGCACCGAATAGCGCACGCCCGGCCGGCGCTCGATGCCGGCCATGACGGCATGGTTGTCGGCCATCTGCGGCACCCACTTGGGGCTCACGTAGCTGGTGACCTCGATCTCGCGCAGGCCCGCGTCCTGCAGGCGATGCACCAGGCCGATCTTCACCTCGGCGGGCACGGGTGACTTCTCGTTCTGCAGGCCGTCGCGCGGACCCACATCGACGATCTTGACGCGGCGGGGGTAATGGTTGCTCATGAAGACATCCTCAAGCTGTGAATTCCGCGCGGGGCGGCGGCGCTGCGGGCGCCAATGCTCGCGCTCCATCCATCAATAGCCGCGCTCGCGATCGACGACGCCCACCAGGGGCTCGCCGCGCTGCAGGGCCGCGATCTTGCCGGCGATCTGCGCGATGCTTTCGTCGCGCAGCGTGCGCGCCGAGGTGTGCGGCGTGGCGACGATGCGCGGGTGGTTCCAGAACGGGTGGCCGGCCGGCAGCGGCTCGGTGCGGAACACGTCGAGCGTGGCGCCGGCCAGGTGGCCGGAGTCGATCAGCTCCAGCAGGTCTTCCTCGACCACATGCGCGCCGCGCGCCACGTTGACGAGGTAGGCCCCGGCGGGCAGGCGCGAGAGCGTCGCGCGGTTCAGCAGGTTCTCGGTCTCGGGCGTGAGCGGCAGCAGGTTGACCAGCACGCGGCTGGCGGCCAGGAAGTCATCGAACTGGCCGGCGCCCTCGAAGGCGCGCACGCCCGGCACGCGCTTGGGCGAGCGGCTCCAGCCCAGCACGGGGAATTCGAAATGCGCCAGCGCCCGCGCCACGCGCTCGCCCAGCACGCCCAGGCCCATCACGCCCACGGTGAATTCCGAACGCAGGCGCGGCCGGCGGTAGCCCCAGCGGCCGCCGCGCATGTCGGCCTCGTAGGCGTCCAGCTCGCGGAAGTGGCGGATCACCGCGTGGCAGACGTATTCGGCCATCTGCACCGACATGCCCGCATCGTCGAGCCGCACCACCTGCGCGCCGGACGGCAGCCGCAGGCGCAGCAGCGCATCGACGCCCGCGCCGATGTTGAAGAGCGCGCGCAGGCCGGGCTGCTCGTCGAGGAACTGCTGGGGCGGCGCCCAGACCACGGCGAAGTCGGCCTGGGGGTCGCCCGGCTGCCAGACGGCAACATGGGCGCCCGGCAGTGCGGCGCGCAGGCCGGCCACCCAGGGCTCGGTCTTGGTATCGGTGCAGCAGATGGTGATGTTCATGGCCCGCTAGCCTACCTTGCAGCGCATGCCGCCGCTGTCACGCAGCCGCCAGGCGCAGCAGCTCGGCGCCTTCGGTCACCTGGTCGCCGGGGGCGTAGAGCAGTTCCTGCACCACGCCGTCGGCGGGGGCGGCAATGGTGTGCTCCATCTTCATGGCCTCCATCACCGCCAGCGGCTGGCCGCGCGAGACGGCGTCGCCCGCGCGCACCGCGAAGGACACCACCTTGCCCGGCATGGGCGCGGTCAGGCGCCCGCCTTCGGCCTGGGTGTCGCCCGCATGGGCCAGCGGGTCCACGGTGTCGATGCGCGTGGCGCCTGCGGGCGTGAAGACGTGTACGGCCTCGCCCAGCACATGCACGGTGGCACGCGTGCGGCGCCCGGCGAACTGCAGGTCGATGGCCTCCCCTGCGCCCTCGCCGCCCGGTGCCTCGGCGAAGGCCAGCGGGCCGGCCACCTCGCCCACTTCCAGCGTCGGGGTGCTGCCGGGCGCATAGCGCAGCCAGGCCTGCACGGCCTCGCCGCCGAAGACGAAATCGAACGCGCGGCGGTGCAGGCCGCCCAGGCGCCAGCCGTCGCGCCGGCTGAACGGGCTGCCGGGCGCCTCGGCCTGCCGCTCGCGCAGCAGGGTGGCGGCCACGGCGGCGGCGGCGGCCAGCGGCAGGCCCACGGGCTCCTGCTGGAACAGCACAGCCGATTCGCGCTGGATCAGGGCCGTGTCCAGCTGCGCCTGCGCGAAGGCGTCGCTCGCGGCCACGCGGCGCAGGAACTGCACGTTGGTCGCCAGGCCCACGATGCGGGTCTGCGCCAGCGCCTCGTCCAGCCGCGCGAGGGCCTGCTCGCGGGTGTCGCCCTGCACGATGAGCTTGGCGATCATGGAGTCGTAGAACGGGCTGATCGCATCGCCCTCGCGCACGCCGTCGTCGATGCGCACCGGCGCCCGCGCGAAGCTCGCGGCGGTGGGCTTGCGATAGACATGCAGCGTGCCGGTGGCGGGCAGGAACTGGTTGTCGGGGTTCTCGGCGCAGATGCGCGCCTCGATGGCGTGGCCTGTGATGCGCAGTTCGTCCTGCGTGCAGGGCAGCGGCTCACCGCTGGCCACGCGCAGCTGCCACTCCACCAGGTCCTGGCCGGTGATGGCCTCCGTGACCGGATGCTCCACCTGCAGGCGGGTGTTCATCTCCATGAAATAGAACTTCATGTCTTCGGGCCGCTCGTAGCCGCCCGGCTGTTCGACGATGAATTCCACCGTGCCCGCGCCCACGTAGTTCACGGCGCGCGCGGCGGCCACGGCGGCCGCACCCATGCGGGCGCGCAGCTCGGGCGTCATGCCCGGTGCGGGGGCTTCCTCCAGCACTTTCTGGTGGCGGCGCTGCACGGAGCAGTCGCGCTCGAACAGATAGACGATGTTGCCGTGCGTGTCGCCGAAGACCTGGATCTCGATGTGGCGCGGGCGCTGCACGTACTTTTCGACCAGCACCGCGTCGTCGCCGAAGCTGCCGATCGCCTCGCGCTTGCACGAGGCCAGCGCGGCCGCGAAATCCTCGGCCTTCTCGACCGCGCGCATGCCCTTGCCGCCGCCGCCCGCGCTGGCCTTGATGAGCACGGGGTAGCCGATGCGGTCGGCCTCGCGCTGCAGCAGCGCCGGGTCCTGGTCATGGCCGTGGTAGCCGGGCACCAGCGGCACGCCGGCCTTCTCCATGAGCTGCTTGGACTCGGCCTTCAGGCCCATGTCCTTGATCGCGGAAGGCGGCGGGCCGATGAAGACGAGGCCTGCCTCGGCGCAGGCACGGGCGAAGTCCTCGTTCTCGGACAGGAAGCCGTAGCCCGGGTGGATGGCCTCCGCCGCGCAGGCGCGGGCGGCGTCGATGATGCGTTCCCAGCGCAGATAGCTGTCCTTGGGCGCGCTGCCGCCGATGTGGACGGACTCGTCGCAAGCGGCGACGTGCTTGGCGTCGGCATCGGCGTCGGAATAGACGGCGACGGTCTTGACGCCCAGGCGGCGGGCGGTCGCGGCGACGCGGCAGGCGATCTCGCCGCGGTTGGCGATGAGGATTTTCTTGAACATTCAAACCACCTTCGCAGGACTGGAAAAGAGAGCCGAGAGGCGCCGCAGCACCGCCCGCAGGAACTTGAACAGCAGCGCCAGCAGCAGCACCGACACCGCCAGCATCAGGGCCAGGGCCAGGCCGAAGAGCAGCGGGTGCTGCGTGGCCAGCCAGACCACGAGGACGACCAGGCCGTCCTCGAAAAGGGACAGCAGCCAGTTGGAGAACGGCTCGGGCGAGGTATTGGCCGCCGCCCGCGTGGTCATCTTGGTGGCCAGCGCCGTGGCCGAGAGCGAGCCGCCCACCAGCCCCGCCGCGAGCGCCATGGCGCCACTGTCTGCACCGAAGACGCCGGCCGCCAGAAGCGCGCCGGCGGGCACGCGGATGAAGGCGTGGACCGCGTCCCAGGCACTGTCGAGCCAGGGCACCTTGTCGGCGAAGAATTCGACGCACAGCATGAAACCGCTGGCCCAGAGCACCGCCGGGTGCTGCAGGAGCGCCAGGCCCGGCGGCAGAGGCAGCCAGCCGGCCCAGCCCATCAGGCCGACCAGGAACACCACCGCGTAGAGCCGGAAGCCGCTGGCCCAGCCCAGCGCGGCAGCGAGCGCCAGCAGCGCCGGCATGTCCAGATGGGCCGAGGCCTGGCGCGCGCCGTCGGCCACCGTCTGCGCCGTGCCGGCATCCATGTGCAGGCCCAGCGCATGCCACCACTGCACCAGGGAAAGCCAGATCGCGTCCATGGTTTGCCGCCTCGCCCTGGCCTCAGCCCGCCGGCGCCAGCCAGGACGGCTTGCGCTTGTTCAGGAAAGCCTGCACGCCCTCGCGCCCCTCTTCGCTCGCGCGGATGTCGGCGATGCCCTCCACCGTCGCGGCGATCAGCGCGTCGTCGATGGCGCGGCCGGCCACGTCGCGCACCAGCCGCTTGCAGGCGCACACGGCCTGCGGGCTGTTGGCGGCGAGCTGGCGCGTCCAGGCATCGACGGCGGCGTCGAGTGCCGCCGCATCGGCCGCCACCGCATGCACGAAGCCGATGCGCAGCGCCTCGGCCGCATCGAAGCGTTCGGCGGTGAGGAAGTAGCGCTGCGCCGCGCGCGCGCCCATGGCGCGGATCACATAGGGGCTGATGGTCGCGGGGATGAGACCGAGCTTGACCTCCGAGAGGCAGAAACCCGCCGTCTCCACCGCCACTGCCATGTCGCAGACTGCCACCAGGCCCATGCCGCCGGCATAGACGTCGCCCTGCACGCGGGCGATGGTGGGCTTGGGGCATTCGGCGATGGTGCGCAGCATGGCGGCCAGCAGCGCGGCGTCGGCGATGTTCTCGTCCCGCGTGTAGTCGGCCATGCGCCGCATCCAGTTCAGGTCGGCGCCGGCGCAGAAGGCCGGGCCCTCGGCCGCCAGCACCACGGCCCGCACGTCGCTGCGCGCGCCCACGTCCTCGAAGGCGGCGGTGATGGCGGCGATGACCGCGTCGCTGAAGGCGTTGCGCACTTCGGGCTGCGTCAGCGTGATGCGCGCGACGGCGCCACACTGGGTGATGGCGAGAGGGGCTTGGCTCATGGCTGGGAGGGGTTCCGCAGGTAATAGACGAAATCGATTTCCGGCGCCGGGCGGCCCAGCGCGGTCAGCGCCGCCGTGATCTGCCCGCGGTGGTGGGTGGAATGGTTGAAGACGTGTGCCAGCACGCCGGCAAAATGCAACGATGCCGGAACACCCTGGCTGGTCGTGTAGTCCAGCGTGCCGGCCCAGCGTTCGGCCGGCAGCGCGGCGATCAGCGGCTCCCAGCGTGCCGTGCCGGCCCGCAGGCGCGCGTCCAGCCGGGCGCGGTCGTGCTCGGCTTCGGCGTCCAGCGCCACGCGCGGCGAGAAGCCTTCGGCAAAGCGCGCGAACCACAGCAGCTGCTCGCCCACCAACAGGTGGTTGAGCGTGCCGTGGAGGCTGCGAAAGAACAGGCCCGCATCCCGCCGGTAATCGGCGTCGGACACGGGCGCCACGGCATCGAGCAGGCGCGCCGTGGCCCAGGCGTTGTAGCGGGCCAGCTGGGCGAAGTGGGCGGTGAAGGGATGGCTCATGGCGAAGATGCCTTGCGGGAGTCGAACACGCGGGGCCAGAACGCGCCGGGCGCGGCCAGCGCCTGCACGCGCGCCGCGGGGTTGCCGCCCTGGTGCACGCCCTGGGGAGAGACGCCGTTGGGCACGTCGGCGCGCAGCCGTACCGGGCCAGCGCCGTCGACGCCGTGGTAGCTGTCGGCAGCGCCCGGGGGCAGGCCGGCGGCCTGGCACGCAGCCAGCACGGCACCGAGCGGCAGGGGGCCAAGGCGGGTGCTGAAAGTCATGTCGCCTGCACCGGAACAAGCTGCGCGACCTTGCCGATGCGCTGGCCCACATGGGTTTGCCACACGACTTCGTCGTCCACCGCGTACAGCCAACATGGCTTGCCCGCACGCTCGCAACTGTTGAGTGCGTTGGCCATGGCCTTGGGGCTATTCCAGCTCATGTACCAGCTGCCGTCTTCATACACGACGAAAGCGCGTGGCTTGGGCAGTGTGAGGAAGTGCAGATAGCGCCCCTGGCCCGCATCGCGCACCGGCACCGCCGTGGCGTCGGTCAGCGCTGCATAGTGGCTGGCCGGCGGTGTCTGGTACGCGCTCTTGACGGGCTCGGACGGGCTGGGCAGCTTGACCAGGGTCGCGACATCGGGCTGCACGTAGACGACCTTGTCGTCCACGGCATAGAGCTGGCAGCCCACATGCCCCCCATCGCGGCAAAACTGCAGCGCGCGCTCCGCCGGATCGGATGCCTGCGTCGCACCGCGAGGCTTGAAGCCGTTGGCGTAGAAGGCGAAGTGATCCGCAGAGACCACGAAGGCACGCGGAGCCTTGCTGCCCAGGAACCGCTCATAGGCATTGCGTCCCTTCACCGCCCCTACCGGAACTTTCGACACATCGTTCAGTTCCGCATAGCCCGATGCCGGAGGCTGCAGGCGCGGCACGACGCCCACGGCGCCCTCCGCCCGGCTGCTCTCCATCCTGATGGAGCCCGACTGTCCCATCACCACCGTGACGTTGCCCGGGTACTCGTAAGCCGCTCCAGAGCTATGGTCGATGACGGCACCGACCACGCCGCCCAGGATGATGTTGCCGAACATGGCGGCGCGCGTAGCGGAATCGACAGACAGAGCGCCCTGTTTGTATCCGGGCGCGGTGCACTTGACGTCGATCGCCTTGTTGGAGCGAATGATGGTCGTGTCGTTGGGGGCCTTGAGATTCCAGGAGCCCTTGTCGTTCGACAGCGTGCAATCCGCAGCGTCCAGCGCCACGCCCGGGCTGCTTTGGGCCTGCACATAGATCTTCTGGGCGTTGCCGCCCGTCACGGATGCGCAACCGGGCAACAGGCTGACGGCCGCAGCCGCCAAGCACAGCGCACCGAACGAGCGCGAACGACTGAACCACTGAAAGAGGAGTAGTAATGGCATGGTGAAAGCGCGAATCAGAGTGAAAGCCCGACATGGGCAAAACACTCTATTACACGCATGAGGCGCCTGTTTCACACGCTGGCACCTATCGCGCCGCAGCCCCTCGCGTGCGGGCGGCGTCCATGCGCGGGCGCCCCGGGGCGGCGCCTTGCAGAGCGGGCCGAGGAAGCACTGCCGCGTCATGGCGTGGCCCACACGATCGGGTCGTCAATGGCATGGGGGTGGCAGGTGCCGCCCTTGGCCTGGGCGTTGCGCTTGCAGCGCTCCATGGCAGCGTTCACCACGTCGGCGCGATCCAACCAGTCGGCCCAGGCGCCGGTTTCGGCATAGGCGAAAGCGCGCGGGCAAGGCGCGGCCTCGCGCACGGGAAGGATGGCCGCTGCATGGGTGGCGGCCGCCCCATCCACGCAGGTGTCGTTGCGCGAGCGAGGTGCGAAGTTCAGATGGCCCTTCAAGCCCGGCGCCGGCGGCAGCGCGATAAGCGCCATGTCGCCGAGGCGCCGGACGATGGAATGGAAACGAGCTGGCATGGAATGGCCCCTTCGGGTGACGGCCTGTGTCCTGGAAGGGAACGAACCTACATGCGGAACACGCCGAACTTCATGTCGCCGATGGGCGCGTTGCGCGCCGCCGCCAGCCCCAGCGCCAGCACGCGCCGCGTGTCGGCCGGGTCGATGATGCCGTCGTCCCAGAGCCGGGCGGTGGCGTAGTAGGGGTGGCCCTGGTCTTCGTACTGCTGGCGGATCGGGGCCTTGAAGGCTTCCTCCTCCTCGGCGCTCCACTGGCCTCCCCGGGCCTCGATGCCGTCGCGCTTGACGGTGGCCAGCACGCTGGCGGCCTGTTCGCCGCCCATCACGCTGATGCGGGCGTTGGGCCACATCCAGAGAAAGCGCGGGCTGTAGGCACGGCCGCACATGCCGTAGTTGCCGGCGCCGAAGCTGCCGCCGATGATGATGGTGAACTTGGGCACGTTGGCCGTGGCCACCGCCGTGACCATCTTGGCGCCGTTGCGCGCGATGCCTTCGTTCTCGTACTTGCGGCCCACCATGAAGCCGGTGATGTTCTGCAGGAAGACCAGCGGGATCTTGCGCTGGCAGCACAGCTCGATGAAGTGGGCGCCCTTCAGGGCCGATTCGGAGAACAGGATGCCGTTGTTGGCGATGATGCCCACCGGCATGCCTTCGATGTGGGCGAAGCCGGTGACCAGCGTGGTGCCGAAGCGGGCCTTGAACTCGTCGAACGCACTGCCATCGACGATGCGGGCGATGATCTCGCGCACGTCGAAGGGCTTGCGCGTGTCCACAGGGATCACGCCGTAGAGCTCCTCCGCTGCGAATCTGGGAGCAGCAGGCGCAGGCTGGTCAAGGGCTGCAGGCTGACGGGCATTCAGGTTCTTGACGGCGGCGCGCGCCAGGGCCAGCGCGTGCAGGTCGTTCTGGGCTAGGTGGTCGGCCACGCCCGAGAGGCGCGTGTGCACGTCGCCTCCCCCTAGGTCTTCCGCCGTCACCACCTCGCCCGTGGCGGCCTTTACCAGCGGCGGGCCGCCCAGGAAGATGGTGCCCTGGTTCCTGACGATGATGGTCTCGTCGCTCATGGCGGGCACGTAGGCGCCCCCGGCCGTGCAGGAGCCCATGACCACGGCGATCTGGCCGATGCCCTGCGCGCTCATGTTCGCCTGGTTGTAGAAGATGCGGCCGAAGTGGTCGCGGTCGGGGAAGACCTCGTCCTGGTTGGGCAGGTTGGCGCCGCCCGAATCGACGAGATAGATGCAGGGCAGGTGGTTCTGCTCGGCCACCTCCTGCGCGCGCAGGTGCTTCTTGACGGTGAGCGGGTAGTAGGTGCCGCCCTTCACGGTGGCGTCGTTGCAGACCACCATGCAGTCCACGCCGGCCACGCGGCCGATGCCGGCGATCAGTCCCGCGCCGGGCGCGTCGCCGCCGTACATGCCCAGCGCGGCGAGCGGCGCCAGTTCCAGGAAGGGCGTACCCGGGTCCAGCAGCCGGTCCACCCGCTCGCGCGGCAGCAGCTTGCCGCGCGCGACGTGCTTGGCGCGCGCGGCCTCGCCGCCGCCCTGGGCGACCTGGGCGAGCCGGGCGCGCAGGTCGTCCACCAGGGCGCGCATGGCGGCGGCGTTGGCCAGGAAGTCCGCCGAGCGGGCGTTGAGTTGGGTGTCGAGGATCATGGTGTTCCGGTGTCGGGCAAGGGTCGAGCGATGGGCCGGGGGGCCTGCGGATGGAAGGCGGCCGCCGCTCAGGCGGTGCGGCTTTCCTGCAGACCCAGCTGTTCCTTCATCGCTTCGCGGATCTTGAATTTCTGGATCTTGCCGGTCACCGTCATCGGGAATTCGGTGACGAAGCGGATGTGGCGCGGCACCTTGTAGTGCGCGATCTGGCCCTGGCAGAAGGCACGGATGCCTTCCTCGGTGGGCTCGGCGCCGGGCTTGGCGATGATCCAGGCGCAGAGTTCTTCGCCGTAGCGCGCGTCGGGCACGCCCACCACCTGCACGTCCTGCACTTGCGGGTGGCGGTAGAGGAATTCCTCGATCTCGCGCGGGTAGAGGTTCTCGCCGCCGCGGATCACCATGTCCTTGATGCGGCCGACGATGTTGACGTAGCCCTCGGCGTCCATGGTCGCCAGGTCG
>JBHIWE010000048.1:0-21404 GCA_041987645.1 Acidovorax sp. | reverse complement strand
CGGTTGTCCCGAAAACCCGTTCGCGGCGCGCCGACCGGCCGCCGCGCCCGTCAATCCCGAGCGCGGACGCCAGGCCGCGATGATGGCCTCGGCTGTGCTCGCCGACGGCTGGCTGATGCCCATGGGATTCGAGCACGGGCTTGATACCCCCTTTCTCCACGCCGAGCCGGGGGACATGCCCGAGGCGGATGCAGAGGCGGGCAGCGTCGCCGCCGCCGTGCGCCCGCCACGGGATGCCTGGGCGCTGTATGACCGCGCCCGCCAGGGCAGCGACCTGGCCGCCCTCGACCCGGCCCAGCGCCAGGCCCTGTGCGGCGGCCTCGGCCGCGCCGGCGGTAACCACCACCGAGCATTGGGGGGCGCCGTCCTCGGGGTCGTCCGGCAGCGGCAGCACCGCCAGGGTGCGCGCATAGCCGAAGCATTCGTGCGCCACGCCGCCGTGGGGCTCGGCATGGCGCATGCGGCAGACGATGACGCTGCGGCCGAAGTCGGTCATCTGCGCGGCGATGCCCAGCTGCCGCCGGGCGCTGGAAAAGCGGCTGTCGGCGGCTACTACCAGCGGCGCCGTCAGCCGCGTGGCCGGCGTGCCGGGGGCGCTGCCGGCGGGGGTGAAGTCCACCTCGGCCTGCGTGGGCAGCGCCGCTACCCGGTCCACCTGCGCCCCGCAGACCAGAGTGACGCCCGGCGTGGCCTGCGCGACCTGCCAGGCGCTGCGGCGCAGCGCATGGTTGGGCACGATCCAGCCCAGGTGGCCGGCGCCGCTGCCGGCGGCCGGCGCCACTTCCAGCGGGGCATGCCGGCCCAGCGGCCCGTCGTGCACCTGCGCCCGGCCGATGCGGCCGATCTCGTGCGCTGCCAGCCGCTGCCAGCTGCCCAGGCGGCGCAGCAGCTCGCCGCTGGGGTGGGTCAGGGCGATCTCGCGGCCGTCGGGGGCCGGGTCCGCCAGGGCGGCCTCGTCCTGCCGTTCGACCACCGTGGCGCGCAGCCCCGCCTGGCCCAGCGCCGCCGCCAGCGAGAGGCCCGCGGGCCCTGCGCCGACGATGAGCACGTCGGCGTCGGTACCGTGGGGGCGGGGCAGTGCGGATGCGGGCATGGGGGTCGGCTCCAGGGCGTTGCAGGCGGCGGGCGGGGCGGCCATTGTGGGACGGCCCACGGCGGCCGGCCTTGCCCTGGCGCAAGAAGAAGGGCCGTCGCGCCGGCATCGGCCGTGCCGCTACGTCTTCCTACGCCGCCGGACGGGCGCAGCGGCTAGAGTGGGTGTCCTTTCAACCCGACCCAGGAACCGACCATGCGCGTGGACATCTATCGCCGATCAGAAACCGAGGGCAAATATTCCCATCTGGTGGTGCCCGAAGGACGCACCATTCCCCAGGAAGCCACCAACACCGACTGGGAGAGCGAACTGACCGGGCAGGAAATGGACGAGACCGCAGCGCACTGGGACGATTTCGGCATTCCCGAGCCCGGCCGCCAGCTGCGCGAGAAGGGCTACGCCATCACCAGCGTGCGCGAGCAAACCGACTGAACGCGACGGGCAAAGCCCTTCTGGCATCGAGGCCGCATCCGATCGTACGAGCCGTATTGCCCGCGAAGCGGCGCCTCGCCAGAACCTCTGCGCTGGGCTTTGCCCGCCGCTGCGTTCACAGCCCGGGAGCGGGCTGTCAATCCGGGGACCTTCCCCGGATGACGCCCCCAACGCTCCGCGCTACGCTGCGCCGATGGAGACAAGCACCGCCCCCGTAACCCCGGCGGCCGGCACGCAGATGCCCGGACCGTCGCCCTTCATCCCCCAGATCCGCCTCTACCAGGACTGGCTGCGCCGCGAGCGTGGCCTGGACTTCGACGGCTACGACGCGCTCTGGCGCTGGTCCATCACCGATCTGGACGCCTTCTGGCAGAGCGTTTGGGACTATTTCGAGGTCGAGTCGCCCACGCTGCATAGCGCGGTGCTGGCGCGCAACGCCATGCCAGGGGCCGAATGGTTCCCCGGCGCGCAGGTCAACTACGCGCGGCAGGCGCTGCGGCATGTGGACGCCGCCCATGCTGCGGGCCAGCCCGCCATCATCAGCCGCAACGAAAAGGGCGTGCACCGCGAGATGAGCTGGCCCGAGCTGCGCCGGCAGGTCGCCTCGCTGGCCCTGCACCTGCAACGCGAGGGCGTGGGCCCGGGCGACCGGGTGGCCGCCTATTTGCCCAACATCCCCGAGGCCATGGTCGCGCTGCTGGCCACCGTGAGCCTGGGCGCCGTCTGGAGCGTGTGCGCGCCCGACATGGGCACGGCCGCCGTGCTGGACCGCTTCCGCCAGATCGCCCCCAAGGCACTGATTGCGGTGGACGGTGTGACCTACGGCGGGCGCGACCTGGACCGCACCGGCGTACTGGCCGAGCTGCGCGCGCAGCTGCCTTCGCTGCAGCACGTGGCGTTGGTGAATAACCTCGATGCTTCAAAAAAAATAGCTAACTGCGCAGACTACACAAGCGCCAGCGGCCAAAACGATGAAGAAGTCGCAGCCTTCGAGCCGCGCTGGGTTCCGTTCGATCATCCGCTCTGGATCGTCTATTCCAGTGGCACCACCGGCCTGCCCAAGCCCATCGTCCATGGCCACGGCGGCATGCTGCTGGTGGCGCTGCAGCTCAAGAGCCTGCACAACGACATCGGCTGCAGCTACGCGCCCAACTCCTTCGGCGAGCGCTACCACTGGTACAGCTCCACCGGCTGGGTGATGTGGAACGCGCAGGCCAGCGGGCTGCTCTCGGGCACCACCTGCGTGATCTACGACGGCAACCCCGGCGGCACCCGGGAGCGGCCCGACTGGGGCACGCTCTGGCGCTTCGCGGCCGAGACCGGCGTGAGCTTCTTCGGCGCGGGCGCGGCCTTCTACGCCAACTGCATGAAAGCCGGGGTCGATCTGGCCGCCTGCGGCGACCTCTCCCGCATCCGCGCGCTCGGCACCACCGGCTCGCCGCTCTCGCCCGAGGTGCAGGAATGGGGGACGCGGCAGTTCCAACGTGTGCGCGATCTCTCCCTCGATGACGGCGCCGCCGCAGCGCCGGGCCGCCCCAAGCAAGGCGGGGCCCCCTTGGGGGGCAGCGAGCCATGCGAAGCAGGCGAGCGCGGGGGCCATGTGTCAGCGCCGGGCCGCCCCAAGCAAGGCGGGGCCCCCTTGGGGGGCAGCGAGCCATGCGAAGCAGGCGAGCGCGGGGGCGAACCAATCTGGTGGGACAACATCTCGGGCGGCACCGACTTCTGCGGGGCCTTCATCGGCGGCCACCGCGAACTCCCCCAGGTACCCGGAGAAATGCAGTGCCGCATGCTCGGCGCCGCCGTCGAGGCGTGGGACGCCCAGGGCCAGCCGGTGGTGGACGCGGTGGGTGAGCTGGTCTGCACCCAGCCCATTCCGTCCATGCCGCTCTATCTGTGGGGCGATGCCGACGGCAAACGCTATCTGGCGAGCTATTTCGACATGTACCCGCCCGGCCACGGCCGCCGGCCGGGCGGTGGCGACGGGCCCGCCGCCATGGGGCCGGTCTGGCGGCACGGCGACTGGATCCGGGTCATGCCCACGGGCAGCTGCATCATCTACGGCCGCAGCGATGCCACCATCAACCGCCACGGCCTGCGCATGGGCACCAGCGAGATCTACAGCGCGGTGGAGGCGCTGCCCGAGGTGCTTGACAGCCTGGTGGTCGATCTCGAATACCTGGGGCGGCCCAGCTACATGCCGCTCTTCGTGGCACTGCGGCCCGGCGCCGAGCTGGACGATGCCCTGCGCCAGCGCATCGCCGGGGCGATCCGCGACGCGCTCTCGCCGCGCTTCGTGCCCGACGACATCCTGGCCGTGCCCGAGGTGCCGCGCACCCTGACCGGCAAGAAGCAGGAGCTGCCCGTCAAGAAGCTGCTGCTGGGCCAGCCCGCGGAGAAGGTGGTCAACCGCGACGCCATGGCCAACCCGGGCAGCCTTGACTGGTTCGTGGCCTTCGCGGCATCGCGCGCCGGCGGCACCGCGGCACCGCTCGGCTGATGCTGAGAACCTGTTCCACGTCCGTTCGCGGCGCGCCGCCATGGCTTGCCTGCCGCCTCGGCGTGGCATCGCATCGCGCGATGGCCCGTCCCTGCCCCCCCTCCTCAATCAGGTCGAACGCCTTCGTAGGACTTGCCTGACGGGTGGCGCCATGGGCCCGTTCGATAATGGGCCGCTGGCGGGGTCGCCTTGTTCGTCGCCCGTCCGATCGTCTGCCTGCCCGTCTTCCTGTTTCCTTCGAGGACCCGTTTCCATGAATGCACCCGCCCCCAAGCGCTTTTCGATGATCCGCGAGTTCCATCTCGCGGACTGGTTCACGCTGGGCAACGCCGTGTGCGGCGTGGGAGCGCTGTTCTCGTCCATGACCTATCTGGCCGCGGGCGACGTGCGGCACATCCATTTCGCGGCCGCGCTGGTGCTGGCCGCGCTCATCTTCGACGTGCTCGATGGCCGTATCGCGCGCTGGCGGCAGAAGTCTTCGGCCATGGGGCGCGAGCTGGATTCGCTGGCCGACGTGATCTCCTTTGGCGTGGCGCCGGCCATCATCGCCTACGCCTGCGGCATGCAGGGGCTGTACGACCGCATCGTGCTGGCTTACTTCGTGGCCTGCGGCGTCTCCCGTCTCGCGCGCTACAACGTCACCGCCGAAACGCTCTCCGAGGGTTCGGGCAAGGTCAAGTACTTCGAGGGCACGCCCATTCCCACCTCCATCGTGCTGGTGGGGCTGATGTCGCTCGCCGCCGCCATGGGCGCGGTGGGCGAGCAGCTCTGGTTCGGCAGCGTGCTGCTGGGCGGCTTCACGCTGCACCCGCTGGTGATGCTGTTCGCGCTGTCGGGCTCGCTCATGATCAGCCGCATCCGTATTCCCAAGCTCTGAGATCGCGCCGCAGCCCCAGGGCCCTGAGGGGCGCTTGCTTCGCTTTCGATAGCTGGGTGTGCAGATCGTGCAAGGGCTTTGGGTCATTTCCGTGGGTATTCGTGCGCCGTGCGCGCCGCACGCGCATTGACGGTGTGCCGCAGGGGCGTGACACGATCTGACGCAACTCCGCGCGGCCCGCCCACGGTACACTTGCCCGCTTTCCCGTGCGCGCGCGTGCCGTGCGCCGGGTCCGGGGCTTCCCCCTTCCTGTTTTTCGTTGCGCAGCGTTCCCTCCTCGCACCTCCTGTTCCATGGCCGTCGAAACGGCGGGCGCTGCCCGCACCAGCTTTGAACTCAAGAGCGCCCAGCTGCCGGTGGTGGCGGTGGCGCTCAAGACCACCGATGCCGCCGTGCTCGCTGCCGACCTGGCCGCACGGCTGGCCGACGATCCCGGCTTTTTCGACAACGACCCGGTGCTGATCGATCTGGCCGCCGTGCGCGACGCCGAAGAGCCGGTCGATTTCGCCGCCCTGAGCGCCTCGCTGCGCGCCATGCGAACCCAGCCCGTGGCGGTGCGCGGCGGCAGCCCGGAGCAGATGCAGGCTGCGCTGGCCGCCGGCCTGGTGGCCGCGCCCGAGGCGGCAGCGGCCCGTGCCGCTGCGCCCGCGCCGGTGCGTGAGGTGATCCGCGAGGTCGTGCGCGAAGTCGAGGTGCCGGTCGCCGGCCCCACCACGGTGGTGGTGGACAAGCCGCTGCGCTCGGGCCAGCAGGTCTATGCCCGGGGGGGCGACCTGGTGGTGATGGCCGTGGTGAGCTTCGGCGCCGAGGTCATCGCTGACGGCAACATCCACATTTACGCGCCCATGCGTGGCCGGGCCATCGCCGGCGCGCGCGGCAACACCGACGCCCGCATTTTCAGCACCTGCCTGGAGCCGCAGCTGGTCTCCATCGCAGGCATCTACCGCACCACCGAAACCGAGCTGCCCGACAACGTGCGCGGCAAGCCGGCGCAGGTGCGGCTCGATGGCGAGAAGCTGCTCATCGAGCCGCTCTGACGCCGCCGCGCCCGCCTTCTTCGGTCCCTCCGCCAATTCATTTCAGGTCCACCGCGATCATCATTTCAGGGAATCAGCACAACATGGCCAAAATCGTCGTCGTCACCTCCGGCAAGGGGGGCGTGGGCAAGACCACCACCAGTGCCAGCTTCGCATCGGGCCTCGCGCTGCGCGGCCACAAGACCGCCGTGATCGACTTCGACGTCGGCCTGCGCAACCTCGACCTCATCATGGGCTGCGAACGCCGCGTGGTCTATGACCTCATCAACGTGATCCATGGCGAGGCCAACCTGAACCAGGCCCTCATCAAGGACAAGCAGTGCGACAACCTGTTCGTGCTGGCCGCCAGCCAGACGCGCGACAAGGACGCGCTCACGCAGGAAGGCGTCGAGAAGGTGCTGAACGACCTGGCTGCGATGGACTTCGAATACATCGTCTGCGACTCGCCCGCCGGCATCGAGAGCGGCGCGCTCATGGCCATGCACTTCGCCGACGAGGCGCTGCTGGTGACCAACCCGGAAGTCTCCTCGGTGCGCGACTCCGACCGCATCCTGGGCATGCTGGGCAGCAAGACCCGCCGCGCCATCGAGGGCGGTGAGCCCATCAAGGAACACCTGCTCATCACGCGCTACAACCCCGGCCGCGTGCAGGACGGGCAGATGCTGAGCCTGGAGGACATCCAGGACATCCTGCGTATCGAGCTCATCGGCGTGGTGCCCGAGTCCGAGAGCGTGCTCACCGCCTCCAACCAGGGCACGCCCGCGATCCATCTGCAGGGCACCGACGTGTCCGAGGCGTACAAGGACGTGGTGGCGCGCTTCCTCGGCGAGGACAAGCCGCTGCGTTTCGTCGAGGCCGAGAAGCCCGGCTTCTTCAAGCGCATCTTCGGCGGGAGGTAGTCCATGGCTTCGTTCCTCTCTTTCCTGCTCGGCGAAAAGAAGAAGACCGCCAGCGTCGCCAAGGAGCGGCTGCAGATCATCCTGGCGCACGAGCGCAACGGCCGCAACGCCTCCGAGCCCGACTACCTGCCCGCACTGCAGCGTGAACTCGTCGCCGTGATCTCCAAGTACGTGAAGATCAGCCCCGACGACCTGAAGGTGCAGCTCGAGCGCCAGGACAACCTGGAAGTGCTCGAAGTCAAGATCGAGCTGCCCGACACTGCCGCCAAGTAAAGGAGGCCGGCCGCGTGCGGCCAGTCTCTTCACGCGCTCAAATCAGCAGCCAGCCCTTGGTGCACAAGGGCTGGCTGCTCTCATTTCTGGGTGGCGCCCGCCATGGCCGGGGCCCGGCCCAGTGGGTGTTCGGCGTAGAACATGCCACCGTGGTAGAGCAGGGGCGATGCGCCCGCCTGATGGCTGCACTGTTCCACCTCGCCCACGAAGATGGTGTGGTCGCCCTCCACGTACTGGCTGCGGTTGAAGCACTCGAACACTGCCACGGCCCCCGCCAGCACCGGCGCGCCGGCGATGCCCGGGCGGTGCTCCACGCCTGAGAAGCGGTCGATGCCGCGCGTGGCGAAGCGCTCGGCCAGCGCCTGCTGGTCCGCCGCCAGCACGTTGATGGCGTAGTGCGAGCCTGCTGCAAAGGCCGGCAGCGACGAGGCCTTGTGCGCCAGGCTCCACAGCACCAGCGGCGGCGCCAGCGACACTGAATTGAACGAGCTGGCCGTCATGCCGACCAGCGAGCCGTCGGCCGCACGGGCGGTGACGATGGTCACGCCGGTGGCGAACATGCCCAGTGCATCGCGGAATTCGCGCGCGGAGAATTCCGGGGCGCGGGCAGTGGTCATGCGGGGCGGGGTCTGGGTCACAGGCAAAGGCGCACGCGGCGGTCGGGAAGGGAGGGGTCGGCTATTATGGGCCGGCCTCCGCCCCGCAGCCGCGCGCACTGAGAGCGGCCCCAAGCGCTTCTGACATCGTTGCCGCTCCTGTCCGCGCCCCAGCGCCCCAGCCAGAACCGCTTCGCTGGGTTGTGTGGGCTTTTCTGACGGCCTGCGCCGCTGCGTCCCTGCCTCTCGTCCATGTCGCTGCTCCCCACTTTCACCACCCTCGGCTCCGGCCACACCGTTCTCATGCTGCATGACGCGGACGGCGATCACCTCACCTTCGCCCCGCAGGTCGAAACCCTGGCCAGCGCCGGCTACCGCGCCGTCGCCTGGGACATGCCGGGCTATGGCCGCAGCGCGCCGATCGAGCCCTACGGCTTCAAGGGCCTGGCATTGGCCTGCACCCGATTGATCGAGGCGCTGCAATGCGGCCCCGTTTCGCTGGTCGGCCATGGCCTGGGTGCCATGCTGGCGCTGGAAGTGGCGCTGCGCCAGCCGCAGTCCGTGCGCCGGCTGGTGCTCTGCGCCGGCGGCCCGGCGCTGGACGAGGCCGGCGAAAGCGCCTGGGTGGCGCCCCGCCTGGCCGCGCTGGACGCCGGCCAGTCCATGGAGTCGTTGGCGCAGGCCCTGGTGCCGCAACAGGCCGGCAGGGGTGCGCTGCCCGAGGGGATGCGCCTGGCGGGCCATGCGCTGGGCCAGGTCAACCCATCGGCCTACCGGCGCGCGCTCCAGGCGCTTCCCGCCTTCGCGCGCAGCGCGGCCGACTTCGCCCGGCTGCAGCTGCCCGCGCTGGTGTTGGGCGGTGCCGACGACCGCTGCACTCCGCCGGAGGCGCTGCAGGCGCTGGCCCATGTGCTGCCCGATGCGCGCCACATTTCGCTGCCGGACGTCGACCACTGGCCGCAGCTGGAAGACCCCGACGCCTTCGACGGCGCGCTGCTGGACTTCCTCGCCACCGCTCGCGCCCGGGTGCTGCACTGATGCGCTCCGCCGCTGACCGCATGCCGGCGGGCGGGACCGCCTTCGCCCCGGCCATGCCGTGGCGCTGGCCGGCCGCTCTGGTGGCCCTCGCCGCGCTGGCCCTGGCCGCGGGCGGCCTGCGCCTGGCACGAATGCCGTACGAAGGGCTCGACACCGCGCGCGGTGCGCTGGGCGCGGCGCTCTTCGCGGAAGGGGCCGATGCGCCGCTGCGCCTGCTGGGCCCGGCCCCCCGGCTGCCGTTGCCCGAAGGGCCCAAGGCGGTGGAGATGGTGATCGCCGTGCCGCAGCCTTCCGCCAAGGGTGGCCCCGCGACCGGGCGCGGCAGTGCCTCTACCCCGGGCCCTGCAGCCGTGCAGGCTGCATCGCCTCAGGCCGCCGCCGCGGCCTGCGAGCGCCTGCTCAAGCGCCTGCCCACCATCAGCGGCAAGGATTGCGCCGCCACGCACCTGGCCGAGAGCGGTGCCTTTTCGGTGCAGGGCACGCCGCTCTACTGGCGTGACGTGCTCCCGTCCAAGGGCTCTTCGCAGGGTACGAAGGCGGTGGGCGCTGCTGCGCGCCCGCTGCGCGTGCTGGTGGTCGGTGCCATACATGGCGACGAACTGACCGCCGCCGCGCTGGCGATGCGCTGGATCGAGCTGGCGCAGGACGGCGCCGTGGTGTCGCGCCAGCCGGTGCACTGGCGCTTCATCCCCGTGCTCAATCCTGACGGGCTGCTGGCCAAGAAGCCCACCCGTGTGAATGCGCGGGGCGTGGATCTGAACCGCAACTTCCCCACGCCGAACTGGGAGCGCGACGCGCCCATCTACTGGGACAAGCGCACCCGGCGCGATCCGCGCCGCTGGCCTGGGCCCCAGCCGCTGTCGGAGCCCGAATCGCGCTTTCTGCACACGCAGATGGACACGGACTTCAAGCCCGACCTGGTGGTGAGCATCCACGCGCCCTACGGCGTGCTCGACTACGACGGCCCGCTGCCACCGCCCAACCGCCTGGGGCAGCTGCGGCTGGACCAGCTGGGCATCTTCCCGGGCTCGCTGGGCCACTACGGCAGCGTGCGCCAGGGCATGCCGGTGGTGACCATCGAACTCAAGCACGAACTGCACATGCCCGACGACGGGCAGGTGCTGCAGATGTGGCGCGACCTGCTGCGCTGGATGGACAACAATCTGGCCGACGCCTCCGCCCGCAACGCGCATTGAGCGCAATCTTCGGCGGAATAGGCCCGCAGCCCGCGTATATCAAGCGCAGGTTGCTATGAAAACCGTAGTGTATTGACAGGCGCGCGGGTGGCTGGCCGGCTACCGTGCCGCCGGGAGACCGGTCCATGCAACGCCGTGAACTCATCCGACTGGCAGCGGCCGCCGCTGCCGCCACCTGGCAGCCGCGCTGGAGCTGGTCCGCCACCCTGGCCCAGCGCGCGCTCTTTCCGCTGGGCGTGGCCAGCGGCGCGCCGTCGCCCGACGGCTTCGTGCTCTGGACCCGTCTGCTGGACGGCCCGGTGCCTGGCACCGTGCCGGTCGGCACGCCCCGCAGCCGCCTGCCCGACGCGTTGACGGTGCGCTGGGAAGTCGCCGAGGACGAAGGCTTTCGTCGCATCGTGCGCCAGGGCCAGGCCACGGCGCTGGCGCCGCTGGGCCATGCGGTGCATGTCGAGGTGGTCGCCCTCGAGCCGGACCGCTGGTACTTCTACCGCTTCATGCACGGCGACGCGGCCACGCCCGTGGCGCGCACCCGCACCGCCCCGGCGCCCGAGGCGCTGCCGCAGCGCATGCGCCTGGCCTTCGCCTCGTGCCAGCGCTGGGAGCACGGCCATTACGCCGCCTACCGCCACATGGTGGACGAAGACCTGGACGCCGTGCTGTTCCTGGGCGACTACATCTACGAATACGCCATGCCGGCCAAGCCGCCGCGCCATCCGCTGGCGCGCACCCACACGCTGCCGGTGGGGAGGACGCTGGCGGACTACCGAGACCGCTATGCGCTCTACCGCACCGATGCCGACCTGCAGGCCGCGCACCGCGCCTGTCCGTGGATCGTGACCTGGGACGACCACGAGGTGCAGAACGACTACGCCGGCCTCTTCGGCGAGGGGCCGGCCGAGGGCTTCCTCGAGCGCCGCAACGCCGGCTACCAGGCTTTCTACGAGAACATGCCGCTGCGTGCCAGCGCGCTGCGCCGGGGCCTGGGCGGGCTGGGCACGCTGGACGCCGTGCGCGTGCACGCGCGCTACGGCTGGGGGCGGCTGCTGGATTTCCACGTGCTGGACACGCGCCAGTACCGCGACCGGCAGGCCTGCCGCACGGCCGGCGCGCCTCCCGAGGGCAGCGTGTCGCCCCAGGCCTGCCCGCCGCTGCGCGACCCGGCCCGGTCGCTGCTGGGTCTGGAGCAGGAACGCTGGCTGGCGCAGGGCCTGGCGCAGGACGCGGCCGGCGGCGTGCGCTGGAGCGTGCTGGCGCAGCAGACGCTGTTTTCGCAGCGCAATGCCCGCGCCTGGCCCGAGGAGCGCTACAGCACCGACACCTGGGACGGCTACCCCGCTGCCCGCCAGCGCCTGCTCGATGCGGTGGCCGGCGCGCACCCGCGCAACACCGTCTTCCTCGGCGGCGATATCCATCAGAACTACGTTTGCCGCGTGCCGGCCGATGTCTCTGACGCGCGTGCTCCCGCCATCGCCAGCGAGTTTTGCGGCACCTCGATCAGCTCAGTCAGCCATGTCACACCCGGACAGGCGCAGGACATGGTGCGGCGCAATCCGCACGTGCTGCTCGCGCGGGCCGACCAGCGCGGCTACGGCGTGGCCGAGGTGACGCCTTCAGGGTGGACGACCACGCTGCGCACCGTGCAGGACGTGGCGCGCGCCGACAGCGCCGTGGCCACGCAGGCGCAGTTCGTGGTGGAAGACGGCGTGCCGGGCCCGCTCCCGGCTTAAGGGTCGCCAGGCCCCTATGGGGGGGCGCCGCGCGCCCCTGTTCAGTTCACGGAGTGATCAGGCGGCCACCGGCGTGGCGGAGGCGCGCCCTGCCGGCGCGCCCATGCCCAGGAAGCCGAAGGCCATGGCCGGGCGCCGGCCGCAGAGCAGTTCGGCCATGGCCTTGCCCGAGCCCGCGCCGTGCGTCCAGCCCAGCGTGCCGTGGCCGGCGTTCACCCACAGCTTGCCCACGCGGGTCTTGCCGATGTAGGGGATGTTGGTGGGCGTGGCCGGGCGCAGGCCCGTCCAGTACTGCGGGTTGCCGCCTTCTTCGGGGGTGCGGGTGTCGCACACGCCGGGCAGGATCTCGGAGATGCGGCGCGAGAGCATGTGGCAGCGGGCGCGCGCCAGGGGACTGTCCAGGGACAGGTCGTAGCCGCCCAGCTCGATGGTGCCGGCCACGCGCAGGAAGCCGCCCAGCCGGCTCATGGCGATCTTCTTGCCATCGTCGATGGTCGAGACCATGGGCGCGCCCTCGGGTCTGAGCAGCGGGAAGGTCGCGCTGTAGCCCTTGCCGGGGTAGATGGGCAGGTTCACGCCCACGGTGCGCAGCAGCGGCGCGCTGTAGCTGCCGCAGGCCACCACGACGGCGTCGCCGGTCAGGTTCTGCACGGCAGCGCCCGCTTCGCGGGCACGCACGGTGACCGATTCGATCGCGCCGCCGGCCTGGTTCAGCCGCACGACATCGTGGCCGTAGAGGAACTGCACGCCGCGCTCGGCGCAGCGGCGGGCCAGCTCCTGGGTGAAGACGCGGGCATCGCCGCTCTCATCGGTGCTGGTGTAGGTGCCGCCTTTGATGCGGTCGCCGTAGGCTTGGAAGGCCGGCTCGATCTCCAGCAGCTCGTCGCGGCTGACCAGGCGGCGCTGCACGCCGTAGCGGCGCATCAGGTCCACTGCGTGGCCAGCGGCGTCGAAGGATTTCTCGTCGGTATAGAAATGGGCGATACCGCGTTCGAGTCGGTTGTATTCGATGCCGGTGGCGCGCACCACGTCCTTCAGCGCCTCATGGCTGTAGGCGCCCAAGGCCACGATCTGCTGCACGTTGCGCTCGAAGGCGGCGTCGTTGCACTGCGCCAGGAACTTCAGGCCCCAGCGCCATTGCTCCCAGTCGAACTGCGGGCGAAACAGCAGCGGCGCCTCCTTGTCGAACATCCACTTGAGCGCCTTCCAGGGCGCGTCGCGGTTGGCCCAGGGTTCGCAGTAGCTCACCGAGATCTGCGCCGCGTTGGCGAAACTCGTCTCCAGCGCCGCATCGGGCTGGCGATCGACCACAGTGACCTCATGGCCCTGCTCAAGCAGATGCCAGGCGGTGGAAATGCCGATGATGCCGGCGCCGAGAACGATGGTTTTCATAGCTGTGCAGTGTGCTGTCCGTTGGCTTGAATTAAAAGCGAAATTAAACTTGCGCCGAATTCATCAGACACACTTATAGAGAGTCCGCCATGAGCACCTACGACCCCGCCGCCCTCGAGTGTCTGGCCGCCATCGTGGAAGAGGGCGGGTTCGAGCGCGCGGCGCAGCGCCTGAACGTCACGCAGTCGGCCGTTTCGCAGCGGCTGCGCGCGCTGGAGGCGCAGGTGGGATCGGTGCTCATCGTGCGCAGCCGGCCGCTCAAGCCCACCAGCGCCGGGCAGCTGCTGCTCAAGCACACCAAGCAGCTGCGCCTGCTGCGCGCCGACCTGGAGCGCGACCTGCAGGACCTCGCCCCCAGCGCGCCGGGCGGCGGGCGCGAGGACGAGCGCATTTCCATCGCCATCAACGCCGACAGCATCGCCACCTGGGCGCTGGACGCGCTGCACGCCCTGGTGCGCCAGCGCCTGCCGCTGGAGATCATCGCGGATGACCAGGACTTCACCCAGGAATGGCTGCGATCGGGCCAGGTGCTGGGCTGCGTGACCACGCTCAAGAGCGCTCTGCGTGGCTGCAAGGTCGTGCCGCTCGGCGCCATGCCTTATGTGGCCGTGGCGGCGCCGGACCTCGCTCGCCGCTACCTCCCGCAAGGGCTGACGGCGCACAACTTCCGCGACGTGGCTTTCGTCGCCTTCAACCGCAAGGACGACCTGCAGGCGGAATTCGTCGCCCGCACTTTCGGCCTGAAGCGCGTGGCGCTGCAGCAGTTGTTCGTGCCCAGCTCCGAAGGCCAGGTCCGCGCCGTGGTCGCTGGCTGGGGCGCCAGCGTGGTTCCTGAGGCGCTGGCCCGCCCGCTGCTGGACGATGGCCGGCTGGTGGACCTGGCTGCCGGCCATACGCTGCCGGTGCAACTCTATTGGCACTGCTGGAATCTGGAGTCCGACGTGCTGGACGCGCTGACCGATGCGCTCACCAGTGCAGCAGCCCATGCGCTGCGGTCCACGCCCGGCTGACGCCGCACGCATGCCGGCCATGACGGTGCGACGTGTGACTGTCTTGCAACATGTTGCCGGCCGCGCTCCGGTGATTCGGCGGGGTTGAGTCAGGCTATCGATAAGATCATGGCGATGAACATTTTGCAGCTCCGCCGCTCCTTCAAGGAGCAGATGCACCAGGCGCGTGAGCAGGCCATTGTTGTCGCCGCCAGCCGTTTGATGGGGGAAAAGGGCTTCGAGGCCATGACCGTGGATGAGGTGGCCAGCGCCGCTGGAATCGCCAAGGCCAGCCTCTACAAACACTTCGCGGGCAAGGACGAACTCTGCGCGGCCGCCATGGTGCATGCCGTGGAGCGCGCCAACCAGTTCCTGGCCGGCCTGGACCCGGCGCTCTCGGCGCTCGCCCGGCTGAGTCTGCTGCTGCGTTGGCTGCTCGAATTGCAGCTCACCGACGAGATGCCGCTCATGCTGAGCCGCAATTCGGGCCTGGCCGCCGCGCTGGGGGGGTGCGAGCCCTATCAGGCATCGCTGAGCCTGCTGCGCACGCAGGTCCAGGAGTGGGTTCTGGAGGCGCAGAAGTCGGGCGACATCAGCAGCGCCCTGCCGGCCGAGTTGATCGTGTGCGCGCTCTTCGCGCGCTCGGCCGACCCCATGCTGACTCTGCTGCGCGAACGCGGCGGCTACAGCGACGAGCAGGTCGTGGACTGGGTGGTGCAGACCTGCCTGGCGGGCCTCGCCGCGCGGCGCTGACGCGGCCGGAGCACTCAGCGAACGAGCAGCACCGGTACGCGGCTGTTGGCCAGCACCTGCGTGCTGACCGAGCCCATCACCAGATTGCCCAGCGCACCGTGGCCGTGCGTGCCCATCACCAGCAGGTCATAGCGGCCCGAGTCGGCCACCTTGGCGATGGTCTCGCCCACCGGGCCGACCTTGACGATGGTCTTGATCTGCACGCCGTGGCGGGCGAGGAACTTGTCCACCGGCGCCATGACCTTCTCGCCCTCTTCGGCGTAATACTTGTCCACCACCTGCTTGCCCAGGGCGGCGCGCGCACGCGGCGGCAGCTGGGGCTGAACGGTAACGGCGGTGAAGCTGTGCGTGCCGGCCAGCAACTCCTGGTGGGTGGCCAGGTAGGCGAGCATCTTCTTGGTGTAGGGACTGCCGTCCACGGCGAGCAGGATGTTCATGCGATGTCTCCAGGGTGGGGAATGCCAGACTAAAGCGGGCGAACGTCTGCCGTCTTGACCTGGGTCATTGCCCGGCAGGTTCCGGCGCCGCGCGCTGCGCAGGGATGGTGCCCCGTGCCGCCCATCATACGGTCACGGTTGCATGGGGCTGGAACGATGCCTGCTCGCCTTTGCGGGCATAACCCAGCGGGTTCGCAACCACGCGGCAGCGCCAGGGCGTGCCGTCGTCGCGGGTACCCTGGACGGTGTAGTCGCTGGGTGCGTGCAGGTGGCCGTGCAGCCAGAGGTCGGCATGGGGCAGCAGGCCATCGAGCGCGTTGCAGAACCCGGCCGTGCCGGGCACCAGGCCGTAGCGGGGGTCGGCGCTCAGCAGGCTGGGCGCGAAGTGGGTGACTGCCACCGTCGGCCCTTCTGTCCAGGGTGCTGCGAGTGCATCGCGCAGCCAGGACTGGCAGGCGAGGGCTTCTTCGCGCATGGCCTCTGCCAGGAAGGGCTCGCCCGCGCGCGTGCCGCCCGTCTTCTTCAGGTAGAAGTTCGCAGCGCGGAAGGCCTTGTCGCGCAGGCGCAGGCGCCGCGTGACGTCGTGGGCGTGCTCGTGCTCGGCCAGGGCGTCGAAGTCGCTCCAGAGCGTGGTGCCGACGAAGCGCACGCCGCCCAGCGCCAGGGTGGCGCGGTCCAGCCAGGCGATGCCCAGCCGCTCGCAGGTGCGTTGCAGGCGCACTCGCGCGGCGTCGAAATCCTGTGCGTCGTATTCGTGGTTGCCCGGCACGAACAGCACGGGGACCGGCCAGCCCGCGTGCTGGGGCAGTGGCGAGAAGCGCGCCAGGCCAAAGTCTTCGTCTTCCAGCTGCGAGCCGGTCTGGTAGGAGCCGATGTCGCCCGCCAGCACCAGCACGTCGGCGCCGGGCGCGGGGGTGGCGGTGAAGTGGGGGTGGGTTTCCAGGTGCAGGTCGGACAGCAGCTGGATGGTGGTTTTCTTCTGCCTCGTCGGCGTCGCTTGCGTCATTTCACCGATTGTGGCGTGAGCGCCTCTTGGGGTGCGCCGCTGCGGCGGCCCGAGCGCTCCATCGCGTCGCGCAGCCAGCGGTGGCCACCGTCGTGCCGGCGGCTGCGGTGCCAGAGCGCATCGACATGCACGGTGGGCAGCGGCATGGGCAGCGGTCGCCAAACGAGTTCGTTCGTGAGGCTGGCCACGCCTACGAAGTGCCGCGGCAGCACGGTCAGCAGGTCGCTGGCGGCCACCACGCGGCCGGCGGTGAAGAACTGGTTCACCGTGAGCACCACGCGCCGCTCGCGGCCCAGCGCCGTCAGCGCCTCGTCGATGAAGCCGTAGGGCCGGCCCGAAAAGCTCACCAACAGGTGGCGGGCCGCGCAGAAGCGGTCGAGCGTCAGCGGTACGCCCGCCAGCGGGTGGCCTTGGCGCATCACGCAGACGTATTCGCCGTCGTAGATGCGCGTGCTCTCGTAGGCGACCAGGTTGCCCGATTGCGCGCGCGCCGTCAGGTCGGCCATCACGGCGGGAAAGTAGCCCACGGCCAGGTCGGCGGCCTCGTCGTCCAGCAGCTGGCGCGGGTCGCGCGTGGTCAGCGGCACCACGCGCAGCGAGACGCCTGGCGCCTCGCGTTCGAGGATCTCCATCAGTGGCGGTATCAGCATGGCACCCGTCGCATCTGCCATGGCCAGCACGAAGGCGGTGTTGGCTGTCGCAGGGTCGAAATCGCCCGGCGCGAGCGACTGCTGCAACTGCGCGAGCGCGGCGCGCACCGCCGGCCAGAGCGCCTGCGCGCGCGGCGTGGGCTCCACGCCCTGGCCGCTGCGCACCAGCAATTCGTCGCCCAGCGCATCGCGCAGCCGGCGCAGGGCGTTGCTCACGGCCGGCTGGGTGAGCGACAGCGTCTCGGCGGCGCGTGTCAGGTTGCGTTCCGACATCACGGCGTCGAACACGCGCAGCAGGTTCAGGTCGAAGGTTCTGAAATTGAGGGGCTGCATGCGTTCATCATCACTCGGATGAATGACTGGGATTCAAGATATAAAGTGGACTGCGGTTGGGGTAAACCCTATGATTCACCCCACTAGCCCGGCAATTTCGCCACAAGCGGCTTACAAGGGTTTCACATCATGACCAGCTTCGTCCAAGTCGATTACCGCACCGAACACCCCGGCGTGCAGCGCGTCGAGAACGCCGCCGCCACCCTCAAGGGCGCCTACGCCAACGTCACCAGCGCCCGTGCCGGCGCCTCCCTGCTGCTTGCCGCCATCGTGGCCGCGCTGCTGGTGGTGGCCAACAAGTTCATCGACAGCTGGGGCGAAGGCCACCTGCTGGCAGCCTGGATGGTGCTGTGGATGGTCGCCTTCGCCGCCCTGGCTCTGCTGGCCGGCCCGATCCGCCGCGTGGTCGTGAGCCTGCGCGCCCAGTATGCCCTGTGGGTCGAAGCCCTGCGCCGTGAAGAGGAAGATGAGCGTACCTGGAACGCCGCCCTGCGCGATGCGCGCATCATGGCCGACCTCAGCCGCGCCATGAATGGCATGGCCGTGGACAACGTCCGCCGCTACTACTGATCCCGCAGGGCCTCAGAGCCCGCCGATCCCCGAGAAGCGTTCAGGGCACCGCAAGGTGCCCTTTTTCATGGGTGCTGCAGAAAGCTGCTATTGAAAACATAGCTGTTCGCGCAGGCGTTGAAAGCGCTGCAGCGCTAAATGAGTCCAAAGACGAGCTTTCGGCACGCGGCCTCGCTGCGCGGGTGGCGGGCCTACCAGGACGGCCCCCCGCGTGCACCTGCTGGCTCACGGCTTGTCGCGCCTGGCTACTGGGCGCGGTCGCGCGCTGACGCGGGGCACAGGGGTGAGGCGGTGACACGGCCGGTGAGTCTGATTGCTATCAAAAGAATAGCTATATGTGCTGATGGCTTCAGCGCCAGCGCATGAAAAAGCCCCGGCCACTTGCGTGGCTCGGGGCTTCTTGGCGGCGCGGCCCGCGCGGTGCGGACGCAGAGCCGGGTCAGCGCGCGGTCATCAGGCGCCCAGGCGCTCTTCCAGCTGGGCCTTGGTGGCCAGCATCTGCGCCGGCAGGTGATAGGCCAGCTGGTCGAAGTGCGCGGTGTGCAGCTTCAGCTCGTCGGCCCAGGCGGCCTTGTCGATGCGGGTCACGGTCTCGAACTGCGCGCCCGTGAAGTCCAGGCCGCTCCAGTTGATCTCGGCATAGCTCGGAGCCACGCCGAAGGCGGTTTCCTGGCCCGTGGCGCGGCCTTCGATGCGGTCGATCATCCACTTGAGCACGCGCATGTTCTCGCCGTAGCCGGGCCAGACGAACTTGCCGGCTTCGTCCTTGCGGAACCAGTTCGTCGTGTAGATACGCGGCAGCGTGGCCCCGGAGGCGGCGAGCTGCTCGCCCAGGCTCAGCCAGTGCTGGAAGTAGTCGCTCATGTTGTAGCCCATGAAGGGCAGCATGGCGAACGGGTCGCGGCGCACCACGCCCTGCTGGCCGGCGGCGGCGGCGGTGGTCTCGGAGCCCATGGTGGCGGCCATGTACACGCCTTCGGTCCAGTTGCGGGCCTCGGTCACCAGCGGCACGGTGGTGGAGCGGCGGCCGCCGAAGATGAAGGCGTCGATCTTCACGCCCTTGGGGTCGTCCCAGGCTTCGTCCAGCGCGGGGTTGTTGGTGGCTGCCACGGTGAAGCGGGCGTTGGGGTGGGCGGCCTTGGCGCCGGTTTCCTTGGCGATCTGGGGCGTCCAGTCCTTACCCTGCCAGTCGATCAGGTGGTCGGGCAGGCTGCCGGTGTCCTTTTCCATGCCTTCCCACCACACGTCGCCGTCATCGGTCAGCGCGACGTTCGTGAAGATCACGTTCTTGTCGAGGCTGGCCATGCAGTTGGGGTTGGTGTGGTAGTTGGTGCCCGGTGCCACGCCGAAGTAGCCCGCTTCGGGGTTGATGGCGCGCAGGCTGCCGTCGGCCTGGGGCTTGATCCAGGCGATGTCGTCGCCGATGGTGGTGACCTTCCAGCCTTCGAAGGCCTTCGGGGGGACCAGCATCGAGAAGTTGGTCTTGCCGCAGGCGCTCGGGAAGGCGGCAGCCACGTGGTACTTCTTGCCTTCGGGATTGCTCACACCCAGGATCAGCATGTGCTCGGCCAGCCAGCCCTGGTCACGGCCCATGGTGGAGGCGATGCGCAGCGCGAAGCACTTCTTGCCCAGCAGGGCGTTGCCGCCGTAGCCGGAGCCGTACGACCAGATCTCGCGCGTCTCGGGGTAGTGAACGATGTACTTGGTCTTGTTGCAGGGCCAGGACACGTCCTGCTGGCCGGCCTGCAGCGGCGCGCCCACGGTATGCACGCAGGGCACGAACTCGCCGTCCACGCCCAGCACGTCGTACACCGCCTTGCCCATGCGGGTCATGATCTTCATGTTGACGGCCACGTAGGGGCTGTCGGAGAGCTCGATGCCGATGTGCGCGATGGGCGAGCCCAGCGGGCCCATGCTGAAGGGCACGACGTACATCGTGCGGCCGGCCATGCAGCCGTCGAACAGGGGCTGCAGCGTGCTGCGCATCTCGGCCGGGGCCATCCAGTTGTTGGTCGGGCCGGCGTCTTCCTTCTTCTCGCAGCAGATGTAGGTGCGGTCTTCCACGCGGGCCACGTCCGACGGGTCGGACCAGGCCAGGTAGCTGCCGGGCCGCTTGGCGGGGTTGAGCTTCTTGAAGGTGCCGGCGTCCACCAGTTGCTGGCAGAGGCGGTCGTACTCTTCCTGCGAGCCGTCGCACCAGTGGATCTTGGCGGGCTTGCACAGGGCGGCCATGTCGGCCACCCAGGCCAGCAGGCGGGCGTTCTTGACGTATGCGGGGGCCTGCAGATCGAGGCCTTGCATGGTGGGTGCGTTCATCGGGAGCTTCCTGGAGTTGAAAAACCGTTTTTTCAAAGGAAGCGCGCTGCACGGCGGTGCAGGCTGCCGGCAAACGCTAATCGAACTCCTGAGCGCTGCCTTTGAGAAAACGGCGGAATGCTCAGTCGGCGGGTGGTCGGATGCGCAGGGGCCTCAGACCGTCGAAAGCCTGGGCGCCTGGCCTTCCACGGGTCGGCTGGAGTGACGATTTTATGAAGGCACCCTCGGCGTGTCTGTCAGACACCCGGGAAATCCATGCAAAAGATGCATGAGGTTATGTGCATTTCGGGGCGCCCGACACCCCTCGGAGCAAGGTCCGCGTCAAGTGCCGGCATGCTGTGCGACGCGGCGCTCGAATGCGAGCAGACTTCGCGGGAGAATCCCGGCTCGGCCAACTGTCCAGACCGGCATTGCCATGCCATTGCAGGCACCGGTGGCACCCTGGGGGTGGCCACGGCCTGCGGCGGATGAGGCACTCCTCGCGTCCCTTTTTCTTTTTCGCTGTCTTCTTTTCCATCCCACCGCCATCGCGGATGGCGATCTCAAGGACTCTCTCGATGACCTTCCTCGTACTCCACGGCATCAATCTGAACATGTTCGGCAAGCGCGACCCGAAGCAATACGGCACGACCACGCTGGCAGAGATTGACGCGCAGCTCGTCACGCTGGGCCGCGAGCTGGGCGTGGCGGTCGAGTGCTTCCAGACCAACTTTGAAGGCGCGATGGCCGAGCGCATCCACCAGGCGTATTTCGACGAGGTGGAGGGCGTGCTCATCAACGCCGGCGCCTGGACGCACTACAGCTACGGCATCCGCGATGCGCTGGCCATCCTGAAGTGCCCCATCGTCGAGGTCCACATGTCCAACATCCATGCGCGCGAAGCCTTCCGCCACCATTCGGTGATCGCCGAGATCGCCAAGGGCCAGATCGCCGGTTTCGGCGTGGACAGCTATCTGCAGGGCCTGCGCCTGGCGGTGAACCTCGTCAAGGGCAGCGCCGCCTGACGCGACGGCTCAGGCGCCTCTGCGCGCCGCCCATTGCTCGTGCCCGGCGCGCCGCAGCGCGCAGGCCGGGCATTCGCCGCAGCCATAGCCCCAGCTGTGCAGGGTGTCGCGCACGCCGTGGTAGCAGGTGTGCGACTGGCGCACGATGATGTCCACCAATGCGTCGCCGCCCAGCTCGCGGGCCATCTCCCAGGTGGCGGCCTTGTCGATCCACATCAGCGGGGTCTCGAAGGTGAAGCGCTGGCCCATGCCCAGCGAAACGGCCACCTGCAGCGCCTTGAGGGTG
>JBHIWE010000047.1:0-21961 GCA_041987645.1 Acidovorax sp. | reverse complement strand
GAGAAACAGGGCTCGACTTCAGGCTTTCCTCGCCAGGAAAGATCGGGAACGGGAGGAGCTGCTGCTGCAGTGGCTCCTAGGCTTCCAAGAATTCCCGGTGCCCGGGGATGAGCGCCGCCACGCTGAACCACTTCGACATCCCCGAGGCCGGCCTGCTGCTGATCCTGGGCGTGGACACCTTCCTTGACATGGGCCGCTCGGCCACCAATGCGGTGGGCAACTCCATCGCCGCAGCCGTGGTTGCCAAGTGGGAGGACGCGCTGCTGTCCGAGGAGGACGCCGAAGTGCGCGCCGCCACGCTGGACACGCAGCCCGATCCCCCGCGCGCCCACGCCCACGGGGCCTGAGCGCGCAGGCAGCTGCACGCCGCACGGCGGTGGGCGGACCGGCGCCGCCCGCCCCGCCCCGCCCCGCCCCGCCCCGCTCAGCCCAGCGTGCGGGCCGTGCCGTCCTGCCAGCGCCAGGCGTCCTCGCACATGCGGTCGATGCCGTGGCGGGCACGCCAGCCCAGCAGCGATTCGGCCATCGCAGGATCGGCCCAGCACTGGGCCACATCGCCGGGCCGGCGGTCCACGATGCGGTAAGGCACGGGCCGGCCGCTGGCCTTCTCGAAGCTGGCCACCATCTCCAGCACCGACACCGGCTTGCCGGTGCCCAGGTTCACCGTCAGCAGGCCGGGGTTCTGGCGCAAATAGTTCAGCGCTGCCACATGGCCGTCGGCCAGGTCGCAGACGTGGATGTAGTCGCGCACGCCCGTGCCGTCCGGCGTGGGGTAGTCGTTGCCATAGACGCTGAGCGCCGGCCGGATGCCGGCCGCCACCTGGGTGACGTAGGGCATGAGGTTGTTGGGCACGTCGCTGGGGTCTTCGCCGATCAGGCCGCTCTCATGCGCGCCCACCGGGTTGAAGTAGCGCAGCCGGGCGATGCGCCACTGGCCGGGCTCGGCCTTGTCCACGTCGGCCAGCACCTGCTCCATCATCAGCTTGGTCCAGCCGTAGGGGTTGGTGGCGGTGAGCGGGAAATCCTCGCGGATCGGCACCGTGGCGGGCTCGCCATAGACCGTGGCTGACGACGAGAACACCAGCGTGCGGACCTGGGCGGCCTGCATCACGCGCAGCAGCGCGACGGTGCCCGCCACGTTGTTGTCGTAGTAGCGGAGCGGCTCGCGCACCGACTCGCCCACGGCCTTGAGCGCGGCGAAGTGGACCACCGCATCGACCTTGTACTCGCGGATCACGCGCTCAACCAGCGCCTCATCGCGCACGTCGCCCTCCACCCAGAGGGGCGCACGGCCCGTGATGCGCTCGATGCGATCCAGCACCGAGCGGCGGCTGTTGGAGAAGTTATCCAGAATGACGAAAGGCATCTGCGCGGCGGCCAGCGCGACGCAGGTATGTGAACCGATGAAGCCGGCTCCGCCGGTGACGAGAATCAATCGACGCTCCTTGAAGCTGTGGAATGCCGCTGGGCGGCACGCGCCGCCATCATGGCAGCCGCTTAAATGTATATGCTGCACGCGAACGCATTCCTGCACTCCCGCCCCAGGTGCCCTCCGCCATGCCGAACTCGCCCGCCCCCTCCTCGCCCCCCCACGCAGGCCTGAGCCGGCGCACCTGGCTGTGCCTGGCCGCCACGGCACTCGCCGCGGGCTGCACCGCACAGACCAGCCGCTTCCAGGGCACCTTCATCCAGCCCTGGAAGAGCTTTGAATCGCTGTCGCTGGACGAGTGGCGCCAGCGCCTGCGCACCACGCGGGCGCTGGGCTGCGATGAAATCGTGCTGCAGTGGAGTGCAACGGAAGGCGGCACCTACCCCTGGACACTGCCCGAAAGCCTGATCGCCCTGATCTTCGACGAGGCTGCGCGCGAGGGCATGTCGATCCGCATGGGCCTGCCCTACGACGAGCGCTGGTGGACCGTGCTGTCGTCCACCGAACCGCAGGTACTCAAGGACTTCTTCGCCAACACCCAGAAGCGCTGCCTGGACTATGCGAAGACCGCGCCCTGGAGCCGCCGGCCCAGCTTTCGCGGCTGGTACCTGCCCTACGAGCTGGACCAGTACAACTGGGCGACGCCCGAGCGGCGCGCGCTGCTGGTGGCCTGGCTGCAGGCCATCGCCACAGGGACCAGCCAGCCCCAGCCGCTGGCCGTATCCACCTTCTACAGCCAGCTGCAGACCTCGGGCAAGCTGACCACGCTCTGGTCCGACATCCTCGACAAGGTCATGCTGCGCCCGATGCTGCAGGACGGCGTGGGCGTGGCCGGCATGGGCAACTACGCCGGCCTGGAGCCGCTGCGCGCCCTGCTACGCCAGCGCAAGGTGCCATTCGATCTCATCGTCGAGCTGTTCGAGCAGTTGCCCGCTCTGGAAGGCACAGGAGGCGCCTTCCGTGCCCGTGCCGCGACGGCCGAGCGCGTCCGGGCGCAACTCGCGGTAGCACGCAACTACGGAGCCGAGCGCGTCATCGCCTTTGCCATCGATCCCTGGATGCTGGGTGACACGCCGGAAGCGCGCCAGCTGCTGCAGGATTGGCAGAAGTAGCAAGGGTTCCGCCCAGCATGCCCAGTTAGACGAGGCCTAGCTTGTGAAATACAAAAGAACTATCGAGAATGCAAGGCCACGCAACTAACAACTATATGCACCCATCTGAGTCGTTGAGCGCACCCGTCGCAGACCAAGAGCTGAACCAGGTTTTCGCGATTGCTGCACAGCATGCGGACGCTGTCGACCGCGAAGGCCGTATCCCCACCGAAGCGCTGCAGGCGCTGCGCGAAAGGAAATTGCTGGGCTTGCTGGTGCCCCACCGCTTCGGCGGCCCCGAGCTCCCCCTGCGTGCCGTCGCCAACCTGTGCCGCCGGCTCTCCGAGTCCTGCGCCTCGACCGGCCTGATCTTCGCCATGCACCACTCGCAGGCCGCGGTGGCGATCCGCCAGACAGGCGAGAGCGCCTGGCACCATGCCCTGATGGAAGACATGGTGCGCAAGCAGCATCTGGTCGCATCGGCCACCACCGAAGGCGGCGTCGGCGGCTCGATCCGCACCAGCTCCTGCTTTCTCGACCGGCGCCCTGACGGGCTGCACCTGAACAAGAGCGGGACCGTCATCTCCTATTCCACCGCGGCCGACGTTTTCCTCGTCTCCGCGCGCCGCGCGGAAGACGCTGCGGCTTCCGACCAGCAACTGGCGTCCGTGATGCGTGGCCAGCTCACGCTCACCCCCCGTAGCCGCTGGAACCCCATCGGCATGCGCGGCGCCTGTACCGACCGGTTCGACCTGGCAGCGCACTGCAGCACCGAGCAGATCTTCGAGGGCACCTTCGCCAAGGCCATGTCCGAGGCCATGCTGCCGACATCGCACATCCTGCTCGGGTCCGTGTGGCTGGGCGTTGCCGTGTCGGCGCTGTCGCGGGCGCGGGGCTTCCTGCGCATGCGCAACCGCAAGGGCATACCGCTCAACCCCATCGCCAACCTGCGGCTGGCCGAAGGCGAGGCTCTGGTGCAGCAGATGCGCGGCATGCTCGCCGCCAACGTGGCGCTGTACGAAGACGGTGTGAGCCAGGCCTCCGGCCTGGATCGCATGGTGAGCTACAACGCGCTCAAGGTCGGCGCGTCGGAGCTCGTCGTGCGCATCACCGACATCGCGCTGCGCATCTGCGGCATCCAGGGCTACATGGAAGAAGGCGAGTTCTATCTGAGCCGCCACATCCGCGATGCCCATTCCGCCGCGGTGATGGTCAACGACGACCGCATACTCGGCAACATGTCGTCCGTGGTGCTCGGCGCACCGCTCGAACGCGACATCTGACAATCTGGCGGACCTCCGCGCTGCCTGTCCGCGGGCAGCACAAGTCCACTTTCCCCATCGACACTCACTCCTCATCGCCATGACGCAATCCGAAGTCGAAGCCCAACTGGCCGACATGATCCAGGCCGCCATCTTCAAGAAGGTCGAACCCGACACCCTGCTGCTCGAATCCGGCCTGCTCGACTCTGTCGCGGCCGTCGATCTGATGCTGGCCATCGAGGCCCGCTTCGGCTGCACCGTGCCCATCACCGAGGTCGAGGAACACCTGCACTCGCTGCGCACGCTGTCCACCTACGTCGCAGCGCACAGCTGAGCCCGGCCTGGCCGAGGCGTTTGCTCCGCCGGCCCCGGCCGGCCTTCACCCCCTCTTTCCTGCGCGATGCCTGCCAAGGCGCGAAAGGAGCACCCATGCATTTCGACTTCGACACCGGCGAGTTCCGGGATCTGTCCACCCGCCCCGATGCGCTGGCCGTGATCGCCCACGACCGCAGCCTCAGCTGGCAGGCGCTGCGGGCTGAGGCCCAGGCCTGGTGCGACGAAGCCCGCGCGCTGGGCCTTGAGGCCGACGCCCCCATCGTGATCCGCGGCCACAAGGAAGCGGCCTTCATGGTGGCGCTCACCGGCGCCCTGATGCTGCGCGCGCCCTTCGTGCCGGTCGATGCGGTCTATCCGCAGGACCGGCTGCAGAGCATCATCGACACGCTGAACGCCCACCTGATGTACGACGCGGCGGCTGCCCGCTTCCAGGTGCTGCGCGATGGGCCCGCCCCCACGCTGGCCGAAAGCGGGCTCGGCTACATCATGTTCACCTCGGGCACGACCGGCAAACCCAAGGGCGTGCAGATCGGCCGCGAGGGCGTACAGGGCCTGATCGACTGGATGCGGCTCGATTTCGACCTGGGCGAGGTGCCGGTCTTCCTGAACCACACGGTGTTCAGCTTCGACGTGTCGCTCTACGACGTGTTCGGCGCGCTCACGACCGGCGGCACCATCATGATGCTGGACCGCGACTCGGGCGCCTCGGTGCTGAAGGTGGCCGAGCTGATCGCGCAGCACAAAGTCACCACCTGGGTCTCGACGCCTTCCTTCGCGCAGCAGCAGCTGCTGAACCCCGGCTTCTCCGGAGCCGCCCTGCCCTCGCTGCGCACGTTCCTCTTCTGCGGCGAGCCGCTGCCCGTGCCGCTGGCGCGGCAGCTGCGCAAGCGCTTTCCGGGCGTGCCCATCCTCAACACCTACGGGCCCACGGAAGCCACCGTCGCCACCACGCTGCTGAAGGTGGACGACGCCCTGCTGGCCACAGATGCCGTGATGCCCATCGGCTACGCCAAGCGCGACGCGCAGGTGTATTGCGACGAGGGCGAACTCTGCATCGTCGGCACGCACGTGATGCGCGGCTATATCAACCGCCCTGATCTGAACGCCACCCGCATGTTCGTGAAGGACGGCCTGCGGGGCTTCCGCACGGGCGATCTGGGCACCGAGGGCGAAGGCGGCCTGCTCTTCTGCCAGGGCCGGATCGACGACCAGATCAAGCTCAACGGCTACCGGCTCGAACTGCTGGAAGTGGACGCCGCCCTGGCCACGCTGCCCGGCGCGCGCGCCGGAGCGGCCGTCGCACTGCGGCGGGCCAACGGCTCGGTGGCGCGCCTGGTCGCCTTCGTGGAAACGGGTGAAGGCAACGAGAGCCTGCCCGAAGAGCTGGCCGACTGGAAGAACCTGCTCGCCGCCCGTCTGCCCCACTACATGCTGCCGACCGAGCTGCTGGCCTGCCCGCGCATGCCGGTGTCGGTCAACTACAAGATCGACCGCGCCAAGCTGGCCGAGCGGTATCTGGCGCTCAACGCTTGACCGGATCGGTACGGCTGGGCTGCATCACCAGCACCGGCTTGCCGGCCGGGCCGACCAGGAAGAGGCTCAGGTAGTCGCCCGGCTGCAGCGCCGGCAGCGCCTGGGCAGCGGTGGCGGCTTCACCGCACTGGCCGCTCAGGCTGGCCTTGACCGGATTGACCGAGCGCGCAGCCGAGGCACCGGCCGCCACATCACGGAACACGGGCGTGCCGGCGGGCGAGAGCGCCAGCTGCGCCTTGGCGCAGCCCTCCGCCAGGTTGTAGAAGCGCAGTTCGGCCTTGAGCGCATCGGGCGTTTCCGCCGTGTCGTCGATGGGCGTGAAGGCGAACTGGGCGCCCTCGCGGCGCAGCACCAGGGTGCTGAAGGTATTGGGCTTCACTTCCAGCGAGGCGGCCGGCTTGCCGTCCACCTGCACGCTGAAGCGGCGCCCGCCAGCCACGATGGCGTAGCTGGTGGCGGGCAGTTCGCCCCCGACGCGCTGCACCGGCCCTTCGGCCACGCGCACCTGGAGCTTGGCCGGCGAAGGGTTCACCACACGCACGAACGATGAGCCGGCCGGCGGACGCGCGGCGTAGAGCTGCGACAGCGCGCCCTCTTCGGCCGAGGCCGCACCCACCGCGGCGCCGAGCGCCAAGGAGAGCATCAGGCCACGCAGGGGGAAACGGATGGGAAAGCAATGCATCTGCGAACTCGCGTCAGAACTGGAAATAGAGGAAGCGGGTTTCCCGGTGCAGGTTGACCAGACACAGGAACAGCACCACCAGGGTGGCGGCCAGCCAGACACCGTTGGGCCGCCAGCGCAGCCAGGCCGGCGTGGCCTCCTGCGGCTTGGCGAGGGCCGGCGACCAGTGGCCCAGGATCTGATGCGAATTAGGTGCCAGCCACACGATGGACATCAGCAGGACCAGATAGACGGCCTGCAGGTTCCGTCCGAGCCAAAGGCTCGGCGGCGCATCGCCGGCGATCAGGCCGGCCCAGGAGGCGCGGATGTCCTCCATGCCGTTCGCTCCCGCCATGGCTTTCAGAAGGCTCACCGCCTGCGTCACGTCCAAGGCGCGGAAGAAGGCGTGCGCCACCATCACCGCCACGAAGGTCAGCAGCACGCAGAAGCTGCGCCACAGCCAGCGGCTCCAGGCCTGCTTGGGGGCGATGCGCGGGCCCACGACGATGCGCCACGCATGGTTGATGCAGAGATAGCTGCCGTGCAGCAGCCCGTAGATGAAGAACTGCCAGCCCGCGCCATGCCAGATACCCGCCAGCCCCATGGTGTAGAGCGTAGGCAAGGCGATCATGACCGTGAAGCCGCCCGGAGAGCGACTGCCCACGGAGCCCACTGGCAGGCCGCGCCGGCTGCGCCAGCGCGAGAGGCGCATGGCCATGGGGTAGTAGAGGTAGGCCGTGAGGTAGCGCGTCAGCGTCATGTGCCAGCGCGCCCAGTATTCGATGATGCACGGCGCCTTGAAGGGCGAATTGAAGTTCAGCGGAAAACGGATGCCGAACATCTTCGAGAGGCCCAAAGCCATGTCCGAATAGCCCGAGAAGTCGAAATACAGCTGCATGGCATAGGCCAGGCTGGTGCCCCAGGCGCCCCAGAACCCCAGGTGCGAAGGGTCGGCGAAGCCCGCATCGGCATACGGGGCGATGGTGTCGGCAAACAGCACCTTCTTGGCCAGGCCGATCACGAACAGGGTGCCGCCGATGGACAGGTTCTCGGCCTTGAAGCGGTAGTTCTGCGGGTCCGCGAACTGCGGCATCATTTCCTTGTGGTGCAGCACCGGCCCCGCGATCAGGTGCGGAAAGAAGGTGACGAACAAGGTGTGGTTGAGCAGGCTGGGCGACTTGACCATGCCCGCCTTGCAGTCGAGCAGGTACCCGATCTGCGTGAAGGTGAAGAACGAGATGCCGAGCGGCAGCAGGATGTCGTCCACGCGGGTGGCGGTCCAACCCCAATGGTGCAGCTCGCCCACCAGCGCCGCGAAATACTTGTAATAGAAGAGCAGCACGAGGTTGCAGGCGATGCCCAGGGCCACCACCCACCACTGCCGCCGTGCCTGGCCGGCGCTGTGCACGATCAGCAGGCTGACACCGTAGTTGAAGGCGATAGACGCGGCCAGCAACACCACGAACCGCGGATTCCACCAGCCGTAGAAGACGAACGACACGACGCACAGCCAGAGCGCTGCCCAGCGCAGCCGCACGGCACCCAGGGCGTAATAGCCGCCCAGCGCGATCGGCAGGAAGAGGAACAGGAACAGATAGGAATTGAACAGCATGCCGTGTCAGCGCAGCTCGGCCAGCGCTTTGCGTTCCGCCGCGCTCAGGGGCAGCGAGAGCGAGAGTTCGGAAAATTGCCACACCACCACCTTGAGGCTGGCGGGCCACTGGTCTTGCCGGCCCAGCGCGGCCAGCATGGCTCCTGCGAAGAAACCGCCGTCCTGGCTCTGGTTCCACACCTCGCGCCCCAGGGCACGGCCCAGCCGCCCGGCGAATTCGCTGCGCAGGCCGTTGGAGTCGCCCAGCAGCAGCACTTCGGCGGCCGGCCCTTCGTCGAGCAGGCCACCGGACTGCACCGGCCGGAGCTGCTCGGGCACGAAACTCTCGAGCGGCGGGCGCCAGCCTTCGGGGGCCTTTTCCAGGCCCGCGAGCACGATGAGATCGCCCATGCGGGGCTCGGGCGCGTTGCCGCGCACGTCGTCGAAGGCCTGCGCGCCCTTGCCGCCCAGCCCCGGCAGCGCGGACTGCGCCACCTGGCCGGCCGCCGCCTCGGCGCCTGCGGGCGCCATGTGGACGTCGGTGCGGTAATAGGCCTGCGGCAGCGCGGCGAGCGTGGGGCGCAGATCGATATGGGCCACGCCCTGCTCGGCCAGCGCCTGCTGGAACGCATCCATCCTGGCGCGCATGGGCTGCGACACGCGCAGGCCGCACAGCTGCGCGGCCTCGATGCGCGACTTGTCAGGCACCACGGCCACCACGGTGCGGATGCCGGCCTGGGCGAGCCGCTCTGTCCAGGCGCGCATGAGCTTCAGGCGCTCGTCGAAGGCGCCTTCGTTGCCGGGTTGCGGGCGCAGCCCGTCGCGGTAGAAAAGCCAGCCCGGGCAGCCTTCGGCGACCTGCGGCCCCAGGTCGCCCAGCAGCCGGTAGCGCAGCGCGGCGCTCCAGAGATCGATCTCGCCCTGCCCCGGCAGCACGCCGAGGGCCTTGTTGAGCTGGTTGCCGGCATGGCCGTCCACCCAGGTCGAGGGCTGGAAGTCCGCCGCGTCGAACTGCAGACGGGTCAGGCGGAAAACGCCCCACGCGCAGCCGACGACCAGCACGAGGCCGATCACCCAGGCGATCAGTCGGTGGCCGGCCAGGGATGCGTCACATGAAGAGGGGGAAGGCGAAGGCGGCGCCATCGCTCAGGACGCCAGCGCGGCCTTGAGCCTGCGGCTCCAGTCCGCGTCGCTGATCACCGAAGCCGCGTCCCAGAGGCCGCGCGCATCGGGGCCCAGGTGGAAGTTGGGCTCGAACAGCTGCCAGACCAGCACCTGGGGCGGCTGCTTGCGGTACGCATCCGACTCCAGGTATTCGAGCAGAATCGACCAGAAGCCCACGTCGCCCGGCTTCCAGTTGACCGACACGCGCCGGTCGAGCAGGTTGGAGAGCTTCTGCGGGAAGCCGAAATACGGCTGCACCATGCTGTTGCCCGTGACATGCACCGGGGCCTGCACCTCGGCCAGCAGGCTGTCGGCCTCCACGGCGCGACGCACCGAAAAGATCTCGCGCCCCACCGACTTGCGCTGCTCCGGCGACAGGAAACGGTCCGCCAGATCCCCGAAGCGCCGCTCGTTGGACATCGAGCCCAGGGCGAGGCCGGTGCCGGGAGCCCCGGCCAGCTGGGGCACCAGGGAGCGGATCAGATCGGCCGTCGCCTGCGCGGTGGCATCGGCAGCGGGCTGGGTCCAGTGCTGGTCGGTGCGGTAATAGACGGGCTGGCCGCTGCGCACCAGGCCGCGCAGGATGCCGTCGTCATCGAAGGTGGGAACGTCCGCGGCACGCATCTTCTCGAGGATGCGCGCATAGCGCGTGCGCATCTCGGGCGAGAGGCTCATGCCGTCGGGCAGCTTGTCTTCGTAGAGCGCCATCTTGTCTGGCAGAACGGGCACCACCAGCGCAGTGCCCTTGGCCGCAAGCAGTTTGCGCACCTCGGCCACACGGGCGACCGTGGCATCGATGCCGGCCCAGTCCGGCACGGCAGCATTGCCCCAGCCGGCAAACAGGTAGCCATCCTTGCCGATCACGGCCAGCGTGCCCACCTGGGGCTGCTGGGCGAGCGTGGGCAACGCGAACCCGCAGGCCAGGCCCAAAGAGCAGGTCAGCACGGAACGGCGACTGAATGCGTGGGAGGAATCGGCAGGCTGGTTCATCATGGCAACGAAGGGAAGAATTTGCAGAAGCAGGGGCCGCGCCGGTCTCCGGCACCGGCCCATCCGCCACGGGTCAGTAAGAGTAAGACAGGTTCATGAACACGCCTTTGGAACGGCTGGCATCGCCTCCGCCCAGATTGGCGCGGTACTGCACGCTCAGGTCCACATGCGAGCGCTGGGCGTTGTAGCGGTCCCCGGCCAGCCAGTAGCGGAAGTTCACGCCAGGCCCACCGCCCAGCGACCACGACCGCCCGTTGTCAGCCAGATCGAATGAGCCGTTGCCCGCCAAGGGAACGCCCGACGCGCGGTTGCGGGTGGAATACCAGTCGGCACCGACGGAGACGTGCGGGAAGATGACCAGCCGGTCGCTGTACGAGGAGAGGAAGCTGCGGCCCACGCGCACTTCGCCCGCGGCAAAGCCCTGGCCACGCTTGAGGCGGCCCCGGTCGCTCGCCAACACCTCGCCTGTGGCGCTGCGCACGGTGTAGCGCACGGGGGTGTCGAGCATCGTGTAGCCGGCCTGGAGGTAGCCCTCCATGGTGTACCAGCTCGTGGTGTCCAGACGCAGCGCCGTGCCGTCATAGAAGCCGTAGAGCATGTACGCCTGCCAGCCTCCGGTGCCGCGGCTCGATTCGTAGTTCACCGCAGCGGCCTGGTTGTTCAGCTGGCAGCGGACATCGTCGGGCGCCGGGTTGAGCGAGCCGCTGCGCGTGGCGCTGCCGAGCAGGAACTGCCGCTCCAGCCCGAAGGTGAAGTTCGCGGCCGTCGAAGGCGTGTAGCGCGCACCGATCGCACCCGTGGTGGTCGGCAAGCCGGACACGCCCTGGAAGCTGGAGTCGCCCACGTTGATCGTGCCGCCGCCGCAGGGGTTCTGCACAACCTGCGCGCCGGTGCGGTCTGTGCCGCTGCGCAGGGTGTTGGAGATCCGTCCATAGACGTCAAAGGTGGACGTGGTGGAGTTGAGGAACTCCGGCGGCCGCCAATACACCTCGGCCGTCGAGAACACCGAGTCGCCAGGGACCGATACGGGCTGCCCCACCAGCCCGTTGGACGCGGACCTCGCGCCCCGGTACCCGACAGAGACCGTCGCGCCCCATTCGCGTGAAAAGTTCGCCACGGCGCTGCGTGTGTCAAAGCGCTGCTGGGCATCGAGCGGCAGCTTGCCGGCATCGGCATCGTCGATGGCCTGGCGCAGCATGGCTGCGGCCGCCGGGCGGTTGCCCGTAGCTGCCGTGGCATAGGCCTCGTCGAGGACGTTGGTGGGCGGTGCCTGGCCGGTGCTGCGCGCCGCGACGAAGTCCTGCAGTGCCAGCGCCGGTTGGTCTTCGGCCAAATAGAGATAGGCACGCTGGCGCAGCAGGGCGGCATCGTCGGGAGTGGCCTTCAGGGCCAAGTCCAGACGCTCCAGCGCTTCCTTGCGTTCCGGCGGCGCGCCGGCGGCCAGCGCGATGGTCAGCAAATTTTGGTTGGCTGCGTTGTCCGGCTGCTCTGCCACAGCCCGGCGAGCCAGGGCGATGGCGTCGGTATAGCGCTTCTGCCCATAGGCTGCATAGGCGCGCGCAGCGGGGTTGTCGGTGCCCGGGGCATCCCACGGATGCACTTCGCAGACAGTTCCATAGGGCGTGTCCCGGCACAGCTGCAAGGGCGCATAGGCCGTCACGTCGAGCCTATCTGCCGTGCCCCAGCCCCAGCCGCCGATCTTGGCGGCGGCTTGGCGGCGCTGGTCTGCCTGTGCATCGCCCGAAGGCAAGGGAGCCAGCAGCGCCAGGGCCCGCTCGGGGTTGGCTGCGGCCAGGGCCAGGTCGGCACCGATCAGGCGGGTGTCGCGGCGCTGTGCATCGTCGATCCAGTCGTGGGCCAACACGGCATCGACATCTTGCTGAGCGGCATCGGAGCGCCCCAGCTGCTGGCGCAGATAGGCGCGCAGCAGTTGAACGGCGGTGTTCTCGGGATCGGCGTCCAGCGCTGCGGTCGCTGCCTGCTCGGCAGCCGGCAGCTCTTGCGCACTTTGCAGAGCGCCAATCAGAAGCAGTTGGTGGCTGGCCACATCGGGTGCCAGTCGCACGGCCTCGCGTGCGCTCTGAACGGCGTCTGCGAGTTTGTTCTTGGACAGCGACTCATAGGCCTTCAACGCATACTGATTGGCGATGGCCTGCCGCTCCAGGCGGATACGTGCCACGATCTCGTCGCGGTTGGGAGCACCCAGCGCAAGCGCCTCGTTGCCGGCCTGGATGGCGGCATCGAAACGCTGTTCACCTTCCAGAGCATTGAGCCATAGCAGCACCCAGGGGCCCTGCGTAGGATCGGTGCGCACGGCCTCTTCGGCGTTCTTGGCGGCTTCGGCGTATTTGCCGGCGTTGTATTGCTCGTAGGCCACCGTCGCGATGGGAAAGCCCTTGCGATAGGCCTCGGTCGTGGGTGCGCCCGAGCCTGCGGGCTGCGGGCTCAGATTGGTGACGGAGGCGGTGAGCTCAGGGCTGTCCAGGCCTTGAGCCTGGGCCTGCTGCGCTGCGCGCAGTGCCTCGTCACGCCGCTCCAGCTTTTCAAGGGCATAGATGCGCAGCAGATGCAGCCGGACCGCGTCGGGGCGCAGCCGCAGGGCCTGGTCGGCACGTTGCAGGGCTACCTCGTAGCGCCCACGGTCGTAGGCACGGTACCCTGCATTGGCGAGGCGCCACGCCCGGCCGCGCAGCACTGGTCCAGCCTGCGTAGCTTTCGGCGACCGTGCCCCCGACCGCGTACGGCGCTTGCGCCGCTCCTCGGCCGGCGGCCGCTCACGCGCACCGCTGCCGGCGACCGGCGGGGGCAGTTCGATCGCGCCCCGCGGAGCGACTGGGGCCCGCAAAGGAGGCTCCGCAGGTGCTGCCGGCAGATAGATGGGCTGCGATCGCGACGACACGGCGTAGAACTTGGCAGGCCATAGGGGCAACGGGACCGGCATGCCGACCACCATGTCCGCGCTGCCCGGGAGGGGCAGCGCCCGTGCGCCATCGGCCGAAGCCTGTTCCAGGTAGGCACGCAGGGCGGCCTCCAGGCGAACGCGCAGCTTATCGCGCTCCATGCCGACGGCGGCAGCCCGGCCCTGGGCCGACGCCACGAGCGGCGGCAGACTGACCACCGGGTCCACGTCCGGACTGGCGTGGAGCGCATATTCCAGGCGCATGCGCCGCGCCATCGCATCCCGTGGGTCCAGCAAGGGATATGCGGTTTGGACGGGGCTGGGAGGCGCCGTGGGCTGAGGCGCATTCTGCGGCGGCGCCGACAGGGTGTAGCTCATCGCCAGACGCAGCGGTGGCTCGTCGTCCTGCAGTCCGTTGCGCGCCGCGTGCTCCAGGCCAGCAGCCGCGAGTGCCGGCGTGATGGGCCACACGGCGGCCAGGGCGATCGCGAGGATCGTGCGATTGCTCAATCGGTTCATGCGGGTACAGCCTCGGGGGCGCCTTTGTTGCTGCCCAGGGGGGCCGCGGCGGCCAGAGCCGCTTCTTCTTGTTGGAACGAAATCGCTTCGTCCAGGGTGCCCTGATCGAGCCAGCCGTTCTCCAGCAGGATGGTGCCCAGGGGACGCCCGGACTGGGCCTGCAGTTGCAGCGCCCGCTCCAGATGGACGTCATCAATGGCACGCCAGGAAAGCAGCAACTCGCCCAGCCGCTGACGACGCTGGACGAACTGGTCTGCCGACGGAAAGTCGTGCATGGTCTTGTCCCAGACCAGCCGGGTGCCGAATAGCTTGCTGGACAGGAACAGGCGCCAGGCACGTGCCGCCGCCATTGCGTTGATGCAGTTGCCCACGATCATGCGGGGAACCGACAGCACGCCGTGCTCCCAGCCGTACATGGTCGTGACGAAGTACGCGCGCTGCACCACGCGCATCAGCAGCGCGAACGCATTGAGGCCCATGACGGTCAGGAACCAGCCGCCCGGCGGGAACACCGAGGGGTAATACACCGTCCACCAACCCAGCACATCGGCGATGTAGAACAGCAGGAAGTTGAACATCAGCACGTAGCCAAGTATGGCCACGAACGAGGTGACGAGCCCCTTGCGATCACGGAACAGCAGGTACTTGGTCGCCAGCGAGCCGCTCCAGCCCACCTGCTCCCAGCCCTGCAGACCGATGCCCAGCGTCCAGCGCGCCTTCTGTCGGTAAGCTGTGCGGAAGGTGTCGGGGAAGAACTCGCGCACGCCCAGCGGCATCTGGATGGAGCCAACTTTCTCGCGCCCCAGCCCGAACAACGAGACGCGTCGGGTGACGTAGTCGACGTCGAACTTTCCGAAGATCTGCTTCATGCCCATGCGGCTCAGGCGTGTGCCGATGTCGTAATCCTCCGTCAGGCTGTCCACGTTGAAAGGCTGGTTGTCGGTAGCCTGAGACAGCTCCTTCAGGGCTCGATGCGAGAAGCAGGTGCCTACACCAGCGGACGGGACCATGCTCGACAAGCTCTCCCGCACCACCAGATCCTTGCTGTGCCATTCGGCGAACTCGTCCATATAGGTGCCGGCCACGAGTTCAAACCAGCTGCGCTCGAGCGAGGTGACCGGCAGCTGAATGAAGTCCATGCGCGGCAGCAGATAGCTGTAGTACTTGAGTTCCAACGGGTGAAGCACGTCTTCGCTGTCGTGCAGCACCACACCGGCGAAGGGTGCGGGCAGGTGCTGCTCATGCTTGAAGAGGGCCTGCACAATCCAGTTGAGGCAATCGGCCTTGCAGGTGGGCCCGTCGTGCGGCACCTCGACACGCACCAGCTGCCGATAGCGGCGGCGCATGCGCTCGACTTCAGCGATGGTGCGCGCGTCGTTGCGGTACGTCCCCACGAAGATGGTGTAGTTCTTGTATTCGAGCGTGGACACCATGTTGCTCAACATGGGTGCGATCACGTCGTACTCGAGCCACGCCGGCACCATGATCGCGATAGGCTGCTCCGGGCGTTCGCGGAGTTCCGCCGCGGTCAGGCGCTTGTACTTGCGCCGCACGGTCAGAGACCGATAGATCTCGCGCACCCAGTACCAGACATCGACGAACAGATCGTCGATGCTGGACAGCAGGATGACCACGCTGACCACTGCCGTCAGGATTTCCAGCCAGCGATAGTAGTCAGCGAACAAGTACGGCCAGTACAGCGACATGCAGGTTCAATCCGTGAAGAGTCGACAGCAGCGCGCAGCCATCAGGACGATTCGTCCTTGCGACGCTTGGCGCGGTAGGCGAACACCAGCAGCAGCATCAGGGCCAGCAGCAGCAGGCTCAGCAGCGGAACGCCCCACGACAGGTACCGACGCCATTCGTAGAACGCGCTCTCGCCGGCGCCCGGGGGCTGGCTGGCAGAGGGGTTGCTGCTGTCCAGCCAGCTCACAGGGCCTTCTGCACCGATGATGGCGATGTCGCCACGGTTGAGCACGAAAGCCTTCTGCATGCCCGCAGGCTGATCGCCCAGGGTCTGCCAGATCAAGCCGTAATGTCCGTTAGAGCGGCTCACCTCGGCAGCGCTCAGGCGCGAGAGGCCATCCACATCGAGCCAGGGCGCCTTCTTGCCGCTGATGCGCAGATGGGCATCCTTGATCTGGACCTTGGAATCCACGCCATCGACGGGCACCTGCAGGGCCAGGAAGGGCTTAGAGGGCGAGAACGACTTGCCTTGTTCGGCCACCACGAACTCGGCGCGCACAGGCGTCACACCGGAAGCCACGGCCATACGAATCAGGCGCATGAGCGTGGTGGGTGCGTCGGCCAGGTAAGAGGCGGGCACCGCCACCACAGGAGTGCCAGACATCAGGGGCAGCAGACCCACGAACGTGCCGTCGGGTGTGGAGTCGCCAGCCTTCACGTAGCTGGTCGGCAGCACATTGACCGGGAAGCCTTCAGGCGTCTCATTGCAGTCGTTGGAATACGGCTGGCGCTGGAAAGACACACGGACCACGTTGTTCAGACCCAGGGCGTAGCCGGGAACGCGCGCATCCAGCCGCTCGGGGCGGCCGTTGGCCTCCAGCCGCTTGGCAGACAGGAGCACGTTGTTCCAGAAAACCGAGGCCACGGGCCGCGTGGAAGAGGCGCCGGGCGCCGCCGCGACGTCGATGACGAGGTCGGTAGGCATGCGGCCGTTCACGGCCACGGCACTCAGCGGCAGCGTGGCAGTCCAGTCGCCACGGGACACCACGTCGAAGCCGGCCTCGGTGCCGAGATTGGCCAGACGCAGCACAGAGCGGTCATCCAGCTCCGGCGCATCCGCCTTGTTGATCACCACCTGGCGCGAGGTGAGCACGTTGCGCCAGACGTCTGCGAAGGCCCCGGCCGCTTGGGCGCCTGCATCTTCGGACAGCACGATCACCGGGCGGGCGCCCAGGATCTCGAGCTTGACCTGATGCGAAGCGGGTGCCGCCGCGCCTGCTGCGGTCTGCAGGCCGCGCCAGCTTGCGAACGCCTGCGCAGCGGCGGAATCGCTGCCGAACTGTGCAGCCACAGCGTTCAGCGCCTTGCCGATCTGCTGCTGCAACGCGGCATCCGACACCAGCAGGTCGCCTGCGGCTTCTGCAGCGCCCAGCACGAGGAGCGCGCCGACCTCGGCGTCGTCCTTGAGCACGTAGCGGGGATTGCCGCTTGCCAGGCCCGCGAAGGCGGGCAGCGCGGCCAGACCGGCGGGCACTTGCCAGCCGCTGGTATTGATGGTGTCGCCCGGCACCGGGAAGGCCTTGACCTGTACGCGGCGGCCGGCCTGCTCCAGAGCAGCGCCCATGCGCCACGCGGTGTCATAGGAGGCCTTGGACAGGTTGCGCGAAGCCACCAGCAGCGTGGGGCGCGCAGGCAGGGTGAGCCAGGCATCGGCCAGGCTGGTGAGCGCAGCGCTGTTGAAGCGATAGGTGAATCGGGTCTCGGGTGCGATGGACAACACGTTGCCGGTGGAGCGCTCCACCTCGCAGATGCGCTGGGCGACGTTGTTGCGCCAGTTCACGCCCAGTCGCAGGAAGCCGTTCGTGCGCACCGAGGTATCGACTTTCAGCAGCTGGCTGGCATCGCCCTCCTGGGACTCGATGCGGCGCGAGAACGTCGGGCGGCCGTTCACGAAGATCACCATCCAGGTGCGGCCTTCTTCGGCCTTGTAGTAGCGGCCGTTGAAGTCGATGCTGGCTTCGGCCAGCGGCAGCGAACGCGGCACGGGCAGATAGAAATCCTGCTTGGAGTCGAAGCCGTTCATCAACACGGCGTCATTGAAGCCCAGATCCGAAAGCGCGAAGCTGCGCGTGACCCACACGTCGCCTTGCAGCCGCTGCAGAGCGTCGCTCGCAGGACTGGCCAGTGCCAGGAGGGGGGCACTCAAGCCCATCATGCAGACCAGTCTGGCGGTGTGCTTCAAGCGCGACGGAAGTGAAAGGACCATGGGAAAGCTCCGGGGTAATACGAGAATGGATCGGGGGAACGACTGGCCGGACATGGCTCAGGGGCGGAATTCGGTGAAAGGGCGGCCGCAGAGGGCATCCACGATGCGCTGACAGGCATGGCCGTCGCCATAGGGGTTGCCCCGACGGCTGAATTCGGCATGCACGTCCGCGTCGTCCAGCAGGCGCCGAGCCTCATGCACGATGCGGTTCTGCGACGTGCCCACCAGACGCACCGTGCCCGCGGCCACGGCTTCGGGGCGCTCGGTGACATCGCGCATCACCAGGACGGGCTTGCCCAGATAGGGCGCCTCTTCCTGCACACCACCGGAGTCGGTGAGGATGAGGTAGGAGCGCCGCATGAACCAGACGAAATCCAGATAGTCCAGCGGCGCGATGAGATGGACGTTGGGCAGGCCCGAGAGGGTCTCCTTCACCACGTCCTGCACGTTGGGATTGAGATGCACCGGATAGACGATCTGCACCTCGTTGCGGCCGGCGAGTTCCTTGAGCGCAGCGCAGATGCTGCGAAAGCCATCGCCGAAGTTCTCTCGGCGATGCCCGGTCACCAGCACCAGCTTGCGGCCGGCGTCGAGCCAGAGATATCGCGAGGCCAGGCTCGAATCGAGCACGGGGTCGGCATCGAATTTGGCGATGATGGTGGCCAGTGCGTCGATCACCGTGTTGCCGGTGACCCAGATCCTGCCGGCAGCGCCCTCGCGCGCAGCGGCATCGCGGGCCGAAGGCGTGGGCGCGAACAGCCACTGGCTCATGCAGTCCACGACACGGCGGTTCATCTCTTCGGGAAAGGGCGACTGCATGTCGCCGCTGCGCAGCCCAGCCTCCACGTGGCCGATGGGAATGCGCCGGTGAAAGGCGGCCATGGCGCAGGCCGCCGCGGTGGTGGTGTCGCCATGCACCAGCACGGCGTCGGGGCGCACGGTCTGCAGCACGTCGTCGACGCTGCCGACGAGGCGGGAGAACAATCCGTTCAGAGTCTGGTTGGGACGCATGACGTCGAGGTCATGGTCAGCCTGCAGATCGAAGAGGGCCATGACCTGGGCCAGCATTTCCCGGTGCTGGCCGGTGACGCAGACCACGCTCTCGATCTGCGGCTCGCGTCGCATCGCAATGACCAGGGGTGCCATCTTGATGGCTTCGGGTCGGGTACCAAAAATCGAGAGAACACGCATTCGAGGTCGCAGAATCTATGCCCACGCCTAGCGTGCCGCCACGAGGCGACCTCTCCTTTGCGCGAACCGGATAACAGGGAAGACGCACCGGAGCGCGTCAGCGGGGCGGGAGCGATCTGCGTCGTCTGACCCTCGAGTTTTGATACTAGCAAATGTCTCAGGGGTAAACGAGTGTCACAAATGGACTTTCCACAGCGATAGCGATAATTAAATATTGCAGCATCGCCCCGGTCCTACACACACTCAAATAAGGGCCGTGTTAGCGGGTGACCGCCAGGGCGGATTTCAGCCCTGGCTGGCGATCCTGGAGGGCCACCGACGTCCTCGAAGGGGTCGCGCTGGAAGTCGGCCTTACCGATAGCACAGTGGGTATGCGCGGCACGGACCCAGCCCGCGCAAGGCGCGCGACCCGGGGCCTGACGGCTGAATGGGATGGCCACGCCCCCCATCACCCTGCGGAATGAGCGAAATCGGGCGGGCGACACAGGAGATGGGGATAGCTTGCCTGGGCTATTTTCAAGCGGCACGGCGGTGCGCGCCTCACGCCTATTGCGCGGCGCTACCCAGCGAGGTTCCCAACAGCATCGCTGGGCGATATGGGGCGGGCTCAGGCCAGTTCGTCGGCCCGGGCCTGGGCGGCGGCGAAGTCCAGGTCGCCCGAGTAGATGGCGCGGCCGCAGATCACGCCCTCGACGCCTTCGCTTTCCACGGCGCAGAGCTGCTCAATGTCGGCCATGCTGCCCAGGCCGCCCGAAGCGATGACGGGAATGGTCAGCGCCTGCGCGAGCCTGACCGTGGCGTCGATGTTGATGCCCGACAGCATGCCGTCACGGCCGATGTCGGTGTAGATGATGGACTCGACGCCCCAGTCCTCGAACTTCTTGGCGAGGTCCACCACCTCGTGGCCGGTGAGCTTGCTCCAGCCGTCGGTGGCGACCTTGCCGTCCTTGGCGTCCAGGCCCACGATGATGTGGCCGCCGAAGGCACTGCAGGCGTCCTTGAGGAAGCCCGGGTTCTTCACCGCCGCCGTGCCGATGATCACGTAGCGCAGTCCCCCGTCGATGTATTTCTCGATGGTGTCCATGTCGCGAATGCCGCCGCCCAACTGCACGGGGATGTCGTCGCCCACCTCTTTGAGGATGGACTTGATCGCGCCATAGTTCTTGGGTGCGCCGGCGAACGCGCCATTCAGGTCGACCAGGTGCAGGCGCCGCGCGCCGGCATCCACCCAGCGCCGGGCCATGGCGGCCGGGTCTTCGCCGAAAGTGGTGGATTGATCCATGTCACCTTGCTTGAGGCGCACGCAGTGACCGTCCTTGAGGTCGATGGCAGGGATGAGCAGCATGATGTGAGAGATGAGCCGGCAGAAAGGATGGCGGTGCCGGGCATCGGCCCGGCGGGTTGATGGGACTCAGGGGTTCCAGTGCAGGAAATTGCGGTAGAGCGCCAGGCCCTGGTCCGCGCTTTTTTCCGGATGGAACTGCGTGGCAAAAATATTATCGCGTGCGATGGCCGAGGCAAAGCGGCCACCGTAGTCGGTTTCGCCGGCGCAGTGGGCCGCATCCCGCACCACGGCATGGAAGCTGTGAACGAAATAAAACCAGCTGTCGTCCGGAATTTCTCCCCAGACCGGATGCGCGGCGGCCTTGCGCACGCGGTTCCAGCCCATCTGCGGCACCTTGTAGCGGCTGCCGTCGGGCTGGGTGCGCCCCGCCAGCTCGAAGCGGATGACCTCGCCCGGGATCAGCCCGAGGCCAGGCGTATCGCCCTCGGCGCTGTGGTCCAGCAGCATCTGCATGCCCACGCAGACGCCGAAGAGGGGCTTGGATGCGGCGGCCTCCAGCACGCTCTCCTGCAGGCCGGACTCGCGTAGCTCGCTCATGCAGTCGGGCATGGCGCCCTGCCCCGGCAGCACGACGCGCTGGGCAGCACGCACTTCGTCGGGGTGCGAGGTGACGAGCACCGTCCAGCCGGTGCCGGCCGCCGCGGCCAGCACGGCCTGCGACACCGACCGCAGATTGCCCATGCCGTAGTCCACGACGGCGACGGTCTTTGCTTCACTATTCATAGCAGATTGCGCAGGAGGAAAGAGCGCCAGAGGCCAATGGGAGCCCGAAGAATTACAGGGATCCCTTGGTCGAGGGGATGACGCCGGCCGCGCGCGGATCGCGCTCCAGCGCGGCACGCAGGGCGCGGGCGAACGCCTTGAAGATGGTTTCGCACTGGTGATGGGCGTTGAAGCCCTTCAGATTGTCGATGTGCAGCGTGACGCCGGCATGGTTCACGAAACCCTGGAAGAACTCGTAGACCAGTTGCGTGTCGAGCTGGCCGATGCTGCCGGCGGTGAACTTCACGTCCATGTGCAAGCCCGGGCGGCCCGAGAAATCGACCACCACGCGCGAGAGCGCCTCGTCGAGCGGCACGTAGGCGTGGCCGTAGCGGCGGATGCCTTTCTTGTCGCCCACCGCGCGCGCGAACGCCTGTCCGATGGTGATGCCCACGTCTTCCACCGTGTGGTGGCCGTCGATGTGCAGGTCGCCCTCGCAGTCCACGCGCAGGTCGATCAGCCCGTGGCGGGCGATCTGGTCGAGCATGTGGTCGAAGAAGCCGATGCCGCTGGAAAGACGCGCTTCACCAGTACCGTCGAGGTTGACGTACACGCTGATGCGGGTTTCGGCGGTGCTGCGGGACACTTCGGCGGTACGGTCGGCCGAGGCGTCGCCCTGCGAGGCGGAGGGTACGAGTGCGGAGGAGGTCATAGGGAGGCCTGGAGGGCGGCCAGCATCTGGGCGTTGTCGGCGGCGCTGCCGACCGTCAGGCGCAGGCAGTTGGCCAGCAGTGGATGCATTGTAGAAACGTTCTTGACGAGCACCTTGCGCTCTTTCATGCCCGCGAAGACCCGGGCGGCGTCGGCCACGCGCAGCAGCACCATGTTGGCCTCGCTGTCCCAGACGCGCTCGATGCCGGGCATGGCACGCAGCGCGGCCAGCAGCTCGGTGCGCGCGGCGCACAGTTCGGCCGCCTGGGCGGCGAACACCTCGGCATGCTCGAGCGCAAAGAGCGCCGCCTCGCAGTTGAGCACGCTCACGTTGTAGGGCGGGCGCACCTTGTCGATCTCGTTCACCAGCGCGGCGGGGCCGATCAGGTAGCCCAGGCGCACGCCGGCCAGGCCGAACTTGCTGAGCGTACGCATCAGCAGCACGTGGGCGTTGCGCTCGGGCTCGGCGCGCATGCGCGTGATCCAGCTGCGGCTGGCGAAGGGCTGGTAGGCCTCGTCCATCACCACGATGCCGCCCTGCTCGCCCACCGCGTCGGCGATGCGCTGCACCACCGCCTCGTCCCA
>JBHIWE010000046.1:0-22529 GCA_041987645.1 Acidovorax sp. | reverse complement strand
TCGAATGCCGGCGCGTCGGGTTATAGAAGCACTCGATGTAGTCGAACACATCTGAACGGGCCTGCCCTCGTGTGCGGTACACCTTCCTGGCCGTGCGCTCGGTCTTGAGGGAGCTGAAGAAGCTCTCCATGGCCGAGTTGTCCCAGACCTCGCCGGCCCGGCTCATGCTGCAAGTGATGCCCTGGTGGTCCAGCAGCTTCTGGAAGTGCTCGCTGGTGTATTGGCTACCTTGGTCCGAGTGATGCAGCAAGGCCACCGGCTTTCCCCGGCGCCACACAGCCATCATCAGCGCATCCACCACGAGCTGCGAGGTCATGCTCTCCTGCATCGACCAGCCCACGATGCGCCGCGAGTACAGGTCCAGCACCGCCGCCACGTACAGCCAGCCCTCTGCCGTCCAGATGTAGGTGAAGTCCGCCACCCACTTCTGGTTCGGGCCATCAGCCTGGAACTGGCGGTCCAGCACGTTATCGGCCACCGCGCTGCGTGCGCCCCGGTCCTTGGGAAGCCCACGCCGTCGGGCCCGGGCACGCAGTGCCTGTTCGCGCATGAGTCGCTCGATGCGGTGCAGACCGCAACTCTGGCCTTGCTCCAGCACGTCGTGCCACACACGGCGTGCGCCGTAGGTGCGGTCGCTGCGCACGAAGCTCTGGTGGACCTGCGCGCCCAGCACTTCATCGCTGAGGCTGCGCTGGCTCCTGGGACGCATGAGCCACGCGTAGAAGCCACCCCGCGAGACACCGAGCGCCTCGCACATCAGATTAACTGGCCAGGCCCTCGGTGTTTCGCCACGAAGCCGAACTTCACATCGACTCCTTCGCGAAGTAGGCCGCGGCTTTTTTCAGGATGTCGCGCTCCATCTTGAGCTTGGCAACCTCCTTGCGCAGCCGCGCTATCTCTGCGTCCTGGGCCCTTTGCTTGCCGTTGCCAGGGAACGCATCCTGCGGCGCCTCACGCAACTCCCGAACCCATTTGCGCAACACGTTCTCGTGCACGTCCAGGTCCTCGGCCGCCTGAGCCACGCTCACCCCACGCTCGGTGACCAGCTTGACCGCCTCCAGCTTGAACTCCCGACTGAATGTCCTTCTTCTCTCCATGAACCACCTCCGGTTTCATATTCAACCTTAACAAGGTGTCTTTTAAACCGGCAGCAGCCCACTTTGCCACTCAACCGTGCGATCCATGGTGGCCAATTCCCTCGGCGGTTCGAATCTTTGCCAGGGAATTTGCGGGCGTTTCGCTTCCCCCTTCCCAAGCGAAGCAGTTCGATACTTTGTTTTCAGCTCCCTTTGTGGCGCGCAAAGCGGCGGCCCAGGCGACCGGGGCGCTTGCGGGGCCACGTTGCGCGGTGTCATCCCATGCCGGGGGCGGCGGGGCATCCGGCTTCGCGGTCGCGGCTGCGAATGCGGGGCCGCGCCCGCCAGTCTGGGCCGTTCGCTGGGATTCCGACGCCGCAGGGCGGTTCAGCGGTGCGGCTGACGTCTGCACAGTCAACGCGCCTATTGGCGTGCGGCGTGGCACGGCCCATGGTGGCTGTTGTGCGGCGCAGCCGGTAGGCGCAGTCCCACGCGGGTGATGCCTGCACCGGACTCCGCGAAGGCGGCACCTCCGTGCATGCGCGCGATGGCGGCGACGATGGACAGGCCCAGTCCGTGATTGCGGTCCGCATCGGCGCGTGCCGGATCGGCGCGGTAGAAGCGGTCGAACAGCCGGGGCAGGTGCTCGGCGCCTATGGCGTCGCCAGCGTTCTGCACCGCCAGTTCCACCGAGCCGTCCGCCTGTGGCCGGATCTGGACCGTCGCCGCCGAGGCCGGCCAGCCGTAGCGCGTCGCGTTGCCCAGCAGGTTGGAGAGCGCACGCCGCAGCAGCGGGGCATCGACGCACGCGGCGGCGTCGCCCTCGACTGCGGCCGTGAGCCCGGCTTCGAGCAAAGCGGCCTCGTGGAACTCGACGACCTCCTGCGCGAGCCGTGCCAGGCTGGCCTGCTCCGTCCGGCGGGCCGGCACGCCGCGCTCGGCATTCGAGAGAAACAGCATGTCGCCCACGATGCCGGCCATGCGGTGCAGTTCCTCGAGATTGGACGACAGGATCTCGCACAGCTCTTCCCTGCCGCGCGGACGCCGCAGCGCCAGTTCGCAGCTGCTGATGAGCGTGGCCAGGGGGGTGTTCAGTTCGTGCGCGACATCGGCGTTGAACGACTCCATCTGCCGGTAAGCCGTGGCCAGCTCGCCCAGCAGGACATTGAACTGGGCGATCAGCGGCTGCAGTTCCTGTGCCTGTCCGCTGCCGTCCAGCCGGCGGTCCAGGCGCAGGGCGCTGACCTGCCGGGTTTGCTCCACCAGCTGGTCCAGCGGCGCCAGCCCGCGCCCCACCAGCCAGACCCCGCCTGCCGCGATGGCGCCGGCGCCGAGCAGGGCAGCGAGCGCCAGGGTCCAGCCCAGCCGGCCCAGCAGTTCGTCATCGCTTCGCGTGTCGAGCGTCAGCGTGGCCCGCGCATCGTCGCCCGCAGCGTCCGGCATGGACACCTCGAAGTCCACGCGCTTGGCGGCACCGCCGGACTGCTGGCCCCGTGGCGGGCCTTCGTGGACCACCCGGCCGGCGCCATCCACCATGCGAAGGGACAGTTCGCTATGGCCGGCCAGAAAGTCGTTGAGCAGGTGCTGCACGGACTGCCGGTCATGCGCGCCGCGCCCCTCCTGCAGCAGGTGCTGGATGGCGGCCTGCTTCTGCGCGAGTACGTCGTCCTGCCGGGAGGACAGGGTCCATGCGATCACGATGTAGACGGCGGCGCATGAGAAGCCCAGGCCCAGGATGGCCTGAAGGGCCAGCCCCCTGGAAAGCCGCCCGCGCAGGCTGTTCGGGGACAACCAGGTGGGCATCATGTCGCCCGCTGCTCCAGCACGTAGCCCATGCCCCGGACGGTGTGCAGCAGCGGCAGCGGGAACGGCTGGTCCAGCTTGGTGCGCAGCCGGCGGATGGCGACCTCCACGACGTTGGTGTCGCTGTCGAAGTTCATGTCCCACACCTGTTCGGCCAGTTCGGTGCGCGACAGCACTTCGCCCTGGCGCCGCAGCAGCAGGCTCAGCAGGTTGAATTCCTTGGCGGTCAGGTCCAGCCGCTGGCTCGCGCGCACGGCCCTGCGCCGGATCAGGTCCAGCTCGAGGTCGCCGAGCCGCAGCACGGTGGCCTCGCCGCCGCCGCCGGTGCGGCTCCCGTTGGCCCGGCGCAGCAGGACATGGATGCGGGCCACGAGTTCTGAGAATGCGAACGGCTTGAGGACGTAGTCGTCCGCACCGCTCTGCAGTCCTCTCACACGGTCTTCCACCTGCACGCGGGCCGTGAGCATGAGCACGGGGGTCTGCCTGCTTTGGCGCAGAGCGGTGAGTACGGCCAGGCCATCGATGCCGGGCAGGTTCCCGTCCAGAACGATGAGGTCGTAGGGGTTCGTCGACGCCATGTGAAGCCCGTCGACGCCGTTCAAGGCCGTGTCCACGACAAAGCCTTCCTCGCCCAACCCTTTCTTCAGGTACTCGGAGAGCTTCGTCTCGTCTTCGATCAGCAGCAGTTTCATGGGGGTCACCGTCGTCATCCAAAGGGTGCGTGTGGGCGGGCCACCGGGCCGGTCCATAGCGGGGGGATGGTAGTGGACGCGCGGTGCGCGGCGGCCGGGCCGCAGCGCAGTCGCTCTTCAATCATGCGGGGCGCTCCGTCGCGGCAACGGATGTTTCCTGTGCGTATCGGCCCGGCGGTGTGCGATGCTGTAGAGCAGGGGCAGCATCAGCAGGGTCAGCACGGTCGACGAGAGAATGCCGCCGATCACCACCGTGGCCAGCGGGCGCTGGACTTCCGAGCCGGTTCCCGTGGCCAGTGCCATGGGGATGAAGCCCAGCGATGCGACCAGGGCCGTCATGAGCACCGGACGCAGGCGCTGCACTGCACCGGCGCGCACGGCTTGCGCGAGCGGCATCCCCTCGTCTCGCAGCTGCCGGATGAAGCTCAGCATCACCAGGCCGTTGAGCACTGCCACGCCCGACAGTGCGATGAAGCCGATACCGGCGGAGATGGACAGCGGGATATCGCGCAACCACAGCGCCAGGACCCCGCCGGTGAGCGCGAACGGGATGCCGGTGAATACCAGCAGTCCGTCCTTGGCGTTGCCGAACATGGCGAACAGCAGTACGAACACCAGCCCCAGCGACAGCGGCACGACGATCTTCAGTCGGTTCGCAGCGGACTGCAGGTTCTCGAACTGCCCGCCCCATTCCATCCAGTAGCCCGCGGGCAGCGGGACCTGCTGGATGGCCGTCTGCGCCTCGGCGACGAACGAGCCCAGATCCCGCCCCCGCACATTGGCGCTGACCACGATCCGGCGCTTGCCGTTTTCCCGGCTGACCTGGTTCGGGCCCGGCGACACGTCGAGCGAAGCGATCTCGCCCAAGGGAATGAACGAGGGCGCCGCGTTGCCGGTGCGCGGCAATGCGATGGGCAGCCGGCGAATCGCATCGAGATCGGTGCGGATGTTTTCGGGAAGCCGCACCAGGATGTCGAAGCGCCGGTCGCCCTCGTACATCGTGCCTGCGCGCCGCCCCCCCACGGCCGTGGCCACGGTGTTCTGCACGTCCGCCATGTTGAGTCCGTAGCGCGCGGCCGCGGCCCGGTCGATGGCCACGGTCAGCACCGGCAGCCCGGTGGTCTGCTCGACCTTGACCTCGGAGGCGCCATCCAGCCTGCGCAGCACAACGGCGGCTGCCGCCGCGGCCTTGTTCAGCACTTCCATGTCGTCGCCGAAGATCTTGACCGCCACGTCGCTGCGGATGCCGGAGATCAGCTCGTTGAACCGCAGCTGGATGGGCTGGGAGAACTCGTAGCTGTTGCCCGAGATCTTCTCGGCCTCTTCCTGGATCGCTTCCAGCAGCTGCGCTGGCGTCTTGCGAGGCTGCGGCCATTCGTCGACCGGTCTGAGCATGATGTAGCCGTCGGAGATGTTGGGTGGCATCGGATCGGAGGCGATCTCCGCCGTACCGGTGCGTGCAAATACACGCTGCACCTCGGGAAACTTCGCCTTGATAGCGGCTTCTAGCTTCTGCTGCATGGCGACCGATTCGCTCAGGCTGGTGCCCGGAATGCGGATGGCCTGAATGGCGAGGTCACCTTCGCTGAGGCTGGGGGCGAACTCCGTGCCCAGGCGGGTTGCCATGAGGCCCGACAGCACGACCGCGACCAGGGCTACCGTCAACATCACCGCCTTGGCGCTCAGTACGCGCTCCAGCAGCGGCTCGTAGCGCTGGCGCAGCCAGGACATCAGCCTGTTTTCGCTCTCCGCGACGTGCCGGCCGATGAAGAGCGCGACGGCTGCGGGAACGAAGGTCACCGACAGGATCATGGCGCCCAGCAGCGCAATCACCACGGTGAACGCCATCGGGTGGAACATCCGGCCCTCGACCCCGGTGAGGGCGAAGATCGGCAGATACACCACCATGATGATGAGCTGGCCGAAGACCAGAGGGCGTCGCGCCTCGCGTGCCGCCTCGAAGACCTCAGAAAAGCGCTCCTTCAGCGAAAGCGCGCGCCCTGCGGCATGCTGCGCCTGCGCCAGGCGGCGGATGCAGTTCTCGACGATCACCACGGCGCCGTCCACGATGATGCCGAAGTCGAGTGCCCCCAGGCTCATCAGATTCGCGCTGATCTTCTGCGACACCATGCCTTCCCCGCGTGAAGTCTTCTTGCTGTATCGACAGCTCCGGGTTGGGCCGCAGTGATGCCTGCAGCGCGCTGCCGACCGTCGCTTCGAACTCGCGTTGCGCGAGGGAGATGGCGGGGTTCCTGGACAGTGCCAGGGCCACCGCCTCAGCGAGTGTCAATGGCGCAGGCGCGGGTTCGGCCTGTGCCCCGGCGGACGCAGCAGCGGTGTCCTGCGCATGGGCCGGGGCTCCGAGAATGAGCAGGCCAGCCAGCGCCAAGGCGCCGGCGCTGCCCGGAAAGGGTCGTGAATGAAACACCTGGATCTCCGAAGTCAAGGGAACTTCGGCGGACCGGCTCAGCGCTTGCGATTCAGGCGCGCATCGTGCAGTCCTCCGTCGATGGAGCGATGCAGGCGCGCCAGCGGGGACGGTCGATGTCGCTGATGGAACGGGTTCCGTGGTGGTCGAGATCCAGAGGCACGTCCCAAGCCCGGCGCGCTTGGCCGGGCAGTCCTGGTGCCTGCAGCGTCCCGCCATGGACCGAGGGGTGTGCGAGCGCGTGGAAGAGGCATGGAGCGCCACCGTGCTCCTGTGCATGGCTGTCCTGTGCGGACTCTTGGGCCTGCACCGTCGCTCCCGAAAAGGCTGAACGCGATTCGTGCATCTGTGCGGCAGCCCACTGCAGCGGCAGCAAGAGCAGCAGAAAGACGAAGAGGGCGCGGTGAAGCATCGGGAGGCGGGCGTGAGGTCTGGACAGTTCGCGTGGCCGGGATGGGTGGACGTGGATGGGGCCGGCTCGGCGCGGATATTAGGGAGAGGACTCCGTCATGAATCCGACAGCCAGATGACAAATCCGTCATCTTTGGCGACGTGCGCAGCCGGCCACCTTGGGGCGGCCGTCGGGCTTCGCGGTCTCGCGCAGGTCCTCCGCTGCGCATGACGCACTTGTCACCTCGGCGTCGCCTCGGTGTCGGCATGCGATTCCTACAGTGGCTGCATCTCTCGCGGCATCCGGCCCCGGAGATTGTTCAAGTCAACCAATGAAAGGACCTTGCTTCCATGAACCACGCGCAACGAATCCATCCGATTGTCCTGGGCGCAGCCGGAATGCTGCTGTTCATGCTGTCCGGTGCGGCATCCGCCAGTGGCTACTGGCATCCCGCACCCAGCGAAACGGGTGTGACCACCGAGCCCGGTCATTTCCAGAGTGCCATGACGCGCGAACAGGTCCGCGATGAAGCCATCGCCGCCATGCGCAATGGAGAGATGTGGCGGGTCACGGAAAGCGGAGAGCCTCCCCGGGTGTCGCCCGCGCGTACGCTGCCGTCCCCAGCCCGCAAGGCAGCGGGAGCCACGCAGTCCGGGGCTGCCGAATAGAGGCCGCCAGGGGCGGCGTATTCCACTGCCTGTTCAACACCGGCAGAGGCTGAGGAGGGGCAAAGGTGGGCCGGGCTCCGGGCTCCGGGCTGCGCCGGCCGCCACCCCTTCAGCGGTTGTGCCCTGCCCGCAGTTGCTCGATCAGCGAGAAAGCCGTCATGCCCACCGCCATGGCGCCCACGAACCACCAGGCCTCGTGATGGCCGGCTGCGGCGCTCACCAGTCCCGGGCCTGGGCAGAAGCCCGCCAGGCCCCAGCCGGCGCCGAAGGCGAGGCTGCCCCATACCAGCCGGCGGTCGAGCGTGGTGCGCGTGGGCCATTGCAGGGGTGCGCCCAGCACGCTGAGCTGGCGGCGCCGCAGCCAGGCGAAGGCCGGGGCTGTCACCGCGATGGCGCCGCCCATCACCAGCGCGAGCGATGGGTCCCATGTGCCGGCCAGGTCGAGAAAGCCCAGTACCTTGGCCGGGTCTGTCATGCCCGACAGCATCAGGCCCAGGCCGAAGACCAGGCCGGACAGCAGGGCGAAGCCCAGGCGGAGGAATGCGTTGGTTTGCATGGATCAGCCTCCCCAGCCCGGAATGGCGAGCACGTGCCGCAGGACATAGACCATCAGAAAGCCTGCCGCCATGAACGCAGCGGTAGCTGCCATTGAACGCGGCGAGCCGCGCGAGAGCCCGCACACGCCATGGCCGCTGGTACAGCCCGCGGCGTAGCGTGTGCCCAGTCCCACCAGCAGCCCGGCCACTATCAGCGCGGGCGTTCCCACTGCGATGGTGGAGGGCGGCAGCGTGCCTGCCAGGCGCCAGAGCGGCACTGCCAGCATCAAACCGGCGATGAAGAGCCCGCGCCAGAGCCGGTCGCCCGGCGCGCTGCGCCCCAGCAGGCCGCCCATCACACCGCTGATGCCGGCGATGCGGCCGTTGAAGGCCATGAAAAGCACTGCGGCCAAGCCGATCAGCGCGCCGCCGGCGAGCGATCGCCAGGGAGTGAAGTGTGTCCAGTCGATGTTCATTGCGCGAACTCCTCAGTGGGGGGGGATGCCGCAGGGCCGCAAAAGGCCGCGTGCAGCGCCTGCATCACGGTCAGCACCTCGGCGCTGGCCAGCCGGTAATAGACGAACTTGCCTTCGCGGCGCGTTTCCACGAGCCCCTCGTCGCGCAGCACGCCCAGCTGCTGCGACAGCGTGGGCTGCACGATGCCGGCCTGCGCCTGCAGCTCGCCCACGTTGCGCTCTGCGCCGGCCTCGGCCAGCTGGCACAGCAGCAGGAGGCGGTCTTCGTTGGCCATGGCCTTGAGCAGGGCGCAGGCGCGCCCGGCGGAGGCGCGGAGCTGCTCCAGTGCCTCGGAGGGCGGAGCCTGGCTTGTGATTGGGGGTAGCGGTTCGTTGCGTTTCATGCGATCATTATATTCGAATATATATTCAATGCTTGTATATCGTTTTCGCGCTGAGGCGCTTGCCGCCGGCCAGGAGATCCTTCATGACCCACAGCTCCACCCCCATCGCCACTGCTGCATCGCACGCCGCCCAGGTGCAGGCCTTCTTCGATCCCGCCACTTCGACAGTGACGTACGTGCTGTTCGAGGCGCAGGGAGGTGCCTGCGCGGTGATCGACCCGGTGCTGGACTACGACGCCAAGTCCGGCCGCACCTCCACCGCGTCGGCCGACCGGGTGATCGCCTTCATCCAGGCGCAGGGTCTGCAGGTGCAATGGCTGCTCGAAACCCATGCCCATGCCGACCATCTCTCCGCCGCGCACTACCTGCAACGCAAGCTGGGCGGCACCATCGCCATCGGCTCGGCCATCCGCACCGTGCAGGGCGTGTTCGGCCGGCTTTTCCATCTGGCCGAGCCGGAATTCCGTGCCGACGGCGCGCAGTTCGGCCACCTGTTCGAGCCCGACGAGCGGTTCCACGTCGGCGCCCTGCGCCTGCGGGCGATGCACGTGCCTGGCCACACGCCGGCCGACATGGCCTATGTGCTGGAAGACGCTTTGGGCACGGCGCAGATGGCTTTCGTGGGCGACACGCTCTTTATGCCCGACGTGGGTAGCGCGCGTTGTGACTTTCCCGGCGGCGATGCGCGCACGCTCTATGCCTCGGTGCGCCGCCTGCTGGCCCTTCCCGCCGCGACGCGCCTCTTCATGTGCCACGACTACCCGCCCGAGGGCCGCGCCCCGCAGTGGGAAACCACGGTGGCCGCGCAGCGCGAGCGCAACATTCACCTGCACGACGGCATCGACGAGGCCGCGTTCGTCACCCTGCGCGAGCGGCGCGATGCGACGCTGGACATGCCAGTGCTGATCCTGCCATCCATCCAGGTCAACATCCGCGCGGGCGAGCTGCCGCCGCCCGAGGCGAACGGTACGCGCTACCTGAAGATCCCGCTCGACGCGCTGTAGGCCCGGCATGCGGGCATCGCCTGCGAGGGGCGTGCCGCCGCAGCGCGCGGCACCGGGTCAGGCGGCAGATGGAAGCGGGGCCGCGAGCGCGCTGCCATCCAGCCGCTCGCAGTGCGCGACGAAGCACTGCAGTGGGCCTGACAGGCGCTTCTGGCGATGGTGGACCAGGTAGAAGCGGCGCTTGAGCCGTGGCAGCGTGGTGTGCAGCACCACGAGGCGGCCCAGCGTCACGAGATCCTGCACCGCGCACCAGGGCAGGCAGGCCAGCCCCAGGCCAGCGACGGCGGCCTGCTTGATGGCCTCGGTGCTGCCGGGCTGCAGATCGGCCTGCAGGTGGTGCAGATGCGGCAGCAGGGCGTGCTCCACCGCCTCGCGCGTGCCCGAGCCGGCCTCGCGCAGCAGCCAGCGTGCCTGCCGCAGGGCCTTGAGCGGCACGCGCGCCTCGGGACCATGGGCCTGCGCCAGCGTATGCGTCGGCGCGGCAACCACCACCAGCTCGTCCTCCAGCCAGGGCGCGACCTGCAGCGCGGGCTCGTGGCACGGGCCTTCGATCAGGCCCATGTCCACCTCCAGCCGGTCCACCGCGCCGGCGATCTCCCGCGTGTTGCCGATGACCACGTCCACCGCGGCGCCGGGCCAGTCCTGCAGGTACCCGGCCACGAGCGCGGGCAGGACGTAGTTGCCGATCGTGCTGCTGGCCCCGATCCGCAGCCGCGTGGCCAGCCGTGTGCGGGGGCCGCCCGGGCCGGCCAGTCCGAACTGGCTTTCGATGGCCTGAGCCGCATCGAGGAGGGCCCGTGCCTGGGGCAGCAGGGCCCGGCCGCAGTCGTTGAGCAGCAGCCGCTTGCCGATGCGGTCGAAGAGCTGCGCCTGCAGCAGTGCCTCCAGCTCGTTGAGCGCGGCGCTGGTGGCCGACTGCGAAAGCGCCAAGCGCTCGCCCGCGGCCGTGGTGCTGCCGGTATCGGCCACCGCCGTAAAGATCGCCCATTGACGCAGGGTGAGTCGCATGTCGGCCTTTCTTTGTTACCTGCCTAGTAATTTGGTTATAACGAAATTATCCGTTTGTCAGATAGGTTGCGGCGGTTCAAAGTTCTTCCATCGCGTCGGAGAACGATGCGATGGAGAACAACACCATGCAAACCGCCCCGTCGCCAGTCCCTGCTTCGAGCCCCTTAGCGCACACCTCGGCCTCTCTGGTCCGCTCAAGCGCCGCCCTGGCTTACTCGCTACGCCAGGCGCTGCCGGGCCTGGCGCTCACGGGCGCGCTGGCGTTCGCGGCCATCCACCTCGGCGATCTCCCGTGGTTCGCAGCCCACGGTGTCAGTGCGCTGACCCTGGCCATCGTGCTGGGCATGGTGGTCGGCAATACCGTCTATGCCCGTGTCGGCGCGGTGGCCGGTGCGGGCGTGAATCTCTCCAAGGTCCGCCTGCTGCGCCTGGGCATCATCCTCTACGGCCTGCGGCTGACGTTCCAGGACATCGGCCACGTCGGCTGGGCAGGCGTCGCCATCGATGCGGCGGTGCTGGGCAGCACCTTCGCGCTGGCGTGCTTGCTCGGCACCCGGGTGTTCGGGCTGGACCGCCGCACGGCGATGCTGATCGGTGCCGGCAGCTCCATCTGCGGCGCCGCGGCCGTGATGGCGGCCGAGCCCGTCGTGCGCGGCCGGGCCGAGCAGGTGACCGTCGCGGTCGCTACCGTGGTGGTGTTCGGCACGGTGTCGATCTTCCTCTACCCGCTGATCTACGAGCTCAACGCGCAGCACCATCTCATCGACCTCTCCGCCCAGGCCTACGGTGTCTTCGCCGGCTCCACCATCCACGAGGTCGCCCAGGTCGTGGCGGCCGGCCGCGCCGTCGGCGAGGCCTCCGCCGATACGGCCGTGATCGCCAAGATGGTCCGCGTGATGATGTTGGCGCCGTTCCTGCTCATCCTCTCGGCATGGCTGTCGCGCGATGCAGCGGCCTGCGCCCGGCAAGGCGCGGCGCAAGAGGCCGAAGGCAGTCAGTGTGACCCGCAGCGTGGCGGCATCGCCATTCCCTGGTTCGCCCTGGGCTTCGTCGGGGTCGCGGGAGTGCATTCGCTGAACGTGCTGCCGGCCGCAGCCGTCGCTCACGTGACCGAGATCGACACGGTGCTGCTGGCCATGGCCATGGCCGGCCTCGGGCTGACCACGCACGTCTCGGCCATCCGCCGCGCCGGCATCCGGCCGCTGGCGCTGGCGGCTTCGCTGTTCGTCTGGCTGGTGTGCGGCGGGCTGGCCATCAACCTGGGCATCAGCTGGCTGCTGCAGGCTTGAGAAGTCCGCCGGATCGGCAGGCCGCCGGAGTGCTTACAGGGTGAACTCGTATTCCACCGTGATCGGTGCGTGGTCCGAGAACTTCACATCCTTGTAGATATGTTCGCTGCGCGCCAGCGCGGCGATGGCCGGCGTCGCCAGGTGGTAGTCGAGCCGCCAGCCCACGTTGTTGGCATAGGCCTGGCCCCGGTTGCTCCACCAGGTGTAGGCCGTGTCGGTGGCGGTGGGCTGCAGCCGGCGATAGACGTCGATCAGCCCGCCCGTGGCTTCGGTGGTGTGCAGCAGCTGCGTCATCCAGGCGCGCTCTTCGGGCAGGAAGCCGCTGTTCTTCTGGTTGCTGCGCCAGTTCTTCAGGTCGATCTGCTGGTGGGCGATGTTGATGTCGCCGCAGAGGATGAGCTCGCGCTCGGCCTTCAGGCGCATGAGGTGTGGGTGGAACTCCGCGAGGAAGCGGAACTTGGCCTCCTGCCGCTCGGGGCCCGATGAGCCGCTCGGGAAGTAGGCGCTGATGATCGATAGCTTGCGCGAGGGCGTGTCGAAGCGCGCTTCCACGTAGCGGCCCTCCGCGTCGAATTCCGTCGAGCCGTAGCCGACGACCACGTCGGTAGGCTCGTGGCGCGTATAGATGCCCACGCCCGAATAGCCCTTCTTGGTCGCGAAGTGGAAGTGACCCGTGAGGCCGGCGAGCTGCTCGAAGCGGCCCTGCATGTCGGCGGACTGTGCCTTGATCTCCTGCACGCAAATACAATCCGGCCGGTTTGCGGCGATCCAGGCTTCGACGCCTTTCGAGGCGGCCGAACGGATGCCGTTGAGGTTGAGGCTGGTTAATTTGAACAAAGGTGCATTCATGGTGACAGACAAGGCGCAGCCGGTAGAGCAGCAAGGCTCCCTGGCGCAGGATTTCGTGCGTTTCGCCGAGGCCTCCGGCGTGCTGCGCTTCGGCGAATTCAAGACCAAGGCGGGCCGGATGAGCCCGTACTTCTTCAATGCCGGGCTGTTCGACGACGGCGCCAAGATGGGCCGGTTGGCGGAATTCTATGCAAAGGCGCTGGTCGCCAGCGGCATCGAGTTCGACATGGTCTTCGGGCCCGCCTACAAGGGCATTCCGCTGGCCGCGACGGTGGCCGTCGAGCTGGCCCGCCTGGGCCGCAACGTGCCCTTTGCCTACAACCGCAAGGAAGCCAAGGACCACGGCGAAGGCGGCACGCTGGTGGGCGCGCCGCTCAAGGGCCGTGTGCTGATCGTGGACGACGTGATGTCCGCTGGCACCGCCGCGCGCGAATCCATCGCCCTCATCCGTGCGGCGGGCGCCGTGCCGCACGCCATCGCCATCGCGCTGGACCGGCAGGAAAAGGCCACCGAGAACGGCCAGGATGTGGACCACAGCGCCGTGCAGTACGTGCGCAACCAGCTCGGCATGCAGGTCTGCACCATCGCCACGCTGGCCGACCTGCTGCAGTACCTGGCGCAGAGCGGCGCGGGCGCGGAGATGGCGGCCCACCACGAACGCGTGCTGGCCTATCGCGAACGCTATGGCGTAGGCGCTGCATGAATCCGGTGGCCCGCCAGTCGTCCGTAGGTCAGCGCGCGTGCGCGGCCGCTGGCGTGGCCCTGGCGGGCCTGTGCTGTACCGGCTTCGTTGCGGCGCAGTCCGCGCCGGCCGGCGGCAGCGTCTATACCTGCATCGACCGGTTGGGCCGGCGCCTTACCGCCGATCGGCCAATCCCGGAATGCAACGACCGCGAGCAGCGCGTGCTGGACCAGACGGGTGCCGAGCGCCGCCGCATGGGTCCAGCGCTCACCGAGAACGAGCGCGCCGCGGCCGAGGCCCAGCATCAGCGCGAGTCCGCTGAGCGCGCCCGCGTGGCCGAAGAGCGCCGGCGCGAACGCGTGCTGGCCGCGCGCTACCCCACGCCGAGCGCGCACGATGCCGAGCGCGCCTCAGCGCTGGCCCGCGTGGACGATGTGACCGCCGTCACGCAAAAGCATGTGGATGACCTGCTGCGCGACCGCAAGAAGCTGGAGGCGGAGCTGGCGGCCTACGCCAGCACGCCGGGCAAGGCGCCCATGGCCCTGCGCCGGCAGCTGGCCGAGCAGGACCAGGTCTTGGAGACGCACAGGCACTTCGTCGCGGCGCAGGAGGCCGAGAAGCGCCGGGTGAACCAGCGCTTCGATGCCGAACGGGCCGTGCTGCAGCCGATCTGGGCGGCGAATCCGGCCGTGCCGGAGGCCGCTGCTGCGGAGCGCTGAGCCGCCCACCGCAGCGCACTGCCCGCAGAGCGGCGCCCAGGCGCCACCGCCTGGATGGGGTTCCGTCAGGCGGCTGCAGCCAGCTTGGCGCGCAGCATGTCGTTGACCTGCTGCGGGTTGGCCTTGCCTCGGCTGGCCTTCATGGCCTGGCCGACCAGCGCGTTGAACGCCTTGTCCTTGCCGGCCTTGAACTGGGCCACGTTGTCGGGGTTGGCGGCGATCACCTCGTCGATGATCTTCTCCAGCGCGCCGGAATCGTTCATCTGCTTGAGGCCCTTGGCCTCGATCACCGCATCCACGTCCAGGCCATCGCCCGTCCAGAGCACTTCGAACACCTGGCGGGCAGCCGCGTTGGAAATGGTGCCGTCGGCGATGCGCCCGATCAGCTGAGCCAGCAGCGCGGCCGTGACTGGCGCCGCCGCGATGTCGATCTCGCTCGCGTTCACGCGGCGCGAGATCTCGCCCATGATCCAGTTGCTGGCCAGTTTGGGTTGGCCGCTCGCCTTGGCGGCTTCTTCGAAGTAGGCCGCCATGGCCTTCGATTGCGTGAGCGTGGTCGCGTCGTATTCCGGCAGACCGTAGTCGGCCACGAAGCGCGCCGCCATGCTGCGCGGCAATTCCGGCATGCGCGCCCGTTCTTCCTGTACCCACTGCTCCGAAATCCGTAGCGGCGGCAAGTCCGGGTCCGGGAAGTAGCGGTAGTCGGCCGCGTCTTCCTTGGTGCGCATGGCGCGCGTTTCGCCCGTGTCGGGGTCGAACAGCACGGTGGCCTGCTGGATGGCGTGGCCGTCCTCGATCTGCTCGATCTGCCAGCGGATCTCGTAGTCGATCGCCTGCTGCATGAACTTGAAGCTGTTCAGGTTCTTGATCTCGCGGCGCGTGCCCAGCGGAGCGCCCGGCTTGCGCACGGAGACATTGGCGTCGCAGCGGAACGAGCCTTCCTGCATGTTGCCGTCGCAGATGCCGATCCAGGTGACGATCTTGTGCAGCTCGCGGGCGTAGGCCACGGCTTCCTCGCTGCTGCGGATGTCGGGCTCGGTCACGATCTCCAGCAGCGGCGTGCCGGCGCGGTTCAGGTCGATGCCCGACTGGCCGATGAAATCCTCATGCAGCGACTTGCCCGCGTCTTCCTCGAGGTGGGCGCGCACCAGGCGCACGGTCTTCTGCTCGTCGCCCAGATAGAACGACACCTCGCCGCCCTGCACCACCGGGATCTCGAACTGGCTGATCTGGTAGCCCTTGGGCAGGTCGGGGTAGAAGTAGTTCTTGCGCGCGAAGATGCTCTCGGGCGCGACGGTGGAGCCCAGGGCCAGGCCCAGGCGGATGGCGCAGGCCACGGCCTCGCGGTTCATCACCGGCAGCGTGCCGGGCAGGGCCAGGTCCACCGCGCAGGCCTGCGTGTTGGGCTCGGCGCCAAAGGCCGTGGGCGCGCGGCTGAAGATCTTCGACTGCGTGGCGAGCTGGGTGTGGGTCTCGAAGCCGATGACGACTTCGTAGCCGTGGATCAGTTTGGGGGTCGTCGTCATGTCACAGGCCTCCTGGCGCGCGGAGGTGGAAGTCGGTCGCCTGCTGCAGGCGGTGTGCGGCGTTGAGCAGGCGGCTTTCCTGGAAGTAGTTGCCGATGAGCTGCAGGCCCACGGGCATGCCGCCTTCGCCGAAGCCCGCGGGCACGCTCATGCCGGGCAGGCCGGCGAGCGACGCGGGCAGGGTGAAGATGTCGGCCAGATAGTCGGCCAGCGGGTCGTTGCCGTGCTCGCCCAGCTTCCAGGCCACCGTGGGGGCCACCGGGCCGGCGATCACATCGCATTCCTTGAAGGCATTCTGGAAGTCGTCGGCAATCATGCGGCGGATCTTCTGCGCCTGCAGGTAGTAGGCGTCGTAGTAGCCATGCGAGAGCACGTAGGCGCCGATCATGATGCGGCGCTTGACCTCGTCGCCGAAGCCTTCGGCGCGCGTCTTCTTGTACATGTCCACCAGGTCGGTGTAGTCTCTGGCGCGGTGGCCGAACTTCACGCCGTCGAAGCGGCTCAGGTTGGACGAGGCCTCGGCCGGCGCGATGATGTAGTACACCGGGATGGACAGCTCGGTGCGCGGCAGCGTGATCGGCACCAGCTTCGCGCCGAGCTTCTCGTATTCCTTGAGCGCGCCATCCACCGCGGCGCGCACGTCGGGCGCCAGGCCCTCGCCGAAGAACTCGGCCGGGATGCCGATGCGCAGGCCGTCGATGGAGTCGCCCAGCTTCACGCTGAAGTCCTCGGCCGGCACGTCCAGGCTGGTGGAGTCTCGGTCCGGATCGGGGCCGCAGATCGCCGAGAGCAGCAGGGCGCAGTCCTCGGCCGAGCGGGCCATCGGGCCGGCCTGGTCCAGGCTGGAGGCGAAGGCGATCATGCCGTAGCGGCTGGCGCGGCCGTAGGTGGGCTTGATGCCGGTGATGCCGCAGAACGAGGCCGGCTGGCGGATGGAGCCGCCGGTGTCGGTGCCCGTCACGGCCGGGGCGAGGCGCGCGGCCACGGCCACGGCGCTGCCGCCGGAGGAGCCGCCCGGCACGCGGTCGGTCGCCCAGGGGTTGCGTACCGAGGCGGGCGCATCGGCGCCCAGGGGGGCGACGGCCGAGTTCTCGTTGGCCGAGCCCATGGCGAATTCATCGCAGTTGAGCTTGCCCAGCGTCACGGCGCCGGCGTCGGCCAGCCGCGTGACCACCGTGGCGTCGAAGGGCGACTGGTAACCGGCCAGCATCTTCGAGCCGGCCGTGCTGGGGAAGTCGCGCGTGACGAAGATGTCCTTGTGGGCGATGGGCACGCCCGCCAGCGGGCCGGCCGTGCCGGCGGCGATGGCCGCGTCCTGGGCGCGGGCCTGGGCCAGGGTGGCCTCCTCGTTGACGCTCACGAAGGCGCCGAGGTCGGTGTGCTGATGGATGCGGGCGAGGAAATGCCGGGCGGTCTCGACGGCGGAGACCTGCTTGGTCGCCAGCTGGCGGGCGAGGTCGGCGACGCTCAGGTCGTGCAGGGCGGTGTTCTTGATGTCGGTCATGCTGTGCCGCTCCTCACTCGATGACCTTGGGCACCAGGAACAGGCCGCGTTCGACGGCCGGCGCGCTGCGCTGGTTGGCCTCTCGCTGGTCGGGCTCGCTGGCCACGTCCTCGCGCAGGCGTAGCGCCACGTCCTGGATCGCCGCCACCGGGTGGGGTAAAGGCGCGATGCCGGTGGTGTCCACGGCCCGCATCTTCTCGACGATGCCGAAGAATCCGTTGAGCTGGGTGAGCATGCGCTCACTGTCGGCTGGGCTGAGTTCGAGCCGCGCCAGATTGGCGATGCGGTCGATATCCTGGGGTGTCAGTGCCATAGGGTGGGGGCGATGTCGGCGCGCAGAAACGGGATGTAAAGCCCAATTCAGCCGCGCGCGATTGAAAGTTATTCACAGGGGATGCGGTATTATCCCGCCTTTGCCGCAATAGCCTCTCCAACGCCGGTCATTGGGCGAAAAAAGCCACTTAACACCCCGTAAAACAAGGCGACGGCCAGCCGAAGCGCGTGTCGTGCCCAAGAGGAATATTGAATGTTCGGAGCCTTCCGTCGGTACTTCTCCACCGACCTTGCCATTGACCTTGGCACTGCCAACACCCTGATCTTCGCCCGCGACAAGGGCATCGTGCTGGACGAGCCGTCGGTCGTAGCCATTCGCCACGAAGGCGGCCCGCACGGCAAGAAAGTCATCCAGGCCGTCGGCCGCGAGGCCAAGGCCATGCTGGGCAAGGTGCCCGGCAACATTGAAGCCATCCGCCCGATGAAGGACGGCGTGATCGCCGATTTCGTCATCACCGAGCAGATGATCAAGCAGTTCATCAAGATGGTGCATCCGCGCACGCTGCTCACGCCGAGCCCGCGCATCATCATCTGCGTGCCCTGCGGTTCGACCCAGGTCGAGCGCCGCGCCATCAAGGACGCGGCCGAGGCCGCCGGCGCCACCGCCGTCTATCTGATCGAGGAACCCATGGCCGCCGGCATCGGCGCCGGCCTGCCGGTGTCGGAAGCTTCCGGCTCCATGGTGGTGGACATCGGCGGCGGCACGACCGAAGTCGGCGTGATCTCGCTGGGCGGCATGGTCTACAAGGGCTCGGTCCGCGTGGGCGGCGACAAGTTCGATGAAGCCATCATCAACTACATCCGCCGCAACTACGGCATGTTGATCGGCGAGCCCACTGCCGAATCCATCAAGAAGCACATCGGCTCGGCTTTCCCGGGCTCTGAAGTGCGCGAGATGGAAGTCAAGGGCCGCAACCTGTCCGAAGGCGTGCCGCGCAGCTTCACCATCTCCAGCAACGAAGTGCTGGAAGCCCTGACCGACCCGCTCAACCAGATCGTCTCGGCCGTCAAGAACGCGCTGGAGCAGACGCCTCCCGAACTGGGCGCTGACATCGCCGAGCGCGGCATGATGCTGACCGGCGGCGGTGCGCTGCTGCGCGATCTGGATCGCCTGCTGGCCGAGGAAACCGGTCTGCCCGTGCTGGTGGCCGAAGACCCGCTGACTTGCGTGGTGCGGGGCTGCGGCATCGCGCTGGAGCGCATGGATCGCCAGGGCAGCATCTTCACGAGCGAGTGAGGCGAGATGGCCCTGCGCCTGGTGGCTGGCTCCTGCGCAGGGTGGTACGCCGTGCCAGCCCGGGCTGGCGCTTTGCGGGCCACCTCCTGAGCCCGCATTTTGCTGCTGCAGCCCTGCCCTGACAGGTTCTTCGCATGTTCTTCGGCACCCTTGAGCGGTCTGCGCCCTCCTTCTTCCGGCAAGGGCCGTCGACGCTCTCTCGTCTCGTCCTCTACAGCGCCCTGGCGCTGTTTTTGATGGTGGCCGACGCCCGCTTTGGCGTCACGGGCCTGCTGCGCAACGCCATCTCGACCGTGCTGTATCCGCTGCAGTGGGCCATGCTGCAGCCGGTGGATGTCGCCCACCATGCCGCGGAATACCTGCAGACGCTGGAGTCTGCGCAGCAAACGCGTGACGAGGCACAGCGCAAGATGGCCGAGATGGCGCAGCGCGTCAATCAGGCCGAAGATCTGCAGCAGGAAAACGCCCGCCTGCGCAAGTTGCTCGAACTGCGCGAGCGCCTCACCACGCCCGCGCACGCCGCCCAGGTGATCTACGACACGGCGGACCCCTACACCCGGCGTGTGGTCATCGACCGCGGGCAGGTGGCCGGCGTCGAGCTGGGCTCTCCGGTGATGGACGCCGCCGGCGTGCTGGGCCAGGTGACCCGGGTGCTGCCGCTGGTCAGCGAGGTCACGCTGCTGATCGACCGCGACCAGGCCATTCCCGTGATGAACGTCCGCACCGGCGCGCGCAGCGTGGCCTACGGTGACCCCGTGGCCGCCCACAGCGGGGGTATGGAGTTGCGGTTCATGCCCGGCAATGCCGACGTGCAGGAAGGTGACCTGCTCACTACCAGCGGCGTCGATGGCCTGTACCCTTCGGGCCTGCCGGTGGCGCGCGTGGTGCGCGTGGAACGCCGGGCCGATTCCGCCTTTGCACGCATTTATTGCGTGCCGCTGGCGCAGATGCTGGGCGCGCGCCACGTCATGGTGCTGCAGCCGCTCACCGCCGAGCTGCCTGAGCGCCCGGCGCCTCCTGAACCCGCGCCCAAGCGCAGCAACAAGGGCCGCCGATGATCATGCCCAAAGGCCAGCAGCTGCTGCTGCCGGCACGCCCGCTCTTCATCGCGGCCAGCTTGCTGGCCGCTCTGGCCTTCAACATGCTGCCGCTGGGGCGCGTGGTCTGGACGCCCGACCTGCTGCTGGTGCTGCTGGCGTTCTGGGGCGTGCACCAGCCCCACCGCGTGGGCATGGGCGTGGCGTTCTCGCTGGGCGTGTGCATGGATGTGGTGCAGTCGGCGCTGCTGGGTCAGCACGCGCTGGCCTATATCGCGCTGATGTACGGCGCCATCTACGCCCACCGCCGCCTGCTGTGGTTCAGCGTGTGGCCGCAGGCGCTGCAGGTGCTGCCGCTCTTCGTGGTTGCCCATGCCATCGAGCTGCTGCTGCGTCTGCTGAGTGGCGGCATCGTGCCGGGGATCGAAGGCCTGGCCGCGCCGGTGCTGGAGGCATTGCTCTGGCCGCTGGCCAGCTGGGTGCTGCTCGCGCCCCAGCGCCGCTCGCCGGAACCCGATGAGAACCGGCCCCTCTAAAAGGGCATGAACGCTCCGCCGTGCCCGCCCGTCTCGCCAGAACAGGTTCCTGCCGCGTTGCCATTGCCCGACGCGGCCCGCGCCCTGGCTGCCTCCTTCACACCTTCTGAGCCTGCATGACCGAGCTGCGCAACAACGAGGCCGACGCGTCCCGCTTCAGGATGCGCGTGCTGGCCGTGGGGGGCTTGGTTTTCCTGGCCTTCAGCCTGATCGTCGGGCGCCTGATCGTGCTGCAGGTGATGCGCCACGAAGACCTGGCCGAGCAGGCCGAGAGCAACCGCACGGCGGTGGTGCCGATCGTGCCCAATCGCGGCCTGATCGTGGACCGCAACGGCGTGGTGCTGGCCACCAACTATTCGGCCTACACGCTGGAGATCACGCCTTCCAAGGTCGATGACCTGGAGGGCACCATCGACGAGCTCTCGAAGGTGGTGGACATCCACGTGCGTGACCGCCGCCGCTTCAAGCGGCTGATGGAGGACGCGCGCAGCTTCGAGTCGCTGCCCATCCGCACCCGGCTGACCGACGAGGAGGTGGCGCGCTTCACCGCCCAGCGGTACCGCTTCCCGGGCGTGGATGTGAAGGCGCGGCTCTTTCGCACCTACCCGATGGGCGAGGTGGCCAGCCATGCCATCGGCTACATCGGTCGCATCAACCAGCGCGAGAAGGCCCGCATCGAGGATTCGGACGAGGCTGCCAACTACCGCGGCACCGACCACATCGGCAAGCTGGGCGTGGAGCAGAGCTTCGAGACCACGCTGCACGGGCAGACTGGCGTGGAGCGCATGGAGACCTCCGCCGGTGGCCATGCCGTGCGGCGGCTGGCGAGCTATCCGGCCACGCCGGGCAATACGGTGATGCTGTCGCTGGACATCAAGCTGCAGAAGATGGTGGAAGACCTCTTCGGCGACCGGCGTGGCGCGCTGGTGGCCATCGACCCGCGCAACGGCGAGATCCTGGCGCTGGTCTCCAAGCCCACGTTTGACCCCAATCTTTTCGTCGAAGGCATCGACTCGGATAACTGGCAGGCGCTGAACGAATCCATCGACAAGCCCCTGCTCAACCGCGCGCTGCGCGGCACGTACCCACCCGGCTCCACCTACAAGCCCTTCATGGCGCTGGGTGCGCTGGAGCTCGGCAAGCGATCGCCCGCGGCGATCTTCAACGACCCTGGCTATTTCACCTACGGCGGGCGCACCTTCCGCAGCCACGAGGGCGGCCTGGGGGCGGTGGACATGCAGCGCGCCATCCAGTTCTCCAGCAACACCTACTTCTACTCGCTCGCGGTGGACATGGGCGTGGACACCATCCACGACTTCATGAAGCCGCTGGGCTTCGGCCAGCTCACCGGCATCGACCTGGGCGGCGAGGTGCGCGGCGTGCTGCCCAGCACCGAGTGGAAGCGCAACACCTACAAGCGCCCCGAGCAGCGGCGCTGGTATTCGGGCGAAACCGTGTCGCTGGGTATCGGCCAGGGCTACAACAACTTCACCATGCTGCAGTTGGCCCGAGCCGAGGCCACGCTGGCCAATGGCGGAACGAGTTACCGGCCCCACCTCGTCAAAGCGATTCGAGACACGGTGAGCGGCCAGGTCACCGAGGTACCGCAGCCGCCGGGCCAGCCGCTGGGCTATGCGAGGAAGAACGTGGAGATCGTGCGCAATGCGCTGGTGTCCGTGAACAAGGGCGGCACGGGCACCAAGATCTTTGCCGGTGCGCCCTACACCTCGGCCGGCAAGACCGGCACGGCGCAGGCCGTGAGCCTGGGCCAGAACGTGAAATACAACGCCAAGGCGATGGAAGAGCACCAGCGCGACCACTCGCTCTTCGCCGCATTTGCGCCGGCCGAGAACGCGCAGGTGGCCGTGGCCCTGATCGTGGAGAACGCAGGCTTCGGCGCTGCTGCGGCCGGCCCCATCGCGCGCCGTGTGTTCGACTACGTGCTGCTGGGCCAGTATCCCAGCGTGGAAGACATGGCTGCAGTGGCCAAGGGCCAGGCCAGCGCGCCTATCGGCACGCCGCGCCGCGCGGCCGATGTGCCGATGGGCGCAGCGCCCTGAGCGGGTTGTCTGAGCGGCTCGCTCAACCCTGCGCCGCGGCTCCCGTTCCCGTTCCGGCTATGCCGGGCGCTTCTTCAAGGAGCGCTGCTAGCCGCCACTCTTGATCGGCGGCGCCGCTGGCTGCCATTGGCTCACCACCAGCGCCAGCACGATCAGCGCCGCGCCGGCCATGCCCGCCGGGCCCATGCGCTCGCCGATCAGCGCCCACGCCGTGAGCGCGGCGAACACCGGCTCCAGCCCGAAGACGATGGCGCTGCGCATCGCGTCCACCCGCTGCTGGCCCCAGGCCTGC